>FR881476.1:41045-53034 GCA_000434835.1 Clostridium sp. CAG:594
CTAACTCATATACCGGATTAAAAGGAAAATATTTAGAAGCTGGTTTTAGTGATTATTTATCAAAGCCAATTAGCTTTAGAGAGTTAAATAAGCTTATAAATAAATTCTTTGGTGAAAAATAAAAAGGAGTGAAATTATGATAACAGGATTAATGTTAACAATGGGAAGTTTGTTATTTATTACATTATTATTACTTGTATATTTTTCAAAACAAAGATTCTTATCAATAAGAAATAAAATATACAGATATATGTTAATAGTTGAAGTTATTTTAATTGTATCAGAAATAGTTGCAACTTTATTAGTAGGATATTGTAATAACGACTTCATAAACCTTTTAATATATCGTATTCACTGGTCAACTGGTATCGTTTGGTTTTCACTTCTTTATTATTACAGTATTGTTTTTATTAGTGACATAAAAAAAGATAACTTATGGCAAGTTATGACTTACAATAAAAAAACTAAAGTCATAAGTATAATATTTATTATACTTTTCTTAGGATACTTTATTGTTCCTTTTGAAAAACTTGATCCGTCTGCTATCTCGTACATACCAGGTCCAGCAGCATACAGCGTATTTTCTTTTTGTGCACTATCCGTTTTCCTTATAATAATATACATATTTAAACATGGAAAAGGTGCAAGCTTTAGAACAAAGTTATCAGTTTGGTTAATGATAATAGAATTATGTATTGTATTTGGGTTACAAATTGCTTTTCCATATGTTGCTATATCAGCGATAGGAGCAGCAGTTCAAATGTTCTTCTTATACTTTAACATTGAAAATCCAGATTTAAAGATAATAAAAGAACTAGAAACAGTTAGAGATGATATAGAAAGATCAAACAGAGCTAAATCAGACTTTTTATCAAATATGTCTCATGAGATAAGGTCTCCTATGAATGCTATTGTAGGTTTTAGTGAAACATTACTTAATAATCCGAATTTCGATGAAAAGTCAGCAAGAACTGACATATCACATATAGCATCAGCGGGTAACAACTTACTTGATATAGTAAATAACATATTAGATATATCAAAGATAGAGTCAGGTAAAGAGGTTTTAGAGAAAAAAGAATACTCGTTAAGTAGTGTTGTAATGGAACTATCAAGCATTATAGAGGCAAGATTAGGAAATAAACCAATTAAATTAATAATTGACGTTGATAAAAATATTCCATCTAAAATGTATGGAGATTCTACTAAATTATTTCAGATTTTACTAAACATATTAACCAACTCGGTTAAGTACACCGAGGTAGGTAAGATAAAGTTAACTGTCACAGGAGAAAAAAACGGAGACTTTGAAAACTTGAAATTTAAAGTATCAGATACTGGTTATGGTATAAAAAAAGAAGATTATGATAAGCTATTTGAAAAGTTCTCAAGACTAGATGAAGCAACTTCTAAAGAGATTGAAGGAACTGGTCTTGGACTTGTAATAACTAAAAAATACGTTGATTTAATGAATGGTAAAATTTGGTTTGAAAGCGAGTATGAGGTTGGAACAACATTTTACGTAACACTATCTCAAAAAATAATTAATGATAGTGCAATAGGTGAAATAACGGAACCTGTAAAAACTCAAACTGAAATAAAGAGAATAGATTGTTCTTCTTATAAAGTGCTTATAGTAGATGATAATAAGTTAAACATAAAAGTAGCTAGTAGATTACTTGGTAAATATAATTTCCAAATAGATACTGCGATAAGTGGTAAGGAGTGCATCTATAAGGTAAAAGAAGAAAATAATTATGATATGATATTCTTAGATCATATGATGCCAGAAATGGACGGAATAGAGACCATGCATATTTTAAGAAAGTTAGATGGTTATAATATGCCTCCTATTATAGCATTAACCGCTAATGCTATAACTGGTATGAAGGAAATGTATTTAAAAGAAGGCTTTGATGAATACTTATCAAAACCAATAAATATTGCTGAATTAGATAAACTAATTAACAAATACTTTAAGAAATAAGGAGATAAAAATGAAGAAAACGTTAACTATAATAATGCTTTTAGTTTGCATCTTTACTTTAACCGCTTGTGGTAAAAATATGAACGTAAAAGAATCTGATATGACAAATGAACTAACAAAAATGGGCTTTGATGTAAATGATATAACTGATAGTATAGAAGATTCTGATATAAAAATGGTAAAGACTGCTAATAATAGAAAATATCAGTTTGAATACTATGTATTTAAAACAGAAGAAACCGCTAAAAAAGCATATAAAAATAATGCAAATGTTTTTAAGGCAAGAAAAAAATATAAAGGTAAAGAAAAAAGTAGTGCTGGCTATGATTGTTATATACAAACAACTGATGCTTATTATAACAGGGTAGAACGTATTAAAAATAAGTTGGTATACGTATCAGTAAGTCTAAATTATAAAGGTGACGTAAAAAAGACACTTAGCAAAATTGGTTTTTAGAAAATTAATATAAAAAGAACTGACTTAACCAGTCAGTTCTTTTTAGTTTCTAAATTTATTTTTAAATTCATTAAATAGTTTTATTCCATTTTTATAAGTTTCATCTGATACTTTTCCCTTTAATTTGCTAAATGCTTTATCGCTATCTCCTTTATAAACTTCCATCCAGTTATTCATTATAAAGTCATATAAAACTTTATCTTCACCAGGTTTTAATGAAACGTTATTTTTGTTTGCAAAATCATTAATATCTTTTAAGGATAGTCTTTTTAAATACTCTTTAATTATAACTTCATACATATAAATCCTCCTTATTTATTATATGAATATGAACACATAAAAATTAACATAATAAAATAGAGGAGATAATTATGAATAATACTAATAAAGACGTTACAACTAAAAAAAGAATGTTATTTTTACTTATATTTATGTTTTTAATGTTTTTAATTATCATCATAAAATTATCATTTATGCAGACCCATAACTTAAAAGCTTCTTTAGGTAATCTTAAAAAATTATCTACGAAAATAGTGTATGGTCCTTCTATGCCAAGAGGAAGAATATTAGATAGAAATTATAACGTAATAGTAGATAATGTTGGTACAAACATAATAAGTTATAAAAAGGAAGCTAACGTAAGCGTAAAAGATGAAATTGATTATGCTTATTTATTAGCAAGTAAGATAGATATTAATTATGCAAAGCTAACTAAAAATAGCCTTAAAGATTTTTGGATTGTAAATAATAAAGAAAAAGCGGATAAAAAAATAACTGATAAAGAATACGAACTATATAAAAGAAGAAAACTAAAAGCTAAGGATTTAGAGGCTTTAAAAAAGATGAGAATAACAGATGAAGACCTTAGTATTTATTCTGACATTGATAAAAAAAGCGCGTACATCTATTACTTAATGAATCATGGATACTCATATGATGATAAAGTAATTAAAGAAGATATAACTCCTTTAGAATATGCTTTTGTAGCGCAAAATAAAAATAATTTAAAAGGTTTTAGTGTTTCCTCATCTTGGAAGAGAACATATCCATATGGTGATACTTTAAGACAAATACTAGGTAATGTATCAACTAGTGAGCAGGGCATTTTAAAAAGTGATGTTGCAAGTTACTTAAATAAAGGTTACTCTTTAAATGATAGAGTAGGAATTAGTTATCTAGAAAAAATGTATGAAGATGAACTTAAGGGTAAAAAAGATAAATACCAAATAATAAATGGTAAAAAGACTTTAATAGAAAAGGGAAGGCGTGGTAATGACATAGTCTTATCAATTGATATTAATATTCAGCAAAATCTTGAAGAAATAATAAAAGAAGAACTTATAAATGCTAAAAAAGAGCCTAATACCAAGTATTATGATCACACGTCAGTTATAATAACTGATCCTAAAACAGGTGGAGTACTTGCAATGGCATCAAAGCAGATAAGTGAAAACGCTGAAGGATATAAAATAAGTGATTATACAACTAATTTATTAACTGGAAGTCTTGCTCCAGGTTCTATAGTTAAGGGAGCATCTATGTTAACTGGATATTCATCTGGTAATTTAAAAATAGGCGAGGTATTATATGATAAATGTATTAAGTTTAAAAATACACCTAGAAAATGTTCTTGGAAAACATCACTTGGGGCTTTAAATGATTTAAAAGCACTAGAACTTTCTTCTAATTCATATCAATTTCAAGTAGCACTTAAGGTAGCTAATGTAAAGTATTATGATAATATGCCGGTAAAAATAGATGAAGCTCCGTTTAAAGTTTATAGAAGTGTTTTTAACTCCTTAGGCTTAGGTGTTAAATCAGGTATTGACCTACCATTTGAAACAGAAGGATATAAAGGAAAAGAATATAACGCAGGTCTTTTGCTTAACTACTCAATAGGCCAGTATGATACGTATTCTGTTATGCAGCTTGCAAGTTACGTAAATACTATTATAAATGAAGGTGAAAGATTAAAGTTAAACTTAGTAAAGGAAGTAAAATATGCAACAAAAGATAATAGCATAGGTAAAACAAAAAGTACGTATCAAAAAACGGTACTTAATAATAGCAACATAGATAACATATACTTTAAAAGGGTAAAAGAAGGATTTGCTAGCGTTATGAAAGGAATGCTGGGTCGTGGTTATATGGGTGGTAGTCCAGATCCAGCTGGAAAGACAGGAACTTCAGAAACTTTTTATGATAGCGATTTGGACGGAAAAGTAGATACAGAAACGTATAGCAAGTCATTTATTGGGTATGCTCCAAAAGATGATCCGGTAATGAGTATTGTTGCAATTTCTCCTCACGTAAGGTATAAAAATACAAATTCTACGTATGCAAGTAACGTAAATAAGAGAATTGTATCAAGAATTTGCAATATTTTCTTTGAAAATTACAAATAATTTGGTATAATACCTGTAGTTATCCGAAAAGGAGGGGAATTTAATATGGCAAAAAAGAATGAAAACAGAGCTAACATAACTTTAAAATGCCCTAAATGTGGTGAGTTAAATTACCGTGTAGAAAAGAACAAAGTAAATAGTCCTGAACGTATGGAAATAAATAAATTCTGCCCAAGATGTAGAACTCATACTGCACACAAAGAAACTAAAAACTAATAAGATTTAATCTTATTTTTTAATTATGTAGAAAGGAGTTTTAGTATGGTAAACGTAAATGATATTAAAAATGGTATGACAGTAGAAGATGAAGGAAACTTATATCAAGTTTTAGATTTTTCTCACGTTAAACCAGGTAAAGGTGCCGCATTCGTTAAAATGAAACTTAAGAACTTAAGAACTGGTGCAATAGTTGAAAAAACTTATAATAGTAGTGTAAAACTAGCTAAGGCAATGGTACAAAGAAAACCAATGCAATATTTATATCAAGCTGGTGATTCTTATAGTTTTATGGATATGAATACTTATGAACAAGTTGAATTAAATGCAAATCAAATAGGTGATGACTTAAAGTATTTAAAAGAAAATTTAGAAGTTAGTTTAATTTATTATGGAGAAGAATTAATTGGACTTAACTTACCTGAAAAAATTGATTATGTAATAACTGCAACAGAACAAGCTGTTAAAGGTAATACTTCACAAGGTGCACAAAAAGATGCAACATTAGAAAACGGAATGACTATAAAAGTTCCATTATTTATTGGTGAAGGGGAATCAGTTTTAGTATCTACTAAAGATGGTAAGTATGTATCTAGAGCATAAGTAAATGCTCTTTTTTATTGACATTTTATAAAATAATATTATAATATTTGTTACAAAGAGAAATATTATGGGGTGATGTTATGAAAATGTTAGAAAAGATAAAACAAAGAATATATGAAATCATGACAGAAGAAGATGATTACGAAGATGAAGAACCTTTGACAGAGGAAGATGAAAAGTTAAAAATGTTTATTGAAAATCCGATAGGAACAATAGCGCGTATTATAGGAATAGGTTCTTTAGAAGATGATTATAATTTAGGATATGACGATGATGATCTTGTGGAATTATCAGATCCATCAAACTTTGATAGTGATTATATAACAAAGCAAGAACTTATCAATCGTAATAATAATTCTAAAATTATAAAATATGATTTTAAAAACAAAAGAGAATTGTAAAAATTTCTCTTTTTTTGTATTAGCTATTTAAAAATATAAATAAATGTGATAGAATATTCTTATAGATAGTAGTAAAATATTTGGAGGGATAAAAATGGCATTTAATTTAAAGAAATTTTTAGGTGGAAGTGACGTATCTAGTGAAGATGAATACTATACTTTAAGTGTTGAAGAAGCAACAAGAGAAGAAACTCAGGAAGGTTCTAAGATGATTTTACTTGAGCCTAGAGCTTATTCTGAATCACAACAAATTGCAGATTACCTAAAAAAGAGAAACACGGTTGTAGTTAATTTGAAAAGAGTAACTCCAGATCAAGGTAAAAGAATAATAGACTTTGTATCAGGATGTTTATATGCAATTGGTGGAACTATGCAAAAATTAGGTGATGGTATATTTTTATGTGCTCCAAAAAACATAAATGTTCAAGGAAAAATGACAGAGGAAGAAGAACCTAAAAGAGGAAGAACAAAAAATATTTCTGAAGACTTTTAGTAAGTTACAGGCAAAGTGTTACACTTTGTTTTTTTTATCCTTTGTGATATAATCTATGGCAAGAGGTAAAGTTATTATGGAAGAAAAAATTAATTTACAAAAATATTTATCTGATAATAGCAGTAATTTATACGGGTACTTAAAAAAAGAAATAGCTAATGCCATTAAAGTAGATGATTTAAAAAATGTTATGACATTGTATTTTAGAAATGAAGATTTTATGGGAATGTATTTTTGTGGCTCTTTATCTATTAAGTTTGGTGCGAAAGATTATCATGATTGTGCTTCTAGACCTGATATAGTCATTAATTTATCTAATGATTACTATGCAGAATATTTAGATTATTTGAAAAAGAAAGACTATTACTTTTACCATATGAAGAGATTTAACGATGGTAAATCATCTGATAGTTACTATAAGTATGATTGCCATAATGGTAAAAATATGGCACTTGAAACAAAACGTAATTATACAATTGGGTATGATGGCTCTTTGAAAGAAGCTATTAGTTTTAATGAAAGTACTAATTATTTTGATTACTATTCTAAAATTGGGGGATATAATAACAAAAGAGTTAATCATATATTTCTAAATAATGAGTATTTTGCAACTAACATTGAAGAAGGTTATAGATCTGATTGTTATCGTTCAGCACAAGCACTTAAAAGGCTAAAAGAATTTTTTAAAGATGATTCTATTAAAAAATATTATGAAAAAATGTACAGAGATTTTAACTATAGCAAAGAAAAACAAGATAAACTAAAAAGCAAAATGTTTGAATTTTCTAAATCGGTTCTTTCAGAGTATGAAAAAGTGGTTAATATGTTCAAAAAATCTATTGGCAAGTCTCCTATTACATGTGATGGGGCATGGGATTTTGACACTAACTTTATAGTAGAAAAAAATGAAGTAATGTTTAAGGATGATGATAAAGATAAAACTTTAACAAAGGAAGTGTAAGTAGATGTTTAAGAAGTTAAAAAGGGGAGATACTATAGGCGTAGTAGGTGCCTCTAATAGTATTAAAAGGGAAACTAAAGAAAATACTTTTGAAAGAGCTAAAAAACTATTTTTAGAATACGGTTATAAATTAAAGTTTTCAGATAACGTAAACAAAGATTATTATGGTATGGCAGGAGAGGCTAGAGAAAAAGCAAGAGAACTAAATGAGATGTTTCAGGATAATTCTGTTGATGCAATAATTATTTTAGATGGAGGAGATTCATGTAATACTATAATAGATTACTTGGATTATAAAATGATTAAAAAACATCCTAAACCTTTAATGGGATATAGTGATATAACTGTTTTATTAGAAACCATATATAAAAAGACTGGTATGATTACTTTTCATGGACCTGCATTTTTAAGTTTTGGAGAAGATTATGGTCAAAAATGCATGGATGAGTTTATAAATACCTTTGAAAAAGGTTTGTTTGATGGTTTTTTAAATAGCACTTTAAAAGTAATAAGAAAAGGTGATTGTAAAGGAAAAATGATAGGAACTAACTTAGAATGTACATTATATATAGTTGGTACTAAATATTTTCCTAATATGAAAAATAATATATTATTAGCGGAAAGATATATTACAACACCAAGTGAAACATATAATCACTTTTATCAGTTAAAACAAAAGGGTATTTTAGATAAAATGAGTGGTTTATTAATAGGTTATAACTATTCTTTTCAATCTTTAGAATCTGGAAGAAAAACGGATATTCAAATGGAGGACATTGCTTTAGAAGTATGTAAAGATTATAAGTTTCCTATTTATAAGTGTGAAACTTTTGGACATATGATTCCAAACGTAATAATTCCAATAGGCTCTAAATGTGATATATCAGATGGTGAGATAAAATTAAAAGAAAAAATATTCTTTTAATATTGCAAAAAATAATATTTATGATAAAATAAAGGTGTTAAAACAAGAGACGAAGACGTTATAATGTGAAATTATAAGAGATTCTACTAATTGGTGAGATGTAGATTAAGGAAACATTATAAGAATCACTTCTGATGTATGTATCTGAAATAATAGTAAGATATATCGCTTGTAAGCGTTAAAACTACTTAAGTGTATATCATTATGATGTGAATTAAGGTGGTACCGCGGTTAGTTATCAAATCGTCCTTTATTAAAGGATGGTTTTTTTATATTTAAGGAGGAAGAAATATGAGTAAACAATTTAGAGAACTTTCTAAAAAAGATGTTTGGGAAAACGAACAAGATATCTTAAAAGAATGGAAAAAAGAAGATATATTAAATGAAACGATAGAAAATAGGAAGGACAAGGAAAACTGGGTATTCTATGATGGACCTGCAACTGCTAATGGTAAGCCAGGTATTCATCATATGGTAGCAAAATTCTTAAAAGATGCGTTTTGTAAGTACAAAACAATGCAAGGAAAAAGAGTATTACGTAAAATAGGATGGGATACTCACGGACTTCCAGTTGAAGTACAAGTAGAAAAAGAATTAGGATTTAATGGTAAAAAAGACATTGAAAAATTTGGTATTGAAGCATTTAACAAAAAATGCCGTGAAGCAGTATGGGAAAATGAGGAAGCATTTACCGAACTTACTGATCAAATGGGGCAATTTATTGATACTAAAAATAGATATATCACATACGATAATAACTACATAGAAACAGAATGGTGGATACTAAAGAAATTCTTTGATGAAGGATTATTCTATGAAGGTGTTAAAATAACTCCATATTGTCCTAGATGTGGTACTTCTCTTGCATCTCATGAAGTTGCACAAGGTTATAAAGAAGTATCGGTAGATACCGTTATTGTTCCAATGAAGAAGAAGGATGAAGATGCATATTTCCTTGTTTGGACAACAACTCCTTGGACGCTTTTATCTAACGTTGCGTTATGCGTAAACCCTAACGAAACATACGTTAAAGTAGAATCTATGGGATATAAGTTTATTTTAGCTAAAGCATTAGTAAGCAAGGTTTTAGGTGATGATGTTAAAGTACTTGAGGAATACAAAGGTAAAGACTTAGAATATACTGAGTATGAACAGTTATTACCATTCTTAAGCGTTGATAAAAAAGCTTTCTTCGTAACTTGTGATACTTACGTTACAATGGAAGATGGAACGGGCGTAGTTCATATTGCACCAGCTTTTGGTGAAGATGATGCCGCAGTTGGTAAAAAATATAACTTACCATATTTAAATCCAGTAGGAGAAGATGGATGTTATAATGCGGGTCCTTGGAAAGGTATGAAAGTATTTGATGCTGATATAGAAGTAATTAAATGGTTAAAAGCTAATGACAAATTATTTAAAAAGCAAAGAATAATGCATAATTATCCTCACTGCTGGAGATGTAAGTCACCACTTTTATACTATTCAAAACCATCATATTATCTAGAAGTAACTAAGTTTAAAGACAAGATAATAGAAGAAAATAAAAAGGTTAACTGGTATCCAGCTTACGTTGGTGAAAAGCGTTTTGGAAACTGGCTTGAAGAGTTAAAAGACTGGGCTATTTCAAGACAAAGATACTGGGGTACACCACTTCCTTATTGGACTTGTTCATGCGGACACTCAGTTATGATAGGTTCTAGAAAAGAATTAGTAGAAAACGCGATAGAAGATATTGATGAAAACATAGAATTACATAGACCATACGTTGATGATGTACACTTAAAATGCCCTAAATGCGGTGGCGTTATGACAAGATGTAGTGACGTAATAGACTGCTGGTTTGATTCTGGTGCAATGCCTTTTGCACAATATCATTATCCATTTGAAAACAAAGAATTATGGAAGGAACAATTTCCAGCAGACTTTATTTGTGAAGGTATTGACCAAACCCGTGGATGGTTTTATTCACTACTTGTAATATCTACTTTTGTAACTGGTAAAAGTCCATATAAAAATGTATTGGTAAATGATTTGCTACTAGATAAAGATGGCCAAAAGATGCATAAATCAAGAGGTAACGTAGTAGAGCCATTTACAACTATGAAAAAGTATGGTGCAGATACAATAAGATGGTATTTACCTTATGTATCTCCTGTTTGGACTCCTGTTAAATTTGATGAGGAAGGCTTAAAGGAAGTATACTCAAAATTCTTCTCAACTTTAAAAAATACTTATTCATTCTTTGCACTTTATGCAAATACTGATAACGTTGATCCATTAAGTTTTGAAGTTGATTATGAAAAAAGAGAAGAAATAGATAAATGGTTAATTTCTAAATATAATAAATTGCTTGATTATGTAACAAAAGCATATGATGAATATGACTTAACTAAGGTAGTTAGAAGTGTTACTAACTTTGTATCAGAAGATTTATCTAACTGGTATATAAGAAGAAATAGACGTAGATTCTGGTCAAGCACCTTAGATGATTCTAAGAAGTCTGTTTATAAAACAACTTATGAAGTTTTAGTTGGACTATGTAAGATAATCGCTCCAATTGCACCTTATACAGCTGAAGAAATATATAAAGATTTAACAAACGAAGAGTCAGTTCACTTAAGCGATTTTCCAAAATGTGATTTATCACTTGTAAATGATAGAATAGAAAACAAGATGGACTTAGTTAGAAACTTAATTTCACTTGGTAGAAATGCTCGTGAAGAAGTTAAAATAAAGGTTAGACAACCAATTAGTGAAGCTTTAATTGATGGTAAAGATAAAGAATTAATTGGCGATTTAGAAGAACTTATAAAAGAAGAGTTAAACGTTAAGAAAATAACTTATATAAATGATTTATCTACTTATATGAACTTTGAAGTTAAACCTAACTTTAAGATAGTAGGTAAGATATTTGGACCTAAAATAAAATTATACCAAGAAGAACTTAAAAAACTAACTAACGAAGATATTAAGTTTATTCAAAATGGTGAAGCTGTAACAATAACTGTTGACGGAGAATTATTTGATATAACAGAGGAAATGGTTGATATTAGAGTTTCTGCTAAAGAAGGATATGACGCTCAAAAAGATGCTAATAACTTCATAATCTTAAATACTACGCTAACTAGTGATTTAGTAAATGAAGGTATTGCAAGAGAATTAATATCTAAGGTTCAAAACTTAAGAAAACAAAAAGATTTTGATGTTGCAGATAGAATAAAATTATATTATGAAGCAGATGATACTTTTGATAAGGTAATTGATTCTTTTGAAGATATGATCAAGAAAGAAACTTTAAGTGTAGAATTAATTAAGAAAAATGATTTAACGCTAGAGTTTGATTTAAACGGATTAAATGTTAAATTAGATGTAGAAAGAGCCTAGATTTAGGTTCTTTTTTCTTTACGTTTATGTTTCCACAATATGGCAAAAATTCTTGACCGGGGGGGGGTATATGTTATTATTAACAAGTAATAATAAAAATAGAAGGATAATAAAATGGAAAAGACAAGAAAAATAAAAATAATAAGTTTATGTG
>FR881477.1 GCA_000434835.1 Clostridium sp. CAG:594
TTTTGACATAGTAAATAAAGGAACGGTTGATGCAGTTGTATCAAACTATAATTTTAGTCATGGTTATAACAAATGTATTGGCTCAAGAGAAGGTAGTGCTGGATGGGAAGATTGTAAAGTTTGGGATTTAGATAACAGTGGCACTGTAAATGCAAGTGATAAAATAAAATATATGAAACTTTTTGATTACAACATATACTATGTTGATGGTGGAAAAAAGCTTGCTTCAAAAGATACATTAAACGCTGGAGAAACAAAACACATGAAACTTGTTATAGAATATAAAGATACTGCAACGGAGTTACCAGAGAATAATATAACTTTAACTTCATCTGATCCGATAACAATTACTTATGAGCAAAAAGATTAAAAAAATAAATACCAGATCTAATCATCTTGGTATTTTTTATTTCTTATAAATTCTCTAAGTATTTTAGTTAAAGCTCTCTTTTCTATTCTAGATACATAGCTTCTTGATATTCCAAATTCTTTAGCTATTTCTTTTTGAGTTTTTTCTTTTGTGTTAAATAGACCATATCTTTTGATTATTATATCTTTTTCTCTATCTGTTAAAATGTTTATATACTTATATAATAATTTTATATTATCTTGAAGATCAATATCTTTTATATAATCTGGATTAGGTGTTTTTAAAATATCTAAAAACGATATTTCATTTCCATCCTTATCAAAACCTACTGATTCATTTATACTTATGTTTTTTTGATTTTTTTTATCACTTCTAAAATACATTAATATTTCGTTTTCTATGCATCTTGCAGCATAAGTTGTAAGCCTTGTTCCGTTTTTATTGGAAAACGTATCTATTCCTTTTATTAATCCAATGGTTCCAATACTTATTAAATCATCAATGTCATTTTTACCATTGTCATACTTTTTTACGATATGTGCAACTAACCTTAAATTGTGTTCAACTAATTTATTTCTTGCGTTTTTATCTTTATTTAACATTTGCCTTATTAATTTTTCTTCTTCTTCCTTTTTTAATGGGTCCGGAAAAGTCTTGCTTCCGTAGCTACCCATTCCAATTATTAATCCTTTAATAATTTCTGTTATAATGCTTAAAAACAAATTTATCACTCCTGGTAAATTATATGAAAAAATATTAATCAAATATGTTATAATAAAAAAGATAAATGAACATATAAATATTCTAAATAAAGCATAAATAACTAATTATTTAAAAATAATAGAAGGGAAGGCGTATTAATGTTTAATATAAGTTTTAATTTTGATTTGTTTAATAACTACTATTATTTTTATGAAAGATTAGTTGTTTTAACATTTTCGTTAATACCAACTTTAATATTAGTAGGTTTTGTTTTATATAGTGATAGAAAAAATAAAGAACCAGTAAGAAACATCGTAATATGTTTATTATCAGGTATTTTGTCGGTAGCACTTTCTGGGTATTTAGAACAACTTGTAATGCCTTATATAGGAAATAATACTATTCTTACATATATATTTGCATTTATAGAAGAAATATCTAAAATGGCTATATTTTTCTTGTTTGTGTTTGATAATAAATATTATGATGATATGTATGATGGTCTAGTTTATATGATGCTTATAGCACTTTCTTTTGCTGGTTTAGAAAATGTTATGTATGCTTTTTCAGAAAGTACTATTCAAGAGAGCATAAGTTTATCTATTATGAGAGATATTACAACTATTCCATTACACGTAATATGTGGAATTATAATAGGATATTTCTTAAGTTTATCAAGCTTTTCTAAAAATAAGGAAAGAAAATACATTAATATTTTATTAGCATTATTACTTTCTGCTGCACTTCATGGTACGTTTAATAGTTTAATGAACTTATTAGGAAGTTTAAATATTAATTATGATAGTTCAGTACAAGTAATTTTATTTGAAGCATTACCACTTATATTAATAATGGTAGCGTTATTTGTAGTTGCAGTTAAATTTATAAAGAAAAACATAAAACTTAATGAAGTATATATGGAAAATAAAGAGTATGACACAAAACATAAATATTTAATGACGTATGACGAATATATGAATAGTAATGATAGAAGGCGTAGAGTAGATACGTATAATAAAATAAGTATCAAAGAAAAAATAACAAAGGAGGAAAATTAATGCTAAAAAGATTTTTACCTGATATGTATCAAGAAAACATATTTAAAATTAATTATAAAAAGTTAAAAAAACAAGGCATAAAGTGCTTATTATTTGATCTTGATAATACTATTTCTCCTGCTAAAGAAGTGGTTTTGGAAAATAAGACTAAAAAGCTTTTTGATTCTCTTAAGAAGGACTTTAAGATAATTTTATTCTCAAATAATTTTCCTAAGAGGGTAAGTAAGTTTGGATCGTTTTATGATGTTGATATAGCATGTATTTCACTTAAACCATTCTCATTTAAATATAGATATATATTAAATAAATATAAACTTAAAAAAAGTGAGGTAGCATCCATTGGGGATCAATTATTAACAGATATAAATGGAGGTAATAAAATGGGTATTACAACAATACTTGTTAATCCTGTAAGCGAAATAGATGAAACAGAAACATGGCTTAATAGACAAATTGAAAAAGCTATTTTTAAAAAGTTTGAATCTAAAAATCTCTTAATTAGAGGTAAGTATTATGACTAAGAAGTGTTTAGGATGCGGTGCGTTATTTCAAATTGAAGATCCTAAAAAAGCAGGCTTTATCGAAAAGGAAAACTTTGATAAAGCGGTAATATGCAAAAGATGCTTTAGAATTAAGAACTATGGAGATTATGAAGTTATAAATAAAGATATAAAAGATTACGAAAAAATATTTGATGAAATATCAAAAAGACGTGATCTAATACTTTTTCTATGTGATATATTTACGCTTGATGAAAGTTTAAATTACATTAATAAGTTAAACGGAAAAGTAATTTTAGTTATAACAAAAAAGGATTTACTTCCTAAGTCTGTTAAAGAATATAAACTAATTAATTATATTAAGAAGAATTATAATTTAAATATTGTAGATATAATATTTGTAAGTAGCAATAAAAATTATAATATTGATCTTTTATATAATTTAGTTAACAAGCGTAAAGTAAGCAATAACGTTTATTTGGTTGGTAATACAAATGCAGGAAAATCAACGCTTATAAATGCTTTAATTAAATCATATGGAAAAAATGATTCTTTTATAACGACAAGTAGTCTTCCTGCTACCACAATAGATTTAATAGAAGTTAAGTTAAATGATGGTTTAACTTTAGTTGATACTCCGGGCTTAGTAAGTCCTAATAATTATTTGACTAATTTAAGTTTAAAAGAAGTTAAAAAAATTCTTCCTAAGGTGGAGATAAAACCAAGGACATATCAAATGAAACCTAATCAGTCTTTGTTAATAGGAGATTATGCAAGAATAGATTATTTATCAGATGAAAAAAATAGTTTTACTATTTACTTATCAAATAACATAAAAGTCGATAGAATAAATTTAAATACAAACGATATATTAAGAGATTTAAAATTAACAAGTTTTAACTTAAAAAGAAACAAAGATATAGTTATAAATGGTTTATTATTTTGTAAGATAACAAATGATGCTAAAGTTAATGTTTATGCAAAAGATGGTGCAAAGGTATTTGAAAGAGATAATTTAATTTAATTTAATTGTCTTTTTTATTTTTTATGAACTTTACATTTTATTTCCACAGTTAAAAAAATTAAAAGTGTAAACTTGACGGTGTTATTGAAATTTGTTATTATGAACTTATATAATAAAGGGGAAGATAATAATGGAAAAAACAAGAAAAGTAAAGATAATAAGTTTATGTGCTTTATTAGCTGCGGTTTTAGGACTTACGGTTGCGTTTGCGTCACTTTCACAAATGCTTACGATTAATGGAAGTGCAAATGTTAATGCAGCAACTTGGAACATACACTTTAAAAATAATATAGAAACAAGTACTACGGGAACAGCGAAAATAATAACTAAACCAACTTTAGATGATAAAACATTAAGTATAAAAAATTTTGAAGTTTCTTTAACTAAACCTGGAGATATTGCGGTACTTATGGTCGATATAATAAATGATGGAACAATTGATGCAAAAATTGGTAATAAGATAATTAATGGGTACGAAATACCAGTTGATATAGATGATGTAGGTTTGAAAAAATATATTGATCTTATATATGAAGAGGCAGATTTTGATGGTGATGGGGTTACAACAAAAGAGGAAAAACAAAAAGCATATGAACTCATAGGACCTATTTATGAAGAGACTGGATCTGTTTTATCTGCAAATGATGAGGAAATTTTATATGCGGGACGTGAGTTGCACGAATTGGTAGCGTTTAAATATCTTGAAAATGCTACAGAATTACCAAAAGGAAATGTTAAGATTAAGTTTAATATACAATATACTTTTATGCAACGTTAATCAGTTTGATTATATTTTAAATGCTTACTTTATTAAAATATAACCCATAAATAAATTGTAAGGTTGTTTAAACTTGACGTGATGATTTAATATTAATGAGATAAAGTAAGATAGCATTTTGAGACTATAAGCAAATTTGTAAGTAATGAGAAAGTAATAATGGAAAAAGAAAGAAAAGTAAAAATAATAAGTTTATGTGCTTTATTAGTTGCGGTTTTAGGACTTACGGTTACATTCGCGTTGCTTTCACAAATGCTTACGATTAATGGAAATGTAAAAATTAATGTAAATATGCAATATATATTCGCTCAATATTAATAAAAATAATAAAAGAACCAATTTGGTTCTTTTTTTCGACAGAATATTTAATTAATTTATCTTATTATGTATGTGGGTGATGAAATTATGAAAAAAACTATTATATGGGTTTTATTTGCACTTTTATCAGGTGCATTACTTGGTAAGATAACGTTTGATAGGTATGAAAAAATTGATACTAAAAACGTAATTAGTTACAACAATTATGTTTATATGCTTAAGTATGGTTCTTATAAAACAGTAGATGATATGACAAACAAGATAACTAATATAGATAGGTATGTTTACATAACCGATGAAAATAAAACTACCGCTTATATTTCTATTTCAAAAACTAAAGAAAACTTAAACAAAATAAAGAAAATTTATGATGCTAAAAAAATTAAAACCACAATTGCAAAAGTAAAAATAGATAATGATGAATTTATTCAAAATTTAAATGAATATGAAAAACTACTTAGTGCAACGGATGATGAGGCATCTCTTCTTATAATAGAAAGACAAATTTTATCTTGTTATGAAAGTGTGGTTCAAAATGATTAATAAAACTTTAATAAAAGATGTTCCAGAAGAAGAAAGACCAAGAGAAAGATTAGTTAAATATGGTGCTAAAAACTTATCTACCAGTGAACTTATTGCAATTATTTTAAAAACTGGGACTAAAGATTACTCATCAAAGTATTTAGCGGGTGAAGTATTAAAACTAGTAAATGATGTATCAGACTTAAAAAAACTTACTTTAAGTAAATTAATTAACATAAACGGAATAGGAGCTGTTAAAGCAATTGAGTTTTTAGCGGCCTTAGAACTTGGAAGAAGAGTTTATGATGAAAAACCTCTTGATAATAATTTAAAGTGCAATAGCGCGGAAAAAATTTATAGACACTTTAGATCACTTTTAATGGATTCTAATCAAGAATATTTTTATTGCCTATATTTAAATCAGCAGAAGAAGTTAATTGATAAAAAGCTGTTATTTAAAGGTACATTAAACAAAAGTTTAGTTCATCCAAGAGAGATATTTAAAGGTGCTTATTTATCTTCTGCAGCATATATAATATGCATTCATAACCATCCATCAGGGAATGTTATTCCATCTAATGAAGATATCATAATAACAGAAAACTTAGTTAAAATAGGTAAAATGCAAGGAATTCCAGTTATAGATCACATTATAATAGGAGACAATAATTACTATAGTTTTTATGAAAATGATTTAATAGGAAAGGAGTAGAAGATGAACGTAAACTTAAAAAACGTAAAAAGAAAGGTAATATTTATAATTGTTATATCCATTTTTGTTATTTATTTTTCACTTGCATGTGCCCTTTCTGACAGAAGGTATTTATATATAGAAAGTGCCTTTAAAACAGTAATATCAAAAATAAATGAATTTTTTATTAATAACTCTTATAGTCTTAATAATTATAGTAGTAACATAACTAATTCTAAGGTAAAGTATTTGGAAAAAGAAAATGATAATTTAAGAAAAATAGTAGGATTAAAAGAAAAGAAAGAAAATTATATATTTTCAGAAGTTACAAGTCACGTTGCATTAGAAAGTGCTAGATTAACAATTAATAATGGATATAAGTCTGGTATTAAAAATGATCTTCCGGTAATTAATGAAGAAGGATTAGTTGGCTTTATTTCAAAGACAGGTAAATACGTAAGTGAAATAACTTTAATAACTAGCATTAATAAAGATAATATGCTTCCTGTATTTATTAATTCAAACGAAAATGAATTATTTGGAATGTTAAGTAGTTATGATGCTAAAAAAGGCTTATTTAAAGTAACTGGAATAACTAATAAAGATAGCGTGAATAATGGGGATAGTGTAACTTTATCAGGATATGATAATAATTTATATAAAGGTATATATGTTGGGCGTGTCGTAAAAGAAGAATTAAGTAATTATGGGATATCTAAAACAATCTGGGTTAAATCAGGAGTAAACTTTGATGATATTTTGTTTGTAGGAGTAATAAGAGGTGATTTAAAATGATGGTTTTTATGATAATATTTTTTATTATATCTGTTATATTAGAATCACTAGTATCTAACTTGATAGTTAATTTTATTCCTTTTTTTATACCTTGTTTTATAGTTGTTTTTGCTTCTTTAAAAATAAATAGAGACTATTTTTATAAAACCCTTATAGTAGCGGGAATAATATATGATCTTATGTATACAAACCAAGTTATTTTAAATGCTTTATTATTTTGTTTTTATGGTTTTTTAGTAAGCCTTATACTTAAAACTTCCAAAAACTTTATGTTATGTTTTTTATCATATACTGTAATTTGCCTAATAAATGTTTTTGTAAATTCTATTATTCCTGTTATACAAAATAATGTTACGATAAATAATATAGTTCATAAAATATCTTTTAGTATTCCCATAAATATCTCATATTTTGTTGTTGCATACTTATTATTTATTGGCATAAATTGTCTAATTAGTAATAGAAAAAATAAAATGCGCATACCTATAAATTAGGTGATTGGTATGGATAATTCTTTTGATATGTATAATAAAAAATTAAAGAAAGAAAAAAAAGATGATGATAATAAAAGCACGTTATCAAAGTTTTTATTTACCATCTTAATTAAAAGTTTAATAGTTGTATTACTTTTTCTATCAAGCATGATATTTATAAGACAAAATGATAAAAATAAAAAAATATTTAAAGAAAAAGTATATAATAACTCTCTTTCTTTCGCTAAAATTTATAATTTATATAGCAAATATTTAGGAGACGCACTTCCTTTTAAAGACACTATTAAAGATGATACTAAAAAGGTATCTAATGAAAAAATTACATATTCTTCTATAAAAAAAGAAGGAGATGACTACTTACTTGTTGTGCCTAGTAATTATACTTTACAGTCTATTAAAAGTGGGATAGTAATAGAAGTTAAGAAAGATGATAAGTATAAAAACATAGTAAAAATTCAGGATAAGTCTGGTGTTAACATAACTTATAAAAACTTAAGCGAGGTAGAAGTTAAGCTATATGATTACGTGGAAAAAGGTGAAATATTAGGTAGTACATCGGATAAATTATATATAAATTTTGAAAAGGATGGTAAGTACTTATCTTATGAAAAGTATTTATAAAAAGATAAAACTATCTCCTTTTTTTCTGTTAATTATTTTTATTTCACTAATATCTGGTTTGTTTAAAGATGTTATTACATTATTTATGATAATAATTATTCACGAATTAGGACATATAATTTTATCATACCTTTTTAAATGGAATATAAAAAGTGTAGAAATAGGCGTTTTTGGAGGGTTTATAACTTATGATGATGTTATTGATAAACCATTTATAGAAGAGATAATAATTTCTTTAGGTGGCTTTTTAATGCAGGGATTAATTTTTTTAGTTACTTACATTTTAAGTAAAAATGGTCTGTTTTCCATTAAGGAAACCTCATTAATAAACCGCTATAATTTATCTATTTTCTTATTTAACGTAATTCCGGTATATCCGCTTGATGGTTCTAAAATTTTACTTGTTATATTAAACATGTTTATTCCGTACAAAAAGTCTTTAAAGATATCGTGTTTTATATCTGTTTTACTTATTTTTTTAATTTTTTTAGTGCTGATTAGTCTTGATGTTAAAATTAATTCTAGTTATATCATAATAGGACTTTTTATAATGGGAAAAGTAATAAGTTTAATTAAAGATATTCCTTATTTATTTAATAAGCTTTTATTTGAAAGGTATTTATATAAACCAGTAAATTTTAAAATCACGTATGTTAATGGTTTAAATTTATCTAAGTTTAAAAGAAGAAGAAAGCATTATTTTATAAAGGATGGACACTTTATTTCTGAAATGAAAATTTTAAAAGAAAGATTTGACTAATATATGTTTATATGGTAAAATTGTAACGTTTGAATGAACTTCTTGTTCTTCAACCACACAGAAAAGGTTATAAACATGAAATATGTACCTTAATGGTGAGTCTAAGTTTTAAAGTAAGGAGGCAAAAATATGAAAGCAGTTATCGAAACTGGTGGTAAACAATACCTAGTTGAAGAAGGTTCTGTAATCTACGTTGAAAAATTAGATTGCGAAGCTGGAAAAAAATACACTTTTGATAAAGTAGTTATGGCTGGTTCAAAAGTTGGTACACCTTATGTTAATGGTGCTAGCGTAGAAGCTAAAGTTGAAAAACATGGTAAACAAAAAAAAGTTGTTATCTTTAAGTATTTACCAAAGAAAAGTTCTCATAAGAAACAAGGTCATCGTCAACCATATACTAAGCTTACAATCACAAAAATTAATGCTTAATTAGTTGGTGAGGAAAGATGATTAAAATAAATGTAAATTATGACGATAATTATGTATCTAAATTTAAGGTATCAGGTCACGCAGGTTATGATGTAAGTGGTAAGGATATCGTTTGTGCATCAGTATCAAGCCTTGTTATATCAAGTATTAATCTTGCTTTAAGATTAAATGAAAAATCAGTTGTTGTAACACAAAAAGAAGGCTTAATAGATGCAAAAGTTCTAGTGCATGATAAAGTCATTAACGAGGTATTTCTAAACATGATTAATATGTTAGAAGAATTACAAAAAAGTTATAAAAACAATATAAAATTTATATAGAATGGAGGCCCTACAATGCTAAAGTTACAAATTCAATTATTTGCACACGTTAAGGCGCAAGGTTCAACCCATAACGGCCGTGATAGTGAAGGTAGAAGATTAGGTGCTAAAGCAGCTGATGGTGAATTAATTAGTGCTGGTTCAATTATCTATCGTCAAAGAGGAACTAAGATTTATCCAGGCGTAAACGTTGGTATGGGTAAAGATCATACATTATTTGCAAAGATTACTGGATACGTTAGATATGAACGTAAAGGTAGAGATAAGAAACAAGTTAGTGTATATGAAACAAAGTAATATCATCTTTATGATGGTATTTTTTAATTTTATATGATAAAATTATTGCGAGGTGAATTTTTATGCGTTATAACATAGTAAAGGATGCAGATGAAATATTAAAAAATAGTAAGTATTTAATTAAGAATCCAAGTAATTATAAAAATAAATGGAAAACTGTATTTAACAACAATAATCCTATTTGTTTGGAATTAGGTATGGGTCGCGGTAGTTTTATTACTAATATGGCTATTTTAAATCCTAAGGTAAATTATATCGGTCTTGAAATAGATAAGTCTCAGACTGCAACTGCAATTAATAATATAGGAGGAAGAGTAATTCCTAACCTTAGAATCATTTGTGCAGATGCTAAGGATATTATTAATTTCTTTGGTAAGGAAATAGATACAATTTACTTAACTTTTTCAGAGCCATGGCCAAAGAAGCAGGATGCTAATAAGAGATTTACTAACATATCATACCTAAAGTTATATGACAGAATATTTAAGAAAAATAAACATATCATTTTAAAGACTGATAATAAAATATTGTTTGCATCAGCACTTGAAAGTCTAAGTGATTACTGGTATGTGTTTGATAAGGTAAGCTTAGATCTACATAATGATGAAAGAAAAATAGATAACGTTATGACTGATTTTGAAAAGCAATATTATAAGGAACATCGCGCTATATATTACGTTGATGCATCATTTAAAGGATAAAAGGTCCAAAAATAATGGACTTTTTTAAATTAAAATTATATAATAGTCTAGCTTAAAGGAAGGGATTAATTATGGATAAGAAAACTAAAAAAATAATTTGTGCTATTGGAATTGTAACTATTATGACTGGAACTTTCGCAGCAATTACACCAACTGTTATTAAAAATGACGAACGATATACTGATGCAGATAGTTATTCTGATTATTATACTTATGACGATATATCACCAGTTAATCAATTAACATTTAATGATGAGTTTAATAGACGTACATTTTATGTTCAAAAAAAAGATGATTCTACGATTTTATCTTTAAATAAAGAAGTTGAAGGATATAACCTTATTGGTATATATTCTTCTAAGAGTTCTTCAGATAAAGTTTTATACATCTTTAATAGCAATACTAAAAAAGTGATGGCAGTAGATTATGATTACTTAGAAGAACATAAGCTAGAAGATGGGGATAATGTTTATGTTATAACAGAAGATGCCCCAGAAAGTGTAAAAAAAGATGCTTTTATTCCAGAATGTAGCATAGATGAAATTGGCTATACAAAAACTTTAAAATAAATATAAGAAAGGAGTGGTATTATGAGCTTAATTTTGACTTATGAAGGTGAATTATATAAAGAACCAGATAATAGTTATATTAAAGATGATATCGAAATAATACCAAAATATAATTATAAAGATAAAGATATAAGTGAATTTAAATTTGGTGATATAGTAAAGCTTGATACTGATGAAAAATTAATTTTTATTTGCGAAGCAAAAAGATTTGCTCATTTATGTAGTTTTGATGCTATAGATGAATTTAATGGTACGGTAAGAGTTCCTTTGGATATTATTGAAAAAAATGGAGAAATTTTAAGCGATTTCTATGCTAAAAAATTAATTTGTAACATAAAAGAAGCGCAAGCAAATAAAAAACATATAGCTAGAGAAATAAAAGCTAAAGTTAAAACTTTGGTTATGTAAATAAAATTATGTTATACTAAATAGAGATGGGGTGATTAATATGTTCGTTGATGAGGTTATAATAAAGGTTAAAGCCGGTAATGGTGGTGATGGATGTACCGCTTTTAGAAGGGAAAAATACATTCCAGATGGTGGACCTTTTGGAGGTAATGGAGGACGTGGTGCAAACATTATCTTTGAAACTGATTTAGGTCTTAGAACGCTTCTTGATTTAAGATATCAAAAATTAATTAAGGCGCCTAAAGGAGCAAACGGAGAAGGTAAAAATAAAAACGGTAAAGGTGCATCTGACGTCATAATAAAAGTACCTTTAGGAACCACTGTTAAAGATATGGATACTGGTCTTATAATTGCGGATTTAACTAAGAAGGATGATAGCGTAATAGTAGCTAAAGGCGGAAGAGGCGGACGTGGTAACACAGCTTTTGCAACTGCTACTAACCCTGCTCCTAACTTTTCAGAACATGGTGAGCCTGGTGAAGAAAAAACTCTAAAGGTAGAGCTTAGATTACTTGCGGACGTTGGTTTTGTTGGAATGCCATCGGTTGGTAAATCTACTATTTTATCTAAAATTTCCGCATCAAAGCCTAAGATTGCGGCATATCATTTTACTACCTTAAATCCTAATTTAGGCGTTGTTAAAACGATTGATGGAAGAACTTTTGTTGCGGCTGATTTACCTGGATTAATTAAGGGTGCTTCTTTAGGTGAAGGTCTTGGAGATAAGTTTTTAAAGCACATACAAAGAACACGTGTTATAGCGCACATTATAGACATGTCTGGCCTTGAAGGAAGAGATCCTTTAGAAGATTATGAAACAATTAATAAAGAGCTTAAGGACTTTGATGAAAAACTTATTTTAAAGCCTCAAGTTGTAATAGCAAACAAGATGGATCTTGAAGGTGCAAAAGAAAATTTAGAAAGATTTAAAGAAAAGTATAATGTGCCGGTATATGAGGTTAGCGCAATAACAAATAAAGGACTTGATAAGGTACTTGTTAAAATAGCAGATGAACTAGATAATATAAAAGAAGAGCCTTTATTTTCCGATGAAGCGTTTGAATCTCACATATTATATAAGTTTAAGAAGGAACAACCATTTACTATTACAAGAGATAATGATATTTACGTTGTAAAGGGAAAAGAAATAGAAAAACTATTTCATATGACTAAGTTTACTGATGAAGGAGCCATTCGTTTTGCAAGAAAACTAAGAAAAATGGGAATAGATGATAAACTTCTAGAAATGGGAGCTAAGTACGGAGATAAGGTACAAATAGAAGATCTAATATTTGAATTTAAAGAGTAATTATTTTACTCTTTTTTCTTTACATTATGTTAATAATAATCTTGCACTTTATACATATTTATTATAAAATTATGGTATAGGTAAAGGAGGATTGTTATGAAGAAAAAAGATGAAGAAATAGAAACTCTTGATTTTGAAGATAATAAGCCTTCTTTAGATGATACTGTTGAAATGCTTGATTTTGAAATGGATAAAAAAGTGTCTAATGAAATAGATGAAATGCTTGATTTTTTAGATGTTTCAACTAATGATAATAAAGAAAATGAAGAAAATGAAGTAAATGAATTAATTGAAAAAATAACAGAAGACAAAGAAAAAACGAAAATAGAGTTAGATGCAGATAAAGAAAAATTAGAAGAATATAAACCATCTATTAAAGATTTTAATATAAAGAGTGCAAGGACAAGAAAATATGTTAAAAAAGGAATGCTATACGTAATAATAGTAATGCTTTTAGGATTTGAGTTTTTCATAAATAAGACTGGTGATGCCCTAAATGATTTAGTTGTTTATGCAAGCGATAACGAACCTATTAAAATAGAACAAAATGCTAAATATGGATACATTGATTATACTGGAGATAAAATTGTTAATCCTAAGTATTTATATGGTGAAGACTTTATAAAAGGTTATGCTATTGTTAAAAACGGATCAGACCTCCCTTTAATAATTAATAAAGGAGGCAAGGAAGTTATAAAAGCAGGTGAGTATTTTTCTCTTTACCGTGCAAATTCTGATATAATAGCATCTAAGGTAACGAAAGATGGCCTTAAATATGGTATATTAAATTCTAATTTAAAAGAGAAAACACCTTTTAAGTATGATATTATTTCTTATAAAAACGGTGTTTATTCATATGTATTAGATAATGACGTGGGGTTAATAAATGAAGAAGGTAAAAAGATATATACATACAAATTAACCGACAGAGATGATAAAGGAATAGATGTTACACCATCTAGTGTTACCAGTGATAATTATCAAAGATATGGAGTTGTAAAGGTTAATAAAACATCATTAATTGTTAATTTAAAAGATGGAAAAGTAATATCTTCTCCTACACTAAACGAAATTGTTCCAGAAGAAAATAACGTATTTTATGAAGTTATAGCAAGTGGTTCTAAAAGATATATGTACGTAGAAGATAATAAGATAATACTTGAATCAGAAACTTATAACAGCGTATCTATTCCATCTATAAAAACTGGCATATTAAAAGCAATTAATAACTCATTTAAGTATGAGTATATTAGTACAAAAACGCAAAATGAAATAAAAAAAGACTTATCTGATAATAACTCGTTTTATGGGGATAATGTATTTATTTATACGGATTACGACACAAGAAAAAGAACAAGTACAATAAATTTGGTAAGAAATGGTGAAGTTTATAAAACTATAACGAATGATTTTGAAGTATATAAACCTTATAAAAATGGCTTTGCAATAATTAAGTATAAAGACGGAACATACGGATATTTAAATGAAAATGGAGATCTTTTAAATGATACTCACTATGTAGAGGTAGGAGAGTTTGATTCTTATGGGGATGCGATTGCTAAAACAGAAAATGGTTATGGTGTAATAAATAAAGATGGTAAAACCATAATTAATTTTGAAAATAGTGAAATAAAGATGGCACAATCAAATGTAAAATTAAAATCTCTAGCTAACAGAAATAACGTGTTTTATGCAGTTAGAAAAGAAAGTGGATATAGGTTATATAATAACAAAGGTAAAAGGTTTAATAATACTATATATAATGATATTGCGTTCGATGAAAATTATCCTATACTAAAATTATCTACTGAAGAAAAGGATGCATTAATTACTACAGAAGATAAGTATGAAATAGGGTTAACATCATTTAATACTGATTATGAAGCACATGAAAATTATATTATCATAAAAAATGAGTATTATAATTATAAGGGAAAGTTAATATATACTAAGGAAGAAAGCAAAGGTGATTAAAAGTGAATGATATGGAAATGATTGATGTATCTGAATCTACAAATAAAGATGTTAAGAAAAAAGATAAATTTATGACTTATATATACATATCTTTAGTTATATTAGTAGTTCTTGGACTTTTAACTTACTTTTTTGGATATGACTTATTAAAGCCTTTTATAGAGGTGTAGTATGAAAATTAAAGAAAAAATATTAAACTTTCTTATAATACTTATTGTAGTTGCGCTTTATGTAGCAGTATTTATGTTTATATACTCAAACTTTAGAGAAAGAAAAAGACAGGAACTAGCAGGTGGCATAATAGATAAAATTGATAAGGTGATAAAAGAAAATGATGGGGATGTTATGCCTGAGGCTAAGGTAAGTTATGGTGGCTTTAAATATACCGTCTTAGGAAAACTTACAATTAAGAAGATAAATATATATCAGCCAATACTAAAAGAAAATACGGCAGGAGCTTATAATACGGCACTTGTTAAAATGGCTGGCCCAAACCTTAATGAAAATGGAAATGTTTCTATTGGTGGACATAACTTTATGAGAGGTAACTACTTTATAAAAATCAATAGACTAGTTAAAAATGATGTTGTAACGGTAACAGACTTATCAGGAAGAAAAGTAAACTATTACGTTTATGAATATGGCGTTGTAGATAAAAATTCAGCTAGTTATTTGGCACAACCAGATAATAAAAATGAGAAAATAGTTACGCTTGTAACGTGCACTAAAGGCGGTAAGGAAAGATATTACGTAAAAGCAAGAGCAAAATAAAAAAGGCACTAATTTATGGTGCCTTTTGGTAATTCATATATCATTTTAGTGCCACGAGGAGCAATTATCACTTTCCAAGGTTTAACGTTTTTATATGTTTTTATAACGTTATTATGATTATCGACCGCAACAACGTCAATTTTATCTAGCATAAAAAACGTATGAATACTTCTGCAATGTTTAAATAAAAGACCATAATTTATGTTTTTCTTAAACATAAGACCAATTAATCTATCTTTAAAACTTTTGGCTGTTTTAATTTTTAGGTTATCAAACTTTAACATAATTATCACCATAAAAATGATAACATTAAAATTTATTTATGTAAATCACTTTATAAATATCATTGACAAATGATGGTATAAAATGTTAAACTAATGTTAGTTAAAATATGAGGTGTTGAAGATGAAAAAAATGAATAAAAAAGGTCAAGCATTAGTAGAATATGTTTTAATCATAGCGTTAGTAACTGTTATTGCGGTTAGTTTAATAAAGGTATTTGGTGGATACTTAAAAGATTCAATCACCAAGACTTCTTGTGAACTTGTTGGTGAAACTTATGTTAAGGGCGCTAAAGCTGGAGAAGGAACTTGTAAATAGACCAATTAGGTCTTTTTTTGTATATGTTTGACGGTTTATTTATTGATAAAAAGGATTGACAAACATTAAATTAATATTTATAATTTTAAAACATAAATGTTAAGAAGGTGATTATATGTCTAATATATTAAAACGAAATGAAAAGGGAAGCTTAATAGTTATATCTGGCCCATCTGGTTCTGGTAAGGATACTATATGTGAAAGATTAAAAGAGTATAAAGAAGATTTTTGGGTATCTGTTTCTTGTACGACTAGAAAACCAAGAAAGGGCGAGGAAGACGGTATTAATTATTTCTTTTTGACAAAAGAAGAGTTTGAAAAGAAAATTAAGGAAGATAAATTTATTGAATATGCTAAATATAATGGTAATTATTACGGAACTCCAAAAGATAAGGTAAATGAATATTTGTCTAAAGGGATAGACGTTATATTAGTAATAGAAGTTCAAGGTGCACTTGAAATAAAACATAAAATTCCGGAGGCTATATTTATATTTATTATGCCTCCTACAATGAAGGATTTAATTATAAGATTAAAGAAAAGAAATACTGAAAACAACGACAAAATAATAGAAAGATTTAAAAAGGCATACAAAGAAATAAACGAACTTAACAAGTATAATTACGTAGTTGTAAATGATGAAATAGATAAAGCAACAAGAAAGGTTAATGCCATATTAGAAGCACAAAAATGTATGGTAGAAAGAATTGAGGAAGTATATTTAAATAATCCAGAAGAAGAGATTCACGAACTTCTAATTGATGATAAAGATTTTAAAAATAGTGAATTAAATGTCTAAAAATGGCTTGCAATAAATACTAAGATATGTTATTATTTAATTGTCAGCTGGGAAGTATTGGCTGATAGCAGTATAAGCAGTAACCGGCTTATGCAGTATCTAGCTGGAAGTAGTACAAGCAATCCTGAGGTTTGGGGATTGCTTTTTTTATGCTTGACATTTCTGTTTCCACATAGGATTAAAAACATTGACCCGGGGGGGGGAATATGTTATTATCAACAAGTAAAGTAACCTTACATAAGAGGTTATAAATAAATTATTTTAGTATGATAAAATAATAAAAGTTAATAATAGAAGTAGGAGATGGGTAATAATGGAAAAAACAAGAAAAGTGAAAATAATAAGCTTAATAGTATTAGTGGTCATGATTTTATGCTTAACAGTAGCCTTTGCAGCGCTTTCACAAACACTTACAATTAATGGTAGTGCAGCAGTTAATGCGGCCTCATGGGACATACATTTTGAAAATTTGACTTTATCTGAAAAAACTGGAACAGCTGAGGTTAGAGGTACTCCGCAATTAACTGGAACTGTAATTTCTGGAATAGATGTTAGTTTAAATAAACCTGGAGATAAAATTGTATATGAATTTGATTTGGTAAATAACGGAAGCATAGAGGCGAAGCTAACTTATATCAAAGTAAATAATTTAATTTCTGAGTCGTCATACGTTCAAAAAATATATGATTGTCTTAGAAATACCACCACCGAGTGCATTAATAAGTATGATTTTAATAAAGATGGTGAAATCACGGCACCTGATACTACTAGTTTTTATGGTGGGTTTGATATTTATCTTTATGATGGAGATACTAGGGTAGAAAAATATACAAAAAATGGCAGAACCGGTAAAGAAAGTGGTTTGTGGTTAGAAGCACATGAAACTAGACATTTAAAATTTGTAATAGCATTTAGAGATACTGCAAGTTTCGTCGTAGATGAAAAAATTACCATTTTTGATCCTACTAAGCCTGCTGTAACGTTAACGTTTGAACAAAAATAATAGAACCGTTTTGGTTCTTTTTTTGTAATTAAAAGATATTTTGGGCATATAGTTAAGTAGAAAAGATTTGGAGGATAATATGATTAACAAACAAAAATTATGGTTTTTAACTTTATTTAGTTTAATATTAGTATTAAGTGTCTATTATATTACAATGCCAAGTGAACTACTTACAACGGTAAAGACTAGTGATAAAAATGCAGTAACTGAAAAGAAAACAAGTAAAACAAAGGCAAAGGCTAAAGTAAGTAGCACTGATAGTTTAACCGCACTTCAAGTTGAATTAGACGAAGAAAGGCAAGCTCTTGCAGCAGAATATAATGAAGTACTTACTAATAAAGATACATCTACAGAAGAGAAAAATAACGCTTATAATGGACTTAAAGAAATAGATGAGGTAAAGGCAAAGGAAGATGATTTAGAAAAGAGGGTAAAAAAAGAACTTAAATTAGATTCATTTATAAAAATAGATGGTAGTAACGTAAGTGTAACAATTAAAAAGAAAGATCATGATTATTCTCTTGCTAACAACGTAATGAGATTAATTAGTAAAGAGTTTAAAACAAAGGTATATGTTTCGGTTAAATTCCAAAAGTAAGTACCTTTTTTTCTTTTTATCATAAAATAATATAGAAAAAATATTAAAACCTCTTATCATAAGAAAGTGGGGAAATCATGGTAAAAAGAGTACTTACTAAAAGAGAAAAAGAAATATTTGATTTATTAATAACTAATAAGACAACTAAGGAAATAGCTAAAAAACTTGGAATAAGTGAAAAAACAGTTAGAAATCACATTTCAAACGTAATGCAGAAATTAGGGGTTAAGGGAAGAGCTTGCGCGGTAATCGAACTTATAAAACTAAACGAAATTACGTTATAAAATCGCATATATCATGCGATTTTTTCATACTATTAATAGGAGGATTATTATGCTAAGAAAGTTTGCCTATAATAAGATTTTTAGAACAACAGGAATGCTTGTGCTTCTGTTATTACTTCTTTTGTTTCCAGCATCCAAGGAGTATAAGCTTGAAGATGAAAAACTTGCGAAAACAAGCGTTTCATATTCTGCTAGGGAAGCTTATTTAATTGATAAGGATGGCTTTGTAGCAAGATGTAAAGTAAAGCTTAATAGCACAAGCGATAAAGGTATGGCTATTAAACTTACGGAATTATTAATAAATGGAGGAAAGTATGAGAGCTTGGTGCCTAATGGGTTTAAAGCAATTTTGCCAAGTGATACAAAGATTAATGATGTATTAATAAAAGATGATACATTAACAATTGATTTATCAAATGATATATTAGAACTTGATAACAAGAGCTTTAAAAAGGCTTTAGAAGCACTTACGTATAATTTGACCAGCATTAATAATATTAAGTATGTTTATCTTAAAATAGATGGTACTGTGCAAGATAAATATCCAGATGGTAAAGATGTAATAAAACAGCCACTAGAAAGAAAAGATGGAGTAAATACCAATTATGATGCTTTTGATTATAAAAATGCTAGTATAACTACTATTTACTATGTAAATAAAAGTAGTAGTGGTTATTATTATGTTCCGGTATCTAAGGTTTCTAATGATAACAGAGATAAAATAAAAATAATAGTAGATGAACTTACTTCTTCTAATACTTATGAAACTAATTTAATGAGTTTTTTAAATTATAATACTAAGCTCACTGGATATGACATAAAAGATGATGTATTAACGGTAGATTTTAATGAGTATTTATTCGATGATGCTAATTCAAAAAGTATTTTAGAAGAGGTCATATATTCAATTTCGCTATCAGTTAGGGATAATTACGACGTAAAAGAAGTTATATTTACAGTAAATGGTAAGGAAATTACAAAAAGTGTGTTAAAAAATATTGAATAATTATTATTTTTGAGTTATAATTGATTTGTTCTTAAACGAACAAGTCATTGTCCTGCTAGCTCAGCTGGATAGAGCAACGGCCTTCTAAGCCGTGGGTCAAAGGTTCGAATCCTTTGCAGGACGCCACTTTGATTATTAAATACTTATGCTTTTGCGGCATAAGTTTTTTTATAAATAAAAAGTACAAGGAAGTTATTTAATCTTGTACTTTTCTTTTTAATATCTTTATTTTTTTAGCTGGTTTATAAATGACGGTATCATTACCATATGTAATTATTTCATTTGATTTTTCTCCGTCATTATCAAACGCAAATTTTGGATAAGTTTCTTTAAAGGTAAGTCTTATGTTACTTGATGAGTCCATAATTAAATAATCTTTATATTTATTTAAATCAATTGTGTTTGATATATAATCACTTACTAAACTAGCAATTAGTTTTGGATTAGCATTTCTAACAAGCAATAATTCTAATTTTTCGTCATTTAAAGAAACATTTTTATATAAATCTATTCCACCGAAACCTTTAGAATTAGTTATGGCACCTAATATGCAATTCGCCTGTCCAATAATATTATCTGTTTCGTATTCTATAAGATAATGTTCTGGCCTTTTTATAATATATGGAAAAGCACTTAATACATATCCTGCGTGTCCTAGGCGTTTTTTCATATTTTTATTAGTAACATAAGGTACTTGTGCCAAATAACCAAAAACGGAAGTGTAAGAGACTATTTCATCGTTCATTTTATATGAGTCAAAAAGCTCTACGTCCCCATTTAGTATGTCTTTTACTATTTTATCAGCGTCTTTATATCTTACGTCAAAGTTTTTTGCCATATCGTTAGTTGTTCCGGTTGGAACGTGTGCGTATAGTCCTTTTTGATCTATTTTGTTATATGCTTTATAAGCTTCACCAACGGTACCATCTCCACCTAATGTAATAACTAATGTATCATTATCATCAGATTCTTTAACTAGTTCTATTAAATGGCCCTCATACATACTTTTTTTGAAGTTGGGTATTATGTTATTTTCCTTCATTGTTTTTGCAATTAGGTTAATGTCATTTTCTTTGAAACCAGTAGAGACCGGATTATATATTATTTCGCATTTTTTAATGTTATGTTTTGTCATAAATACTCCTTTTTTAGCCTTATAATATCATATTTTTATGAAAAATTTAAATTTTTTTCTAAATTTTTAGTTTTT
>FR881478.1:0-587 GCA_000434835.1 Clostridium sp. CAG:594
TTCATTGTATATATTAATACTATCATTATTTGCACATTCATGAATTACAATTGATTTTGAAACAAGATATCCAGGTGCAATTTTAGAAAGACGTGTTGTAAATTCAACATCATCTCCCCAAATAAAAAACTCACTAATTGGAAGCCCAACCTTCTCAACATATTTCATGTTAATTAAACATCCAACAAAAGATGAAGAATCAACCGCTATTATTCCATCTGAAATATATTTATGATATTCCAATATATTATTAGAAACTTTTGGTTTATTCATTAAACATAAATTATTATCCCTCCATAAAACCTTACATGCAAGAAAACTAAAGTCCTTTACCTCATTAATTGCTCTCGTTAATTCATCTATTGTTTTACCCTGTATCATTGTATCATCATCCATAACTAATACATATTCATAATTTAACTCATATGCTTTTTTTATTCCATAACTAAAGCCACCAGCACCACCAAGATTTTTTCCAGTATTATAATATATTATTTTTATATTTTTTATTGATTGTATATATTTTTCAGTTTCATCTATACTTGCATTATTGATTATAATTATATCTACATTTCTTTGATTTTTAA
>FR881478.1:680-1513 GCA_000434835.1 Clostridium sp. CAG:594
ACTGCAATTTTATTCATGTTTTTCACCCACCAATTCTTTTGGCATTATATTTTTTATAATATATTTTTCCGAATCAACCAAGGAATTTCTTTTATAGAAATCAATTTTTTCTTTATTATTAATTAATTCCAAAACTTTTTGAAACATATCATCATAATTTTTGTATTCAAATATAATTCCATTATAATCTTTTTTTATATATTCGTGTGCATACATCCAATTAGATGCGACAACACTCAATCCTGATATATAAGCATCAATTAATGCACCTGGTAACCCCTCACCATCATGTTCAGTAGGAAAAATAAATATATCGTATTTATGTAAAATTTCGTATTCAGATTTACCATCAGGATTAATAGTACCCATGTAATAAATATTGTCATACTTTTCAATTTTTAAACTTTTCAAATAATCGTTTTCTACTTGTCCATATATATACAATTCTACAGAGTTCCCGTTAAGTGTAAGTTTATTAATCAATTCAATTGCTTGTTCTATACCCTTATCCTTTATAACTCTCCCCCAAAAAACAAATTTAACTGGATCTAATGTTGGTTTAATCTGTTCAAATTTTATTTTTGGATTTCTAAAATTATATTTTAACTCTGTTTGAGTAAGACCAAATTCTATAAACTTTTCTTTCATATATTGAGATTCGACATAGATTTTATATAAATTTTTATATAAATCTATGGGATATATTTTATCTTCTATTTTTTTATACAGATTACCACCTGAAACAAAATAATAAACATTTTTATTGTTTCTAACCAATTTTAAAAATTTCAAAAATCTGGATGCACCTGGAGATGAAGTACAAATAACGATTT
>FR881479.1 GCA_000434835.1 Clostridium sp. CAG:594
CAAAATGGTTTACATAGGTTCTAATACAAAGAGAAATATAAACGATTATAAATTATCAAGATATGCGTGTTATCTAATAGTCCTTAATTGTGATCCAAGAAAGAAAGTAATTGCATTAGCTAAAACTTATTTCGCCATCCAAACAAGAAAACAAGAATTATCTGATAATGAATATAATGTGCTTACCGAAGATGAGAAAAGAATATATAGGAGAAATCAAGTAAGAAAAGGAAATTACAATTTAAATAAAACAGTAATTAATAGTGGGGTAAAAGACTTAGCTAGATTTCATAATGCTGGATATAAAGGATTATATAATGGTGAATCTGCAAATGATATTTTCAAAAGAAAGAAATTAAGATATAGAGAAGATATATTAGATAATATGGAAAGTGAAGAACTTGCGGATAATATATTTAGAATTGCACAAACGGATGCAAAATTAAAAAGGGATAATGTAGATAATGAATATAAAATAAAAGTGGATAATACTTATAATTATATTGATTTACTTTTATATAATATCAAATTTAAATGTTATGTAGTTATAAAATTAAAGATAACTGAGCTTAAGAAAGAGCATACAGGGCAAATTCAAATATATAAGAATATTGATAATTGTTAAAACTGTTGAGGAAAATGATACATCGGAAATTATAATCTGCAAACAAGATAATGAGTATGTAATAAAATATTGTTCAGACGAAAGAATTACTGTTAGAGAATATGAACTTGTGTGATATAATACAAATAGAAAGTGGTGTCAAAATGATAACAATCAATGACAAACAATATAATATAGATTCAAAAAAAATATCATTTGGTAAATATAGCGTAACTCAAGATGGCAAAAAAAGGAATGGTAAGGCTCCTTTTATAACTTTTAAATTTGAAAATATGTTTCTAGGATTAGAAACCATCTATGATACGAAAGGGTTAAAAGAATTAAATTTGGATGATAAAAAAGATATAAGTAAATACATTAGTGATATTACGTATGAAGATGAAAAAGGTTGGATTTCTTTAATAACAGGAAATTATAAATGTTTTATCCAAAAAATTGATAATAATAAGTTTATTATTGAATTAAGCGGTGAAGTTGAAGAATACGGAGAATATTATAGCATTTTATTAAACGAGGAAATAGAAATTACTTTTTAATAGTAGTTCTTTTTTGATTAAGTGTACGTATGCATAAACGTATGTCATCACATGGAGATTATGAACGTATTGATGATACCATAAATTTAATCAATGAAATAAAAGCAGATGAATTCATATTTAATTGTGGGAATTATAAAGAATCAAAAATATATTTGATAAAATGTATATTTTTAAAGATAAAATGTATATTAAAAATGTTGTATTTAAAAAATATGGTTAACAAATTAGATTGTAAACCATATATTATTGTAGAACGCTTCAGCATGCAAAAGCGTTTTTAGATAGATTTGGAGAAACAAAAAAAGAGAAATTAGTGTTGTTTCTCCTTTTTTTATTTATTTAAACACATTCCATGGTTTTATCCCTCTTTCTTAAAACTTTCTATAAAGACCGATTGCTTTTCCTAAAATGGTACAATTAGGAAGTATTATTGGTGCCATTGTATCATTTTCAGGTTGTAATCTTATGTGAGTTGTTTCCTTATAAAATCTTTTTAACGTAACTTCGTTTTCCATTGTCATAGCAACTACTATATCACCATTTCTAGCTACGTTTTGTCTTTGAACGATTACTATATCACCATCAAATATACCAGCGTTAATCATACTTTCGCCACTTACTTTTAAAGTAAATACCTCTTCATTATTTGGAATTAAGTACGTAGGTAAGCTAAAATATTCATCTGGAGTTTCAATAGCTTCAATAGGAGAGCCAGCGGTTATTTTACCAAGTAATGGTACTTGTGCTACATCTTCATTTAAGTATTCATTATTTCCAACAATTTCAAGTGATCTATATTTTGAATTTGTTTTTTTTATGTATCCTTTAGCTTCTAGTGCTGTTATGTGAGACTGAATAGTTGCAGGTGAGTTAAGCCCTAAGGCTGCTCCTATTTCCCTTACAGCAGGTGGGTATCCGTGGTTTGCAACATAACTTTTTATATAATCTAATACGTCTTTTTGACGATTTGTCAATTTTTCCATAATGCCTCCCTTTTTAAATTACATTTATATAATATCATACTTACTTTACATTGTCAAACACTTGTTCGTTTTTTTATATTGACACATACGTTTGTTCGTGATACAATTTAACTGTAATTAAACTTTAGAGAAAAGGAAGTGGTTTTGATGAAATTTTTTAAAGGTTATAAAGGAGTAGCTCTAATTTATTTGGTTCTAACAATAATAAACGTAGTTTGGATTGTTAACTATGAGAAACCATCTAGTGAAAAACAAGTAAGTGCTACAAGGGATGTTGTTTTAAATTCCTAATTATTTATTGATAAATAACCCGTTTTGTCTTATAATTAATTTAAAGATAAGAAAGGGTGTTTTTTTATGAATGATGAAAAAATAATTAATGCTATAAAAGCAATATCGATAGCAGAAATATCTAAAGCACAAAGTGGTCATCCTGGAATAGCACTTGGAGCTGCTCCAATACTATACACTTTATATAACAAACATATGAACATTGATGTAACAGATGATAAATGGATTAATAGAGATAGATTTGTTATGTCAGCAGGACATGGCTCAGCGCTTTTATATGCTACACTTTACATGTCAGGATTTAATTTATCAATTAATGATTTAAAGAATTTTAGGCAAATAGATTCTATAACTCCGGGACATCCAGAATATGGTATAACACCAGGAGTTGATGCGTCAACTGGCCCTTTAGGACAAGGAATAGCAAATGCAGTAGGTATGGCAGCAGCGGAAAAATACTTATCCGAAAAATTTAATAACCTATTAGATTATAAGGTTTACGTGCTATGCGGAGAAGGGGATTTAATGGAAGGAATCTCTTATGAAGCTTGCTCACTTGCTGGAAACTTAAAACTAGGAAATCTAATTGTTTTATACGATTCTAACGGCGTAACACTAGATGCTGACGCTAATAAAACGTTTGATGAAGACGTACTTAAAAGATTTGATGCAATGGGATGGCATACTGATTTAGTTGCTGATGGTAATAACCCAATTTTAATAGATATGGCAATATCAAAAGCTAAAAGAAGAACAGATAAACCATCATTTATAGAAATTAAAACAATTATAGGTAAAGACTCCCTTTTACAAGGAACAAATAAAGTCCATGGTTCACCACTTACTAAAGAAGATATAAGACAGTTAAAAGATAAATTAAAACTAGATACGAACCTTTTTGCTAACATAAGCTCTTTACGTAAAGAAATGGCTAACTTTATAAGAATTAGAGTAACTCATGATAAAAGAAAATGGGATACTAAATATAATGCTTATGTTAATACTTGTGATGATGAAACAAAGAGATTTTTAGAATCATTAACGATTGATAAAAGATATGATATAACAAGATTATTTAAAGATAAAACATTTGAAGATGATGCACTTAGAAATATAAATGGAGTAGTTATAAATGAAATTGCAAATAATTATCCGGCTTTTTTAGGAGGCTCAGCAGACCTTTCATCATCTACTAAAACGTACTTAAATAAATTCGGAGATTTTAGTAGCACTAATTATGGTGGTAAAAACTTCTTTTTTGGTGTAAGAGAACATGCTATGGGTGCGTTTATAAATGGTCTTGCACTATCAGGACTAAGACCTTTTTGTTCTACGTTCTTATCATTTTCAGACTACTTAAAACCATCCATTAGAATGGCTAGTTTGATGAATCTTCCTTGTACGTTTATATTTACTCATGACTCTGTTATGGTAGGAGAAGACGGTCCAACTCATGAACCAGTTGAACAACTTGCAATGTTAAGATGTATACCTAATCATTATGTATATAGACCTTGTGATGCTAATGAAATAATTGGCTCTTGGCAAACTATTTTAAATAATGATAAACCATCATCAGTTGTTTTATCTAGAAGTAAATGTAAAAATTTAAGTACTACAAATCCTTTAAATGTTAAAAAAGGAGCTTACATAGTAAGAAAAGAAGAAAAACGTTTATTTGGTATTATAATAGCAACTGGATCTGAGGTTTCACTTGCAATAGATATAGCAGAAAAACTATCAAAAAAAGGTATGGAATTAAGAGTTGTATCAATGCCTTGCATGCGTTTATTTGATGAACAACCACAAAGCTATAAAGATGAAATACTACCAATTGGATATAAGACGTTTGTTATAGAAAGAGCTTCTAAATTTGGATGGCATAAATACGTATACAATGATAAATACATAATGGGTATTGATGAATTTGGATATTCAGGTAAAACAGAAGATGTTTTAAAAAAACTTAAATTAGACGATGATACAATTACAAAAAAAATAGAAAAATTACTTAAATAGTATAATTCGACACTTTTCTTAAATGGAATATATTATCCTTTAAGAGAGGTGTTTTATTATGAGAGTATATTATTTATTTAAGATTAATGATTCTTTTTCAAATCTTTATTATAACAGGACATATTATTTATATAAAATGTTAGATGAAATATCAAAATCAAGTAAAAATGATTTTATAATTTCATATAGGTTATTTAGTCAGATGGCTACACCTTTTAATAAAACTGATATTAATAGTAAAATATATAGAAAGTATGCATTTGATGATTCATATAAAAAAACTCTTAACAAGCATGTTTTAAATAACTTAACAGAAAATACTACGCTAACGGTTTATAATACTTATATAAAAATAAAAACTAATAAAAATATAACTGATTTTTTTAAAGTGTTAGAAAACGAAGAAAATATATTTATATGTGATTTTAATAATAAAGATTACTTTTGGCTTAGTAAAGTAAATGCAAAAAACCTTGTATAATATGGTAAAATCTAGTAAAATAGAATTATGAAAGGAAAGTGAAAAATATGTGGGGAAATATTTTATGGTGCGTAATAGGTCTTATAGTAGGATTAGTTGTAGGATTTTTAGGTGCTCGTGCATTTATGAAAAAATACTTAAAGAAAAATCCACCAATAAATGAAAAAATGATAAAAATTATGATGCAACAAATGGGAAGAACACCAAGTCAAAAACAAATAAATCAAATGATGAAAGCAATGAACAGGGTACAATAAAAGGTTCAGTGCTTTTTTCTTACATAAAAAAATCAGTGTAAACAATTTGTAAAAAACTTCAAAATTGAAAGTGTAAACTTGACCTCTTATACAGGTTATATGGTATTATAAACAAGAAAGATAATAACAGTAAGGAAGATGAAAGAATGGAAAAAGAAAGAAGAACAAAAGCACTAGTTATAGTAGTGTTATTAATAGTAGTTGCAGGTTTAACAGTTGCATTTGCAGCGCTATCAACTACACTAAATATAAATAGTACGGCATACTTAGATGCAGCAAAATGG
>FR881480.1:0-12057 GCA_000434835.1 Clostridium sp. CAG:594
AAAAAGAAGTAGATAAGGCTGCAGCAGAGCTTGAAACAGCAATAACTAATTTAGAATTAAAAGATTCTGATTATTCTAAAATAAACGACTTTAAAACTAATGTATATGATAAATTAGATAGCACTAAATATACTAACTTTGATACACTTGTTAATGCTATGAATAATATAGATTATTCTATAAAGATAAATGAACAAGAAAAAGTAAATGAAATATATAATAGCCTTGTTAAAGTATATAATAATCTTATTAAGACGAGAGCAGATTACTCAAAGGTTGAATTAGCTATTAATAATGCAAAAAAATATGAAGCTAATAAATATAATTATACTAATTATGATGAGGTTGAAAAACTAATAAATAGTATTGATTATAACCTAAATTGGGGAAGTCAAGATAAGGTTGATAAGTATGCTACTGATATAAATTATGCAATTAGTAATTTAAATAAAAGGTTAGCAGATTATTCTAAATTAGCAAAAGTATTATCTAAACTTCCAGCTGATTACTCTAAATATAGTAGTGATATTCAAAAAGAAATAAAAGAGTACTTAGATGAGGTTAAAGATCTTTCTACTGATTTAAGATATGATGAACAAGACATAATAGATGAGATAGTAAAAAGAGGTAATATATTACTAGATAAGCTATCTAAAATCAAAGATTATGATGATTCTATAAAAGAAGATATTAAAAATGATGAAAAAACTACTACAACTAAAAAAGTAACAACTATAAAGAAAAACAGTACAAGAAAAAATAGTAGTAATAAATCTAAAACTACCGTTAAAACAACAGATTCTTCTAAAAATAATAATGAAAAAGTTATTAAATACATAAAGATAAATGATGAAAAAATAGAATTTACTGATAATAAAATAAATTTAAATGTAGATTTTTCAGTGGAAAAAGCAGACGTAGTTGTTAAATTACAAAATGATGAAGACAAATACGAAGTTTATGGTGGAGAAGTATTAATGCCTGGTATTAATACAGTAACAATTATTGTTACTAGAAAAAATGGAACTACATATAGATATGATATTAATATTAAAAGACCAGAAACTAGTAATTATCTAAGCAGCGTTGAAATTAAAAATTCAAGTATAAAATTTGACAAAAATAAAAATAATTATACTATTAACGTTGATAAAGATACTAATAAACTAGATTTAATAGCAAAATTAGAAGATAAAAATGCTACTATGAAGATAACTGGTAACAGTAACTTGAAAAATGGAAGTAAAGTAGAAATAAAAGTAACTGATACAAAGGGTAATACTAATACTTACGTTATAACAGTTAAAAAATCTGATGCAAGATATATTAAAATTATTATAATTATTGTTGCACTATTATCTGCTTTAACAGTAGGATATAAACTTGTTCAAAATAAGAAAAGAAACTAATTAAAAGTTTCTTTTTTTGTTATGATATTTATCTTACTACTAATGCTATTTCTGGCATCATCAAGATAAAACTCATCTATAATTTGGTTACTATCTTTATCCATAAAGAAATTTTCATCTAATGATTTTGTTACACGATTACAGTCATTTAAATAAGTGATTAATAAGTTAATACTTCTATAAAAGTCTAACATGTAAGATAATGCATTACTATTTTTTGTTCTTAAATAAATGTTTGCAGCCTTTTTAGCTTCACTTATCTTATAATTTAAAACAGATTTAAATAGTATATTATCATTGATTTTTAATGTTAATAAAATTTCAAAAAATGTTGGAATAAATTCATTTTTACTTTTATGATTAAATTTTTCATATACATGGGCTTTTTCATGCATTAAAACGGGCACTCTTCTTATACTTTCTTTATCTGATACATCAATATAACTTTTATAAGTTCCAAGCCTTGATAAGCCTTCAAATGAATTTAGGTTAGAGCTAATATCATATTCTATTTTAGTTTCATAAGTTTCTAGTTCTTTGTTTCTTTTATACATAAAAAACATTTTATAAAAATCATTTGAAAATTTATTAGCAGTTATAAAGTCCATTTTGATATCAGAAAAATCATTATCCATTTTATTTAAATTTAATATATCACGTGCTAATTTTTCATAATCATTCATAATAATTTCCCACCCTCAAAAACATAAGTATTATACTTATAAATTAAAAAAAGTAAATAATTTTGTCACACGAAAAAAATTATATTTATTAAACATACCTACTACTATTTATTAGGAGGTTATTATGGATAAATATAATAAAAACGGACTAAGTGATAAAGAAGTTATTAAAAGCAAGGAAAAATATGGTACTAATGAAATTAAAAAAGGTAAAACTAATAGCTTTCTATCTTTATTAATAGAGTCTTTAGGAGATCCTATAATTAAAATATTGTTAATTGCACTTGCAATAAAAGTGGTTTTCTTATTTAGAGACTTTGATTGGTTTGAAACACTTGGAATTTTAATAGCAATTTTCTTAGCTTCTTTTATATCAAGTATTTCAGAGTATGGAAGTGAAAAAGCTTTTGAAAAATTAAAAGAAGAATCATTGAAGTTAAAATGTAAAGTTAAAAGAAATGGAAAGGTAACAGAAATTTCGTTTGAAGATGTTGTAGTTGGGGACGTTGTTTTATTAGAATCAGGTGATAAAATTCCTGCAGATGGTGTTGTTATAGATGGCTTTTTATACGTTAATGAATCATCCATAAATGGTGAATCAAAAGAGGTACATAAAGAAAAATATTCATATGGAAACATAAAAGATAAAAATAAGTTATATAGAGGTTGCATCGTATGTGAAGGTGCCGCATTATCAGTTATAACGAATGTTGGAGATAATACTTTCTATGGCAAGATTGCTAGGGAGCTTCAAGAAAAAAAGAGCGAAAGTCCTCTTAAAATAAGGCTTAGATCACTTGCTAAAGTAATTAGTACGTTTGGTTATATAGGAGCTTTTTTAGCATCTGTTTCATATCTTTTTTCCAATATAATTGTTAGAAATAATTTTAATTTAGGATTAATAATGGATACCATAACAAACATTCCACTTATGATGAATTATGTTATATATGCTCTTACGCTTGCGGTTACCATCATAATTGTTTCTGTACCAGAAGGACTTCCAATGATGATAACCCTTGTTTTATCATCAAATATGAAAAGAATGCTTAAGAATAATGTTTTAGTAAGAAAAATGGTAGGTATAGAAACAGCGGGATGTATAAATATATTATTTAGTGATAAGACAGGTACAATAACAACTGGTAATTTATCTTGTGAAAGTATATTAGATGGTAACTTAAGTGTATATAAAAAAGAAAATGAACTTAAAGATAACACATACTCAAAAATATTAAAAACATCTATGGTGGTAAATAATATGTCATCATACGATAATGATAAGGTAATAGGAGGAAACATAACTGATAGATGTTTATTATCTTTTTACAAGCCATTTAAAATAGATGGTGTAAAAATAATTAAACAGATACCATTTAATAGTAAAAATAAATATATGATTACCGTTATAGATGATAAAAAAATGAAAAATCTAATAAAAGGTGCTCCAGAAGTATTATTAGATAAATGTAAATACTATTATGATAAAAATGGTAGAAAAGAATTATTCTTAAATAAAAGCAAAATAGAAGATAAAATAAAAAATGCTACATCAAATGGAGTTAGGGTAATTGTTTTAGCAAGTAGTGATAACATAAATGCTACTATTTTTAATGACTTAGTTTTTGTAGGGGCAATATTTATTAAAGATCCAGTAAGAAAGGAAGCTAAAGAAGGAATTAAATTAGTTAGTAATGCTTCTATTAAAACGGTTATGATAACTGGTGATAATAAAAATACGGCAGAGGCTATCGCAAGGGAAGTAGGACTTGTAAATGATAGTAGTGATATTATTATTACGTCAGATGAGTTAAACTCTTTAAGCGATAGTGAAGTAAAAAGGATGCTTCCTAAATTAAAAGTTGTATCAAGAAGTCTTCCACAAGATAAATCAAGACTAGTTAGATTATCAAAGGAAATGGGGCTTGTAACTGGCATGACAGGGGATGGGGTAAATGATGCACCAGCACTTAAAAGAGCGGATGTAGGTTTTGCCTTTGGCTCTGGTAGTGAAGTTGCTAAAGAAGCAAGTGATATAGTAATACTTGATAATAACTTTTTATCAATAGCTAAGGCGGTTTTATTTGGTAGAACCATATTTAAAAGCATTAGAAAGTTTATTATATTTCAGTTAACCGTTAACTTATGTGCACTTAGTATATCAATAATAGGTCCTTTTATCGGTGTTGAAACGCCTGTTACGGTAATACAAATGCTGTGGATAAATATGGTTATGGATACGCTTGCAGCTCTTGCATTTGCATTTGAACCTCCTTTGCTAGAATACATGAATGAAAAACCTAAGAAAAAGGATGAAAGTATAATTAATTCTTATATGGTAAGTGAAATAGTTATAACCGGAATTTATACTACATTACTTTGTATTTTGTTTTTAAAACTTCCTTTTATTAAAGGTTTATTTTTAAATGATAAATCATTTATGACAGCATTTTTTGGTCTTTTCATATTCGCGGGCATATTTAACTGTTTTAATGCTCATACAAGTAGAATTAACATACTTGCACATTTATATAAGAATAAGATGTTTATAATTGTTATTTCATTTATTGTAATAGTTCAAATTGTTCTTATGTATTATGGTGGTGATATGTTTAGAACAAGCCCTCTTACATTAAAAGAATTTATAATTATGATATTAATATCACTTTCGGTAATACCGGTTGATGTGCTAAGAAAGATTGTTTCTAAGAAATATGGTAAAACTGGAAGCGTGTGATTTTGACTAAAACATGAAAAAATGATATTATTTAAGTATAAAGAGGGAGATGATTATATTATGGATAATGTTTCATTAAAGAAAATAAAATGGAATGAATATATTTCAAATATAATTGATTTTCTTGATAAAGATGAAGAGTTTAAAAAACAGATAAAGGATTTATTAAAAAACTTTCCCGTAATGACAATATCTAGTTATAAAAAAATATATGAAGTAGAAGCCGAAGATGAATGGAAGTATTTTAAAAGTCAGAACAGAAATCTTTTTTCTAGTTTTTTCCAAAGAGTTTATGATGTAATCAAAAATTATGGAATAGAAAGAGCAGAATTAGAATATGGAAAATATTTAAAAATAGTATCAAACGTTTTAGAAATAAGTTATGACGATTTAAAGTCGGAATTGATATCACTTGATTATTATCTTAAGAACAATAATAAAGAACAAGAAAGAAAAACAGTAAAAATTTTAAAAGATTATTATAAAAAATTTATTATATTATATAAGAAAAATTTTACAGATGATTATGTTAGCAAGAAATTAGAAAATATTAAACCTTACTTTAAGGAAATTATTGCTAGTAATAAAATACAAATATCCGAAATGGATTTCATAAGTGCATTAAAAAGAAAAAAAGACCTTTATGATAAACTACTTAATATGGTAAATGCTAATTCAGGACTAAAATTTGATAAGTTAAATTTGGACAAATTAATAATGTCGATATTAAATAAGAATGACCAAGAAATTCTTGATCTTTTAAATATTCAAAAGCCGGAATTTTATGATTCTATTGATCAAATGAGAGCGTTAAGAAGATTAAGAATAAATTATTCTAAAAGACTTATAAATGAAATAAATCCAGATTTATATAAAATTGTTGAAACATTTTTAAACAATCCAATAGAAAATGAGAGTTTAAAAAAATATTTTAATAAAAATCAGATTTTATTGTTGAATGATGTTGTAAATTTAATGAAGGAATCAAAAAGTAGTATAGATTTTTCTAGGAACGATTTGTTTATATCTGAATATAATGAACTTACTGTCGAAGATAAAGAGGTATTAAATAAATTTAAATCGGATTTAAAATATGTAGAAGAATTAAAAAAATTAATATTTAATATGTACAAAAGAGAAAATGATACATATAACTATCTTTATAATATTGTTGAATTAGAAGAAAAAAATGAATCAGATACGTTGATAAATAGTAATAGTAGTTCTTTTAATGATTCTAATTATGTATTAAATAATTATGATTATATGTTTAATAAAAATGCTATTATTAATTTTATAAATGAAATAGATGAAAATAAATTTATTAAACTAAACAACTATGAGTATATGAAACTAAAGGATCTTCTAACAAGTGATAAACTATTATGTCCGATGTTGTATGGTAATTTGAAACAAATAAAATTATCAGATTTAATCAATAATTTTCACGATTTATGTAACGTTATGAAGTATTCTAATATAAATAAGAATAATTTAGACCTGATATTTAAAAAATTAAATGTGTACAAATATGCTACTGAAGAGCAAATACGATTGCTTGGGTTACCAGTTGTTGAGAAAATTATAAATAATAATCAGTTTATGGACGTTAAAATCACGGATGTTGATATAAAAAACAGAATAATAAAAGCGGAAGATTTAATGAAAAGAGCAGAAGATGTTACGTTAAGTACAGTTCCATATATTACGGTAGAAGATAATGGTATAACTATTTCAAGATATTTAAATGATGACCCTAAGATTCTTACATCAGGGATTGATACTAATTCTTGTTTTAGATTATCAGCAAATGATAATGACTTTTTGTATTATACAATTCTTAATAAAAATGGTTTTGTGCTTAAGATAACTGATGAAAATGGTAATATTTTATCTAAAATAGCAGGAATAAGAAGAAACAACATCATTGAATTAAATGGTGTTCGTAATAGTGAAAACTCAAATTTAATATCATCTAAAGAACAATATGTTCTTTATAAGAATATACTTGATGCTCTTGAAATATATGGTCAAAAATTAATAGAATGTACAAAAGATACTGAAACTCCAATTGATTTTGTGGTAATAAATAAAGCTGGTATACTAGAATGCCCTGAGTTTAGTGATAGATATGAAATTTTAGCACAACATTTATTTGATAATCCTATTGATACAACAAATGAAGATTGGAAAAATTTTGTTCATACATTTGATAATTGTGAGGAAAATTTTTTGCAACAATCAAGTGATGATACAGCTTTTACTACTGACTTTGGACATTATCCTGTTGTGTTATTAAGTAAAAGAAAAGGTAAAAATTTATTAAGGTTATTTGATATTTCATATAATGATCCAAAACCAATATATGAAAGACCTAAAACACCTACAATATATGAATATAAAGATAAAGATAAAACTGACTTGATAAAAGGATTAGGAAGTGTTGTATAATGAAATTATTGTTACATACTTGTTGTGCACCTTGTAGCGTGTACTGCATAGAAGAACTAAAAAAAGAAAATATTGATATAACAAGCTTTTGGTATAATCCAAATATTCATCCATATAAGGAATATGAAGCAAGACTTGAAACGTTAAAGAATTATGACGAAAAAATAGGTATACCACTAATAATTGATGATTATTATGGACTTAGAGAGTTTTGTAAAAACGTAGTAGATAAGTTGGATAATAGATGTGGCTATTGTTATTTATGTAGATTAGAAAAAACTGCTAAATATGCTAAGGAGAATGGCTTTGATGCTTTTTCAACAACCCTTTTAATTAGTCCATACCAAGACCATGAATTATTAAAAAAGACAGGAGACATGTTATCTAAAAAGTATGGTATAAAATTCTTATACAAAGACTTTAGACCAGGATTTAGATACGGTCAAAATAAGGCTAGAGAATTAGGACTTTATATGCAAAAATATTGTGGATGTGTATTTAGTGAAGAAGAAAGGTACGAAAAATTAATAAATAAAAATAAAAAAATAAATGATAGTTATAAATAACCCTTAACTAAAAATAAAATATTTGTTATAATTAAATTGTAAGAGGTATTAATATGATAGTAAATGAAATATTTAAAAATTATTTTGTTATGAATTTATTATCTAATACTATTACTATATATTTTGATTTAAAGAACTAACACTTTTTTTGTGTTAGTTTTTATATTTTGGAGGGAGTAAAATATGAGTAGTAAATATGAAGATGAATTGGGTCTTATTGTAATGGATAATTGTAAGGAACTTGGCAATAAAATAGACCAAAATATTATGCAAAGAAGGAGTAAAAAGGATAGTTTTATAATACCTACAAACTTAGTTAGGTTTAATAATGGTGAAGGTAAAGCAGTTATAGAAGATTCTGTAAGAGATAAAGATTTATATATTATATCTGATATAGGGAATCATAGTATGACATACAAAATGTATGGATACTTAAATCATATGGGACCTGATGAACATTTTATGGATATTAAAAGAGTTATATCCGCGGTTAGAGGACAAGCTGATAGAGTAACTGTTGTTATGCCACTTTTATATGAATCAAGGCAACATAGAAGAAAGGGAAGAGAATCACTTGATTGTGCACTTGCACTTCAAGAATTACAAAATTTAGGAGTAAGTACAATAGTTACTTTTGATGTTCATGATCCAAATATTCAAAATGCTGTGCCTACTAGTATGTCATTTGAAAATTTTTATCCAACAAACACTATCTTGAAGGAGTTTATAAAAAATGAAGAGTTTGATCCGGAATCAGTAAAATTTATAAGTCCTGATACGGGAGCAATGGATAGAGCTAAATTCTATGCTAATATGTTTCAAGCTGATGTTGGTATGTTTCATAAAAGAAGGGATTATAGCAAGATAGTAGATGGGAAAAATCCTATAGTTGCGCATAACTATTTAGGAGGTAATTTAGAAGGTGAAACAGCAATAGTGATAGATGATATGATTGCATCTGGTACATCTATGCTGGAAGTTGCCGCTGATTTGAAAGAAAGAGGAGCAAAAAAAGTGTTTTTAATATCAACTTTTTCTATGTTTACTAATGGGCTTGATGGTTTTAATAAAGCTTATGAAGATGGATTATTTGAAAAACTTTATTCTACTAATTTAACATACGTGGATGATAATGCTATAAAAACTCCTTGGTATAAACAAATTGATTGTTCTAATTATGCATCGGATATAATTAATACATTAAATACAAGCGGTTCTATTTCAGAACTTAAAAATGGCAAACAAAAAATACTTACTATGTTAGAGAATAAGAAAAAAGGAGAATTATAATTTGAATTCTTCTTTTTTTGTAGTATAATTAAAAGGTAGGAGGAATATTATGACATTATTTTTATTGATTTTAATCGCAGTAATGACATTAGTTACTATGGTGTGTGCGGTTATTGACACAATTATTTTAGTAAAGGATAAAAAAGCTAATGACTTAGTTAAAAAAGCTCTTGGAATAACTAGTATTGTGCTTTTAGTAGCATTAGTTATAGGAGCTTCTGTTGGAGTTTCACATATGGATAAGGGAAAAGGAAGTACTAAGACAACTACTACCGAAGAATCGTCTGATTCTAGTCAAACTGCTTTAGAGCAAGCGGGATTTAACAAGGTTAGTATTGATGAATACCTAGAGTTAATTAAAAGTAGTGATAAACAAATTATCTTAATTGCAAGACCTACTTGTGGATATTGTGAAAAGTTTACACCAATATTAAAACAAGCTATGGAAGATATGAATTTAACAGTAAACTATGTTAATACTGATAACTTTTCTAGTGATGATTGGACTAAATTCCAAAATTCATTTGATTATCTAGCATCTGACGAATGGGGTACACCGCTTACTTTAATAGTTCAAAATGGTGAAATTGTAGATAAAAACAATGGTTATGTTGAATTAGATGCAATTAAAGAATTCTTTAATAAAAATGGACTTGGTAAATAATTATGAAAAATGAAGTTTATGAAAGCTGTAAAAACTTCATGAAGAAGTATCCTAAAACGGTTGCTTTTAGAATAAAAAAACACTCATCAGTTGTAGAACAACATATAAATGATGATGAAGTTGTTTTGTATAGTTTTGCAGGTCAAAAAAACTCTAATTTGTTACAACCATTTTTTACAACAGTAATAGTATTTACTAACAAAAGAATGCTACTTGGTCAAAAAAGATATTTAGGCAGGTATTATTATACTTCAATAACGCCTGATATGTTAAATGACTTTGAAATTAAAACTAGTTTGTTTTTTGGCTCTGTAGAAATTGATACAGTAAAGGAACATTTTTTCATAAATTGCTTAGATAAAAGAGCACTTCCATCAATTGAAGATGCTTTATCTAAGTATATGGTTAATGAGAAGTTAAAGTATTTAAAAAAGGACTAAATAATAGCCCTTTTGATTTACAAAAAATTAATTATATATTATAATTATCTTGTATTTGAGGTGGTTAAAAGTGATACGTAAAAGAAAAAAAGAAGAGGAATTTTTAAGTAAGAGTAAAAAAATATTAAAATTATTATGTGTTTTAGTTGCTATTTGTCTTACGATTATTTATTTGATTAATGGTGGTTTTTATTCTTTACTATTTGATTTAAAGGAATCTAAAACTGTTATTGTTTATGCGGTAATTATTATTTTATTATTGATATTACTTATATTATGTAATATGACAGATGAACCAGAAAATTTAACTGAAAAACAAAAGGATAAAAGTAGTTATATAACTGTTGGAATACTTGTTTTAATAATATTTTTTGCAATTCTTTTAGTATTTACCCTAATAGACTTTTTCTTACCAATACTAGTATTAACAATTGTTCTTATAATTTCATATTTTCTAGCTAACAGACTTATAAAGGTTTTAGTTAATAAATATGGTATTAAATAATAAATAAAAGCATTCTTTTAAATTATTAGAATGCTTTTTTTATTAATTAACAAAAGTTAACTAATGTTGACTGCAAAAAATCAAAATGTTAGAATAACTTATAGAAGTGAAGGTAATTTATGGAAAAGGAAAAAACAAGGAATATTAAATTAATAAGTATTTTTATGATAATATTATTTGTTGTTACAATATGCAGTTTATTGGGAGCTTTATGGTCGGTGTCATTGGTTGATGAAATTAATCCACAACATTGTTTAAACTTTACTAAAAATATGTGGGCATTTTGGTGTTGTTTATTCATTTTATATTATCAATTATACTTGGATTTAAATATAACAAAGTTGGACTTAAATGTACGAAATATACCTATAGGAGGATATGAATTATGAAAAAAATATATATTATACATGGATTTATGGGAAGTAATATAGAAAATTGGTTTCCTTGGTTGAAAAAACAAGTTGATTCTGAAAACACATTGTGTGTAATTCCACAATTTCCAATAGAATTAGAAAAGCATAACTATAGCGAGTGGAAAAAGTTATTGGATGTATATTATAAAGAATTTAATATGATTGATAATAATTCTATTATTATAGGGCATTCTACAGGTAGTATTTGTGCTCTTAAGTATGTGTTAGAAAATAAGATTAAAATTGATAAATTAATTCTAGTAAGTGGTTTTAATAATTATTTAGCATCTGACGAAAATGATATACACAACAAAATTAATCCAACGTATTATGTAGATGAGAATGAAATTTTCGGGATAAAAAAATATGTTAATGAGATAGTCTGCATTTATGGAGATAATGATCCGTATATTCCTCAAGATGTACTCCATAATTTAGCTAAATCAATAGAGGCTAAAGAAGTTGTTATTAAAAATGGTGGACACTTAAACCATGATAGTGGGTATGATAGTTTTAAAGAGTTATTAAAATATATATAATTTATGATATAAAATTAAATTTAATGTGTAATAAGTTTTAAGGATGTGATTTAGATGAAAAGTAATAATTGCGATAATATAATCTTTAATAATATAGATGGTTTAGAAGAAAAAGATATAAATAGAAAAAGAAATAAAGTAAGAGCAGTTATAATAAATAAAGATAAAAAAATATTAGTATGTAGAAATAATGGTGTTTTTTTATTGCCAGGTGGAAAATTAAAGGATAATGAAGATAAAATAAAAGGACTATATAGAGAATTACAGGAAGAAACTGGAAATGACTATTCAAATTTTGAAATATCTTATTTATACACATTAATAGATTATCAAAAAAACTATATTGATAGAAATAATAAT
>FR881480.1:12083-14129 GCA_000434835.1 Clostridium sp. CAG:594
GTTTAATCGGAAAATTAAAACTGATTATTACATAATTTATAGTGATACTGATATTAATTATGATAATAGAAATTTAACAGAAAGTGAAAAAAATGATTTTGAATATTATTATGTTGATGAAAGTAGTTTAGAATCATTGATAGATGAAAATACTCAAAATCCTAGAAAAAAATATTTCGACAATGAATTAAAAATCACAATTGATATTTTAAATAAAAAATAATTTAAGTATAAATAAAAGGGGTTGCAAGAAAATTAAATTGTAACTATTGAACTTCAATGGGAGTATGTAAAATTTTAATATTTCATGGTATAATAAGCACAGTTAGAATTTTTGTATGGAAAAAATTATAATGCTAGTAAAATAATGAATAAATTGAATGTTAAAAAATCTAATTTTGTATCATACAGAAGATTTTTACAAAGAACAAAGAAAAGAGTTATACAAGAAGAAAACAAAAAAATATTTTAACGGTAATGTAATAGTACCAAATGATTTAGAAATTATATAAATAAAATAGAAAGTGAGTGAAGTTATATATGGGAATAGTAGTTGTTGGTGGAGTAATTGAAAAAGATGGTAAATTTTTATTAGTGCAAGAAGCACAAGAAACATGCAGAGGTAAATGGAATATTCCTGCAGGGCATTTAGATCCAAACGAAACAATTTTTGACGGAGCAAAAAGAGAAATTAAAGAGGAAACTGGATGTAACGTTGAATTAACAGGTATTTTGCAAATAGGTAATAAGGTGCTAAAAGATAACGTGGTTGTAAGTGTTATATTTCAAGCTAAGTTATTAGATAATAATATTACATATGATCCCAATGAGATTTTAGATGTTAAATGGTTTACTTATGAGGAATTAGTTAATATGAAAGAAGAATTAAGGTCATATAATGGTATTATTAGTAGTATAACTACTTTGATAGAAAACAAGGCTGCAGATATCAATTTAGTTAAGATGATGTAAAAAAATAAAATATAGTTTAAGGGAGATTTATAAAATGTTTAATAAAATAAGAAATAGAAAAGAAAGTGATAATGTTAAGGAAGAACTGGACTTAGAAATTAAGGAAGATTACAGAAAAAAGAATATAACACAGATAATTTAGTAATTGCAAATTTGGTAGTTGATGCAAGTAATATGATTTTTATCGGTACTACAGATCATAGATATATTTTTGAAAATATAACTGAAGAAGGTAAGGAAAAGTATAGAGAGATATTTACAGGATTTGTTGCAGAAAAAGCACAAAATTTATCTGATGTACCATATGTAAAAAATATTGTACCTTTAAATGAAGAGGTAGAATGTGTAGGTGAGATATCAAAGTTTGAAGCCTTATTACTTTTAAATCAAATAAATTCTAAAAATAACAATAATGTAAAATATAAATATGTATATAAATACGTAGACATAGCACCATTTCATTATGATTATGAAGAACTTAAAGAAAAAAAGAAAAATTTATCATTCATGAAAGAAAAAGATACAATAAACAGAAAGGTTTCAACAACTGGATTTAGTAGCAAGTAAAATATTTTATGATTTTCACTTTGAATGTTGGATATAAATTATACTTGTAAGTTGGTGTTCAAAATAGTTTTTCTTTATCCTAATTTAACCTTATTTTTAAAGTTTTTTAAGATATCGATTAAATTTTTATTAGGTTTTAGATTTTTAATTGCTTTAAATTCAAGCGTACAAAAAGTTCTCCTTCCTAGAAAGAGAACTTCTTTTGTTTATATAAAAATAAAAACTTACGAACAATTAAGTCCGTAAGTTGATTTCAATTGGAGCGCTAACTTTACTCGTATGAGAAAAATAAAGCGATAAGAGCATACATAAATTATTACTCAATTGATACTTTAATAATACCATATATTTTTATGTTGTCAAATATTTTATTGAAAAATAAAGAAAGTTAATGTATAATATCAGTCACCAAAGGTTGTGATATATAATGGAAACAAATGAAAGTAAAATTTTATTATTTAATAAGTTTAATAACGATTCATATTTTAAGAATAGTAATATTTTTAA
>FR881480.1:14173-16974 GCA_000434835.1 Clostridium sp. CAG:594
TATTACTATAAACATTGTATTAAAAATAATTTATCTGATAATTGTTTTGATGATATATATTTTTATTTAAACAAAATTTTTGATTTATTTGATGAATATAATATTGATAAAACTAATTTTTATTATAATCTTTTTAATTATTCTTTAGAAAAAAATGATGATGCTCAATTTTATACTGAAATAGATTTAAATGGAAAAATGGTATACTTAATGATGTATTTTTTAGAAGAAGATGACATATATGTAAAGAGTCATGAATTTGGCCATTTGCTATCTTATAAATTTAAAAATTTGGATGTAAAAAATATTGATAATAAAAATATAATAACATATACGTATTCTTGTGGATTTTCTAATTCTGTTGCAATATCTGATAACGGAGGTGAATTAGAAGAAAATTATATTGGTGTTGGCTTAACAGAAGCAGTCAATGATTTTATAGTTTCATTATTATTGTTTGATGGTAATTTATTTAAATGTATAGATGAAGATAATGTATTATTATTATGTTATATGGTCGGTGCACAATATATTAGAGCTTTGAGTGATATAATTGGCAATGATATTATTATTAAAAAATTCTTTTCAGCAGATTTAGAAGGATTAATTGAAGAAATTTCTAAATATACAGAAAAAGATAAAGTATTAAAGTTTGTTGAAGATATGGATTATGTTTCACAAATAAAAGAAAATATGAAAGATGAACTTTCATATGATGATATAAATATTACTTTAAATAATTGTAATATTTTTTTAAGAGAATTATCATTAAAAAAATATGGTAAAGTTGTTTGCGAAGATAATTTAGTTACTAAAATAACTTCTGATTATTTACCTTTCCAGATAGAAAAAGAAGTAGATATTTTTTTTGAAAATAAAGAAAAGAACAAACAAAAAATTAGAAAATTCTAGTTAATAAAATCAAAAAAAACACCCGACGAAAAGTTGAGTGTTTTATTTAAATACCTAAAATTGGTATTATTTTTTATATGGGGCGATAACAAAGATTATCTGAAACCCTAAAGTAAAAGTTGATAAACAAATTGATAAAATAGTATATGGTGGACCATTAAAAAGATTAATAAAGAAATTAAGAAATAAAAGAAGTTAATGTATAATAAATGTAATTTTAAGGAAGTGATTTTATGGTAATAATAAATTACATAGATGAAAATTTAGAAAAAGTAATAAATAATCCTGATAAAGTTTTATATTTGAGAACCTATGATGTTAGAAATAAAAGCGCATTATTTGCGGTTTTAAAAGAGGATACAGGAATTTATAAAAAAGTTCAAATTACTAAAGAACAATCTAAGATGATTTATCCTTGGGAACCTTTATTATGGTTTGATACTTCTGCTGCCGGAAATTTATTATTAAAAGATTTTATTATTCTTAATTCAAATAATCTCGCGCTAAATAAAAATAATATAGATGGATTTAAAATAATAAAAAACGGAAATTTTGGATATAATATAGAGATTTATGCGGTTTTTAGTGATGGAACTGCTACATTTGTTAGAAGAGAAAGAGAAAAAACATTTAATAGAAATGGTGGAATAGATTCCTTTAATAAATTATTAGAAAATTATAATGATAATAAAGTTAATAATAAATATCACATTATAGAATTTTTTGCTGTTAATGGTAGTGATATAATTGAAATACCAAATCTTAGAAATTTAGATCAAATTAATGAAGAAAAAGCACCAGTAAAAAAACTAGGATCAAAGCCAAGTAGCAATAAGTAATTATTACTATTTTTATTGAAAAATAAAGTAAGTTGATGTATAATAAATGTAATTTTAAGGAGGTTTTATAATGGAAAAATTTGATATAGGTAAAAGTAGCGAAGAACTAGAGAGAATAAAACAGGAATTAAAACCATATATAAGTGATTCTGGATTTCAAAAGCTATTTAAACCAATTGGAATGTATGGAAGCTTTAATAAAGATTTAATTGATTTAAATTACGAGATTTTCAATTATGCTAACTATGGTAGTGATTATGCTAAGTTATTATATAATATGCTTTTAATAAGATTATATATAGACTATACTTTATCTGAGAATCCTCTATATATATATCAAAATAATCAAAATAGTTATGATTTAACTACTTTTATTGATTCAAGACAAGGTGAATTTTTGTTATTTGATTTAAAAATGAAGGATGATAAAAAAGTTGATATGATTTTTTATGATGATACTTTGTCTACGAAAGAGTTAAGAGAAGCAAAAATTGAACGAGCTAAACTAAATTTTGAACTTAATAAGAATAAGAAAAAGCCAATTGATGAAATAAAAATAGGTGGTTCAGATAGTTTAAGAGTAATGCGTAGATTGAATAATATAATAACAGCAGAAAACAAAATTCTTTATGCTGATAATAAAGATAAAAATGCTATTCTAACTAGAAAAAATATAATAGATTATTATACTGAACAATTTGATTCAAATGTAAGTTATCATGAAATACCAGAAGATAAGAAAAAAGATGGAAATAAAGTTTTAATAAAAAGTTATCCATACATGGATATGTCTGTAAAGTATAAAAAATAATGACTAAATTATAAAAAAATACCAATATTTAAAAAAATATTAATTCCGAAACCAAACAAAGATAGAAAATAATTTTTCTATCTTTTTCTTATACTCTAAAATACTTCATATTCTTTATACTTGCATAAGTCTTTTAATTTTTCTTCTTGTTCTCCTAAAGAGAAACCTTCACGAGCTTGATCTTCAGTTGATACTCTGATATATATACCAGCGATTTTTTTATTTTCTTCCATATTTTT
>FR881481.1 GCA_000434835.1 Clostridium sp. CAG:594
AGATAAATACTATAAAAAATTTAAAATAAAAGATAATAATAATTTAATAATAGGTAAAAACGTTAAGATAACACTTGTTTTGATGAATAGTTCAAATACTTATGTAGTAGTTAAAGATACAGTTAAAAGATGTTTTATACTTCCTTTCATGGGCCTATTTAACGTATATAATTTCTTGTATGCATTTTATGCGATAAAATACTTAGGATATAATTTAAATCCTTTAAAAGATAAATATTACCTTTTAAAAGAGCCACCTGGTAGGATGGAGAAAGTAAAGTATAAATCGAATAATATTTTTATTGATTATGCCCATACTCCTGATGCGGTTTTAAATGTATTAAAAACTGTAAGTAAAGTAAAAAATAACGGAATCATAACTATAATAGGATGCGGAGGAGAAAGAGACAAAGAAAAAAGACCAATGATGGCAAAGGCTGCTTGTAAATACTCATCGCTTGTAATATTTACAAATGATAATCCAAGATGGGAAGATGAAAAAGAAATTATGAAAGATATATTAAAGGGGGCATCTAAAAATTATGAGGTTATATATGATAGGTATGATGCAATAAGAAAAGGTGTTAGAATGTTAAAGGATAACATGATATTAATGATTTTAGGAAAAGGTCATGAAGATTATCAAATAATAAAGGGTGAAAAACTTTATTTTAGTGATAAAGATGTAGCTTATAAAGTGATAAAAGAACTAGAAGAAACAAATTAAATTTGATATAATGAGTTTAGAATATTATGGGGCTTTAAGTATATGGAGGTTTTATGTCAAGTTGGGATAAAAAATATTTAAATTTATGCAGAAAAATATTAAAGGAAGGAACAGAGGTGCAAAATAGAACAGGTATAAATTCTATAAAAGTACCATCACATCATTTTCACTTTGATTTAGAAGAAGAGTTTCCTATTCTTACTACCAAACAGTTATTTTTAAGACAAGCGGTTCTTGAAATGCTTTGGATATATCAAGCTAAAAGTAATGATGTAAGGTGGCTTAAAGAACGTGATGTTCATATATGGGATGAATGGGAAATAGGTGAAGATGGTATTTGGAAGGCTACTCAAAATGTTTTAGGCAAAGATGGAAAATTAGAGAAAAAAGAAATAGAAAAAGACTTTGGAAAACAGTGGGCTCATACAATAGGTACTGCATATGGATACATCGTAAATAAATTTGGGCTAACGGATGAACTTATTGATAAGATAAAAAACAATCCAGAAGATAGACGTATGGTTATGAGTCTATGGCAAAATGATTATTTAGATACCGCGGTTTTACCATCTTGTGTATGGTCTAGTGAGTGGGATGTAACAGATGGAAAGTTAAATGCTTGGGTTCATCAAAGAAGTTGTGACGTACCACTTGGGCTTCCATTTAACGTAACACAGTATGCTGTGCTTTTGAATATGCTAGCTAAAACGTGTAATTTAAAACCAGGTACGTTAGATTGGAGTATAAAGGATGCTCATATTTATGTTAATCAAATTGATGGTATTAAAGAACAAATAAGAAGGATGGATGAACTTGGAGATTATAATGCGCCAGAGTTATGGCTTAATCCAGATGTTAAAAATTTTTATGATTATGATAATTCAAGAGATTGTAAAGATGTTAAGGTATTAAATTATAAACATCATGGAAAAATTAAATTTCCAATTTCTAAATAGGTGAAAATTATGGGAAGATTAATATTAATTGCGGCGGTAGGAAAAAATGGAGAATTAGGAAAGAATAATGATCTTATTTGGCATATAAAAGAAGATATGAAATTTTTTAAAGAAAAAACCATTAATCACCATGTATTAATGGGTAAAAATACGTTTTTATCACTTCCTTCTATGTTAAAGGATAGAACACATATTGTTTTAACAACGAATAAAGATGTAACTTATGAAAATGTAATAGTACTTCATTCGTTAAATGAAACTTTAAAGTACATAAGTTCTATAGATGATGATGTTTACGTAATTGGTGGATCTAAAATATATGAAGAGTTTATAGATTACTGTGATATGATGTATTTAACTGAAATTAACGATGAGTGTTTAGACGCGGATTGTTATTTTCCAAGTTTTAGAGACGCGGATTGGCAGAAAAAAGTGTTAGAGGAACATTTGGAAAATGAACCACCATATAAACATATCATGTATAAAAAAATGTAATACCTAAGATAAAAATATTTTAGTTATGTAGAAAAAAAGAAAGATCGATATCGGTCTTTTAATAATCATTTAAATCAACGTTTTCTTTTTCTAAGAAGTCTTTAAACTGTTCTTTAAATGCTACTATCTCTTTTTTAACAACGTCAGAATAAACACTTTGACAGTTAGCAATTGCTTTATAAAAATGCTTAAATGTAACAAACTCACTATTATCAAATTTTGCATAACTAAATGCTTTAGATAAAAGGGCTAGTGCGTTATCAGGATATCTTGAACCTAGTTCGTAAACTCTCTTGTATTCACTTGTCATGTTAACTATGAATTTCATGATGTTTTCTATAACAAATTTAGAGTAGGCTAATTTTACTCCGGTTTTCTTTTCTATTCTAGGATATGAACCCATTAAGATTTTAACGGTTGTTTCTGCATCTGGTTCTGCAACATCGATTTTTTCAAAACGTCTTAAAAAGGCCTTGTCTCTTATTAAATACTGATTATATTCATCAAGTGTTGTTGCACCAACTACTTTTATATCACCACGAGAAAGAGCGGGTTTCATAGCATTAACAAAATCAATACCACTGTTTCTAGATTCGATAACAAGAGTGTGTATTTCATCTATGAAAAGAATTGTGTTAGATGCTTTTTCAACTTCCTTTAATAAAACATTAATTCTAAGTTCTTCTGTTCCATCATCTGTTATGTATTTACCTAAAAGCTGAGAAGTATTAACCTTTATTATGTCGTATCCCTTAATTGCGTTTGGAACGGTATTATTTTGAATTTTATATGCTATACCTTCTACAATGGCTGTTTTACCAATACCTGCTTTACCAACTAAAATAGCAGATTTATCAGGAGTCAAAAGGGTAAGAATTGTTTTTTCTATTTCATCATCTCTTGCAATAGCAGGATTTGTAACATATAACTTTGTTGTTAAATTCTCACCATATTTTTCTAAAATGCTTTCTTTTTTTGCTGGTTCATCCTTAATTTCAGTTTTCTTTTTGATGTCATTTTCATTTTTATCATCATCAAAAGATAAAGTTTCATCTTCTACTATGTCAAATAAATCATCCATAAAATATCCCACCTTTAGTTTTATAAGTTCTTTTATATTATACCAAAAAAACATGATATTTACTAACATTTGTTTACTTAATTTACATTCTTTGTTATAGTATTAATTGCTATAGGGAGGTTTTATTTATGAAAAAAGAAGAAAATAATAATTTTTTTACGTTTGGTATGATTAAGCCAGACGGAGTAGAACACAGAGAAGAAATAATTAAAATGATTTATGCTAAAGGGTTAAAAGTATATTATGCAAAGGCATGTTATCTAACTGATAATTTAATAGAAGAAAATTATTCGCATTGTATAGGTCGTGATTTTTATCCTGAAATGAAAGAAAATTTAAAAAGCGGACCTGTAATACTTATGCTAATTTATGATAGAGAAGGTAATGCTTGTAAGAAGTATAGAGAAGTACTTGGTGCAACAAAGTCTTGGGAGGCAGATAAAGACACGATAAGAGGAATGTTTGGAAATAAAAAGGTAGCCTGTAAAAACGCTGCTCACGGCTCAGGTAATCCAAAGGAAGCAGATGAAGAAATTCTAAGATTCTTTAAAGATGATATGGTAGAAATCATAAAAAGTGTTGATAGTGAAAAGAAAAAAGAGTATGAGCAAAGTATGCTAGGAAGAAAGCTTAGCACTAATAAATGTGTTTATACAGACTCTTACTTTGAACGTGAAAAAATAGAGGAAATAGAAAAAGAATATAAAAGTTTTACATATAAAAAGGAGATATAATGCAACAGTATTTTGCTAAAAACAAAAACCTAGATTTAGAAGATGGTGATTATCATCATATAAAAAACGTTATGAAAATGAAACGTGGTGACTTAATAAAAGTTGTGTATGATAATGTTATATATACATGTAAACTTAATAATGTTTCTAATAAAAGTACTTTTGATATTATAAATAAAGAGGAAAAAACGGATAAAAAACTTAGTGTTTCGGTTGCTTTTTCATTAATAAAAGAGCAAAAGTTAAATTATTTGCTTCAAAAAACAACAGAACTTGGAGTAAATAAGTTAATTCCAATTGAAACTAAAAGAAGTGTAGTTAAAATAGAAGGTAATAAAGAAAAGACCAAAATAGATAGATGGAAAAAGATTTGTAAAGAAGCATCCGAGCAGTCTTTTAGAGCTGATATTCCAGAAATAAGTAGCATTTTAACTTTGAAAAACTTAGTAAATTTGGATTATGATTTAAAACTTGTATGTTCACTAAATAAAAATACAAAAAATATAAAAAAAATACTAGAAAAAAATAATAAGTGTGTTAAAATATTATTAGTCGTTGGTCCTGAAGGTGGTTTTGACCCTTTAGAGGAAGAATATTTATTAGAAAATGGATTTAAAAGTGTATCATTAGGTGAAAATGTTCTAAGAGCTGAAACAGCACCTGTTGTAGCACTTTCTATGATAAATTATGAATTTATGAGGTGAGTAGTATGAAAAATTTATTTGCAGCTGCGTCTTATTCTTTTAACAATTTTTATAATAATTTAAATACGCAAGGGCAAATGATTTTTTCTATTATTATGCTTTTAATAATAGTCTTATGTGCTATCTTACTTGTAACCTATATAGTTCAAAGTGTGCAAGCTAAAAAGAAACTAAAACAAATTAAAGAAGAAAATAAAATAAGAAATATAAAAAAAGAAGAAATTACCGCTTTAAAAGAAGATAAAGAACCATTATATACAAATGAGAAAACCGAAATAGAAGATATTGCAAGCGCGATAAATGATGCTTTAAAAGAAGAGCCTATTACTCTTACTAATTTTGAAGAAGATCAAGAAAAAACTGCTATTATATCAATAGATGAACTAATGAAGAAAGCTAAGGATTTAGAATTAATTAGCGAAGAAGATGAAGATACCGGAGTTAATTTTCTTGAAAAATATAATTTAGAGCCGGCAGAAGTAGACATTTCATCTAACGTTAAAAGTAGTACAGAAGAAAAGCAAGTTAAGGCTTTTAAAGTATCACAAGTGATATCCCCAATATATGGTGTTAAAAAAGAAGTAATTAATGATAATGATAGAAAAGCTTAAAATTAAGCTTTTTATTTTTGAAGGTAGGTGTATTTATGAAAGTTGCAGTATATACTTTGGGATGTAAGGTTAATACATATGAAAGTGAATACGTTATAAAAGAGTTTTTAAAAAGAGGATATGAATTAACTGATTTTTCTGATCCTAATGTGGACGTTTATTTAATAAATACTTGTACGGTTACTAATACTAGTGATCAAAAATCAAGAAAGATGATAAGACAGGCAAGAGCAAAAAATAAAGATGCTATAGTAGTTGCAATGGGATGCTTTACCCAAATAAGAAACAATGATAACCAAATTATGGATTTTGTTGATGTAGTAATTGGTAATAAAGATAAAAGTAAAGTTGTTGATTTAACAGAAGATTATATTAAAAATAAACAAAAAATAGCTAAAATAGAGGATATTAATGAAGCAGATTTTGATGATATGGAAATCAGCTATTTTAATACCAGAACAAGAGCTTTGGTAAAGATAGAAGATGGTTGTGAAAATTTTTGTTCATATTGCATCATTCCTTATGTAAGAGGACGAGTTAGAAGCAAAAAACCTGAAAAAGTAATAGAAGAAGCTAAAAGATTAGTTAATAATGGATATAAAGAAATAGTTCTAACTGGAATTCATACTGGACACTATGGAGCAGATTTAAAAGATTATGACTTTAGTGATTTACTACTTGAACTAGAAAAGATAGATGGCCTTGATAGAATTAGAATATCATCTATAGAGATAACAGAATTAAACGATAAGTTCTTAAGTGTTTTAAGAAAATCTAAAAAAATAGTTAATCATATCCATATACCACTTCAAGCTGGAAGCGATCATATTCTAAAACTTATGAACCGTAAATATGATAAGAAATACTACTTAGATAAGATAAATAAAATAAGAGAAATAAGACCGGATATGGCATTTACAACCGATGTAATAGTAGGATTTCCTTTAGAAAGTGATCGTGACTTTAATGAGACTATAGCTTTCGTAAAAGAAGTTTCTTTTGCAGGAGGACATGTTTTTCCTTATTCAAGAAGAAATGGAACACCTGCTGCTAAAATGACAGGCCAAATAACAAAGGAAGAAAAGCATAAAAGATGTAAAGAATTAATAAGCGTATTTGATAGTTTAGAAGAGGTATACTATAAAAAACATATTGGATGCACTTTAACCATAATTGCAGAAACCTATGAAGATGGTTTTTTAACAGGTCATTCTGATAACTATTTAAAAGTTAGATTTAGTGGATGTGAGGAATTATTAGGAAAAGAAATTAAAGTTAAGATAAATAAATATGAGAATAAAATGCTATTTGGTAGCATGATTTAAATTGAAGCAAGCTAGAGCTTGCTTTTTTTGATTGTTTTTGCTATTATAATCCGTAATTTGAAGTTTAAAAAGGTGATGAAAATGAAACTAAAACTAATGAATAAATATGATAGATTTTATAATAGAAATGAAAATAAAACAAAATTAACTTTTGATGGATTATTAATGGAATTTAAGATGAATAAATTAAAAAATAAGGGAAATGATAAAAATTATAAGGCATATGGTAAAAATTATTTATATAAGATTCTTAACTTATCTAAATATGATTATAAAGTTAAAAACCATATAAAAAAACTAATTAGTAAGTGTTATACAAGCTTTATATATATGAGTTTTATCGATCTAATTAACTACTTGTCATGCGAGATAAAAAGTGAAAATTCACTTGATATTTTATTTGAGCCTAAAACGATTGAAAACTCATTTATAGAATCGGGATTAGTTAAAAAAATATCACATAAAAAAGATGATAACCAGACATTAGAATTAGTTTTACCAAATAATGATGTAGTGGTGGTTAATCCGTGTATTATTGATCAAAATTTTCTTAATGAAATTTCAGGAGAATGCCATAATTTTTCTAGGTTTATACTTAATGATGATATATATGAAAATAATGATGATGTTATGATTTGTACTGGAATTATTCCATCTTTGTTTGGCCATAAAATGTATCACACGATTATTGTTGATCAAGGTAATGCTATGGATTTTGTAAATAATATTCAAATGCCTTTAGAAGACTATATCAACATGTTTAATTTTGATATAATTAATATGCAAGATAAAATATCTTTTTTTTCAACCATAAATATGTTAAATCATGATGATATAGAATTTAGAGATAGTAATTTAAGTGAACCGTTAAAGTGTGCTTTAAATAAACAAATGAACAAAAACACTAAAAAATAATTAGTGTTTTTTATAATTCGACCAATTTTTTATAAATGGTTAGTATAATAAATGACAATGAAAAAATAAGTGAAAGAGTTTAAAAAAATACATATTAAAAGAACTAGAACATTTCTTTTTAGAATTAGGTACTGGCTTTACTTTTGTAGGAAGCAAATACAAACTATCTTATGATAATAAAAATTATTATGTAGACTTATTACTGTTTAATTATAAATTAATCAAATACATAGTGTGTGAACTTAAACTTGGTGAAATAAAGCAGGGAGATTTGCACAAACCAAGGTGTATATGATGTTAACAGGTAAATTCTTAAAAAGAAGATTTCATAACGAAACAAAAGGCATCATAATAACATGTAAAAATGGTAAGCTAGCATTAGAATACGCAAGAGATCTTAATATATTTATTACAACATATAAACTAAATGGCAAAATAAAGATGGTTAATGCATAAAAAATGTGATAAAATAAATTAGCAAGGTTAGGAGGTAAAATATGGAAACGTACATAAAAGGGACATATAAAAGATGCATATTTTCTTCTAATGATGGATATACTATTGGACTTATAAAAATAAAAGAGACAGATGATCAAGATTTATTAGATTATGTTGGAAAACAATTTACTTTTACTGGTTTATTTGCGGATTTAAACGTGGACGAAAACTATACGCTTTATGGTAACACGGTAGATAATCCAAAATATGGTATTCAGTATAAAGTAAACAGATATGAAAAATTAATGCCAGAGGATAAGGACGGTCTTATTATATTTTTATCTAGTGATATATTTCCTAAAGTAGGTGAAAAAACAGCTGAAAAGATAGTGGATACGCTTGGTAATGATTGTTTAAGTATGATATCTAATGATTATGAGTGCTTACTTAAAGTACCTAAAATGACAGAACAAAAGGCAATTGATATACAAAGGAATTTAAATAAATATAATGAGAGTTATGAAACGGTTGTTTATCTAACTAATTTTGGTTTTAACATGAAAGATGCTCTTAAAATATATAATCATTATCTAGAAGATACAATAAGGGTAATTGAAAATAATCCGTACGAACTAATTGATACGATCGATACTATTACTTTTAATAAGATAGATTCTTTAAGAAATAAAACTGATGTTAAAGAAGATGATGAAAGAAGACTTCTTGCACTTATTATTAACACGATGAAAAATGCTTGTTTTGAAACTGGTGATACATATTTAGAGTTAAGTACAATTTATAATGCTGTTAGAATGGTTTATGAAGAAATAACAGAAGAAAAATTAAATTATTTTTTAGTAGAACTTAATAGCTTGGGAAAGGTTGTAATAGAAGATAATAAATTTATGCTTTCTGAGTATTATAAAAATGAGCATTATGTTGCGTCTATTATCTATGATTTATCAAATAAAAAAGATACGGATATAAAAGATATCGATATAAAAATAGAAAGACTAGAAAACTTCTTTGATATAACTTATAACGAAGAGCAGAAAAAAGCTATAAAACAAGCTTTAATTAAAAACTTTTCAATCATAACTGGAGGTCCTGGAACAGGGAAAACAACAATAATAAAAGGTATAACTCAAGGATATAAAATGATAAGCGGTTATTCATTTGACAAACTAAAAGAAAGAATGGTTCTTTTAGCACCAACCGGACGTGCTGCTAAAAGAATGAGTGAGTCTTGTCTTTATCCAGCATCTACCATTCATAGGTATTTAAAGTGGAATAAAGAAACAGGAGAGTTTGGATATAACGAAAGAAATAAAAGCCCAGCTGAGTTTATAATAGTAGATGAAACAAGTATGATTGATATAGATTTAATGGCTAACTTTTTTAAAGCAATGAAAAATGATGTTAAGATAGTTTTTATTGGCGATTATAATCAGCTAGAAAGTGTAGGACCAGGAAAGGTTTTAAAAGACTTAATAGAATCAGAAATGATTAATACTATATTTTTAAAAGAAATATATAGACAAGATCAAAATTCATACATAACTGAGTTGGCATACGAAGTAAATAGTGGCGAGTTAACTGAAAGCTTCTTAGAGAAAAAAGATGACTATAACTTTATAAAATGTGATAGCACAGATGCGTTAAAAGCAACTACCGATGTGTGTAAATTAGCGATTAAAAAAGGATATGATTTAAAAAACATTCAGGTTTTAGCGCCTATGTATAAGGGATATAATGGAATAGATAATTTAAATAAAGTTCTTCAAAAGGTGTTTAATCCTCCGAGTGATGAAAAAGAAGAAACATATGATATGGATGTTGTTTATAGAGAAGGAGATAAAGTGCTTCAACTTGAAAACATGCCTGATGTAAACGTATTTAACGGAGATATCGGTTTTATTGAAAGAATAAATGGTAATGAAATAACCGTTGATTTTGATGGTAATAAGGTAAAATATAAACCAAAGGATTATAAAGCCATAAAGCATGGTTATGCAATAAGCGTTCATAAATCACAAGGTAGTGAGTTTGAAATAGTTGTTATGCCAGTTATAAATGAATATAGAATAATGCTTTATAAAAAACTTGTTTATACAGCAATAACAAGAGCTAAAAGATCACTTATCTTGCTTGGAGATCCTCTATCATTTTCAAAGGCTGTATATAATAAAGGAAATAAAGAACGTAATACTAACCTAAAAAATATTTTAACATCTAATATTTTATAGTATAAAAAATATTATTTAGTTCATAATACTAATGGCATGATTTAATATGCCAATTTCATATTTTTTATACGGAAGGTGATTAATAATGAAAGCACTAAATAATCTTGGATGGATGCTTTTAGGTGTAGCTGTAGGATCTGGAGCATTATATTGTTATAATGAATGTTCTTGCAATGGTGGCATAAAGCAAACTATAAATAAGGTTAAGAAAAACGCAAGTAAAAAGTTAGAAAATATGATGGATGAGTAGTTTACACATAAACTACATATTTATTTAGCAGCAAACATTTGCTGCTTCTTTTTTTATAGTTGGTGTTATAATATACTTGGAGGTTATTATGGAAAATATAGAAAAGAAAATTAAGAAAACTTTTAATTTATCACTTGTATCATCAATTATATTTGTTATAGTAGGTTTGTTTTTATTTATTAAACCAGGAACAACAATATCAATAATATCTTATGTAACAGGAGGAGTGTTACTTCTTATGGGTCTTATAAGCGTTTATAAGTATTTTACTTCTTATTCTGCTATTAATTTATTTGGTTTTGAGTTAGCATACGGAGTACTACTTATAATTGCAGGTTTATTTTTAGTTATTGATACATCTATTTTTGCTAAAGTAATTAACGTTATTTTAGGAATATGGATAATTGTTAATAGCATAACTAAGTTTCAGTATGGATTCGTACTTAAAAGAGCTAAAAATAGTGATTGGCTATATACTATATTAGTTTCTTTATTATCGTTTATTTGGGGTATAGTACTTTTAATCAATCCATTTTCTAGCGCTCTTACAATTACTCAAATAATAGGCATTTTCATAATCGTTTATGCAGTTTTAGATATAATTGATAACTTTATAATTAGAAGAAATATAAAAGATATATTAAGTATTTTTAAAGAGTAGAAATCTGATGTGAATTTCATTTGGGAGATACAAATAAAAAAGCAGTATATTAAAAATAAGATGTATATTGGAATATTTGATTAGAAAGCAAAATTGATTCATTTGCATCTTTTTCTTTTGCAGCAAGTTGGTCTATCATAAAAATCTATAATTATTGATAAGTACGTTCTTGAACCTTTAAATATCAAATAAGTAACATCTTTAGATAGAACTTTTAATTAAAGAAGTAAAAGAAATACTAAGCATGTAATCCTAAATCAAGCGAAATGTGGGTTAAATAATTCTATTTATTGCATAACATTTTAATATTTGATATAATATAAATGTATTTAAATTGATGAAGAAAAATAAGTAGATAATATTGCTTTTAAAGAGAGTCATTGCCTGGTGTAAAATGATACTGCAAGTTATTCGAAGCTCTTTTCTGAATGTAGTTAATAGCTACCGGTTAACAGCCGTTATCTAAATTAAGTTAATAATTAGGATGGTACCACGGATTTTCGTTCCTAGCGATAATCTTGGTGCCTCTTTTATTTTAAGGAGGAAAATATGGAATTTATAAAAAGGGATCCAGTTATTTTTTTAATCGCTGGAAAAGCAAACTCAGGAAAGGATACATCAGCAGAGTTTATTGATAACTACGTTAAATTAAAAGGCTTAAAAGTAGTTAACTTACAACTTAGTTCTTACATAAAAATGTACGCTAAAAAAATATCCGGATGGAATGGGGAAGAAGATTCCAAACCTAGAAGCTTACTTCAAGAGCTTGGTACAGATATAATAAGAAATAAAATAGATAATTACTTATTTATTAATCGTATTATAGAAGATATAAAAGTATATTCTTACTATTTTGATGTCATAACTATATCAGATGGTAGGATGCCTGAAGAACTTGATATGATAAAAAATGCTTTTGATAAAGTGTATAGATTAAGAGTAGAAAGACCATCTTTTAAAAGCTCTCTTAATAAAGAAGAACTAAAACATAAAACAGAAACGGCATTAGATAATTATACTAATTATGAATACACCATTATAAATGATGGCTCTTTAGAAGATTTAAATAATAAGATAAAACAAATAGTTGATGAGGTGATATAAATGAGAAAACTAAATAGTAAAGAACTTAGGGAAGAATGGATAAAATTCTACGAAGAACGTGGACATAAAAACATAGGTGCGGTATCACTAGTTGGAGATGGAACAACTGGAGTATTATTTAACGTAGCGGGAATGCAACCTTTAATGCCATATCTTTTAGGAGAAAAACATCCTTTAGGTAAAAGATTATGTAACGTACAAGGATGTGTTAGGACTAATGATATAGAATCTGTTGGAGACTCATCTCACGCAACATTCTTTGAAATGATGGGAAGCTGGAGCCTTGGTGATTATTTTAAAGAAGAAAGATGTAAATGGAGCTACGACTTATTTACAAAGGTTCTTGAAATTCCACGTGATAGACTTGCGACAACTTGCTTTTGTGGAGATGAGAATGCTCCAAGAGATACTGAGGCTGCTATTATAAAAGAAAAGGTTGGCTTTAAAAAAGAAAACATCTATTTTTTACCTAAAAGTGAAAACTGGTGGGAAATAGAATCTGGTCCTTGTGGCCCTGATAGTGAGTATTTCTACATAACAGACATACCTAAATGCAGCAAGGATTGTAATCCTTCATGTGATTGTGGGCACTTTATTGAAATAGGTAATGACGTGTTTATGCAATATGAAAAGGTAGATAAAGATAAATACGTTCCTTTAAAACATAAAAACGTAGATACTGGCTGGGGATTTGAAAGAATACTTGCATTTTTAAATACGACAGATGGAGATATTTATAAAACTGACCTTTATGCTGGTGGAATAAAGATTTTGGAAAATAAATTAGGTATTTCATATAACACTAACGAAGATGTAGATAGATCTATTAGAATCATATTAGATCATACTAGAACGTCTACTATGCTTTTAGGAGATGAAAAGCATCTAGTACCATCTAACGTTGGCGCAGGCTATATTTTAAGAAGATTAATTAGAAGATGTATAAGACATATTAAAAAACTTAATTTAGATCCAACGATAATGACTGATATTTCTAAATATTTTATTGAAGAAATTTATAATGAAAGTTATCCGAATCTTTTAAAGTCTGAAGAATTTATATTAAATGAAATTAAAAAGGAAACTGATAACTTCTTAAAAACATTATCAAAAGGGTTAAATGAACTTGAAAAGATGATTAAGAAAAACATAACTGAAAAAAATAGAAAACTAGATTCTTCACTATGTTTTAAATTATATGATACGTATGGTTTTCCTTTTGAACTTACAAGTGAAATATTAAAAGAAAGAAACATAACTGCATCTAAAGAAGAATTTGATAAATACATGGAATCTCAAAGAGCTTTAGCAAGACAAAACGCTAAAAAAATAAATGATTTAAAAGTGTTAGGGGATGTTTCAAACTTTAAAGAAGAAAGTGTGTTTACCGGATATGATAGTCTAGAAGAAAAAGCAAAAGTAATTTTTGTAGGAGACTTATCTGGTAACATAAGCGACATATATAGTGAAGGTATTGTAATTACTGATAAAACACCTTTTTATGCTACCATGGGAGGTCAAGCAGGTGATATTGGTGTAATTACTGGTAATGATTTAAAAGCTGACGTTATAAGATGTGAAAAAGCTCCAAATGGGCAGACTATGCATTTTGTAAGAATAATAAAAGGTGACATAAATAAAGGTGATTATGTTACGTTAACGGTTGATAAGGAAAATAGGTTTACAACTTGTCAGAACCATACTGCGACTCATTTACTTCAAAGAGCATTAAAAGATGTTTTAGGAGAAGAAGTAAATCAGGCCGGAAGTTATTTAGATGCTAAAACATTAAGATTTGATTTTAAGTATACTGGTAAAATAACAGATGATGATGTAATAAAAACAGAAGAAAGAGTAAATGAATTAATAAAAGAAAACTTGCCTAATGAAACTGAAATTATGGATGCAGATGCTGCTAAAAAGACAGGTGCTATGGCATTATTTGGTGAAAAATATGGTAAAACTGTTCGTGTTGTAAAATTTGGTCCATCTAAAGAGTTATGCGGTGGAACTCACGTAACAAACACTGGAAACATTAGAAGCTTTGCAATTAAAACAATTGAATCAAAAGGTCTTAACGTATACAGAATAGAAGCTGTGTGTGACACTAACTTAGAAATAGAATTATTTAAAATTATAAAACCATACAATGATGAAATGATCTTGCTTTTAAAGAAAGCTAAAAAAATAGTTAGTGATGCTAAAGAAGATGGTGTAGATTTGAATTTAGATGTTAATATATCTAATGAAAGACCTAAATGCTATAAAGATATATTAGAAAATAAGGAAGAAGTTAAAACACTTAGAAAACAAATAGCTAATTTAGAAAAAGAGTATAAAGATAAGTTAGCTTCACTTGCTTTATCTAAAACAGATTCTTACCTTGAAGAGAAAACTTCTGGTATTTATGGTGATGTTATAATTAAAGTGTTTAATGATACTGATATAAATACTTTAAAACAATTAGCAGGTTCTCTTGTAAATAAAATGGATAAAGGAATTGTTTTACTTATAAATAAAAAAGATAACTCACTTAACTTTGTTGCAAAAGAATCTTTAGAACTAAAAGAAGTATTTAACGTAGGAGACCTTATTAAAAACATATCTAAAATAGCAGATGGAAATGGTGGTGGAAGCGCCTTCTTTGCTCAAGGTGGCGGAACTAACGTAGATAAACTTGACATGATTTTAACATATGCTAAAGGAAAAATTGAAAAAGAATAAAAGAGGTAATTTATGGAGAAGATAGAAACTTTAGAAATAGATGATAAACCAAAGAAGAAAAGAAGACTTAAAAAATGGGTAAAAGTAACATTTAGTATTTTTACCGGACTAATAATTGTAATTGCCATTATCGCTATTATTTTAAGTTTTCTTTTATCTGGCGCAAGTACCAAATCAGAAGTCGTAGACTTTACGGTAGATAACGGTTCTTCTGTTTATAGTGTTGGTAAAAAGCTAGAAAAAGAAGGCGTTATAAGAAGTTACATAGCATATAAAACATATGTTAAAGTAAAGAATATAAAGTCTTATAAAGCAGGGGTATACAGACTTGATAAAAGTCTTAAAGTTAAGGATATAGTGTCTATATTAACTGGTAATTATTATAAAGAAAATGGCATTAAAATAACCTTTAAGGAAGGAAATACAATTACTTCTATTGCAAAGGAAATAGCTAAAAATACAAATGTTAAAGAATCAGAGTTTTATGATAAAATAAATGATAAAACTTATATAGATGAATTAATAAATAAATATTGGTTTTTAACTGACGATATAAAAAATGATAATATTTATTATGCTCTTGAAGGATATTTATTTCCAGATACTTATTCATTTACGTATGATGTTACGGCAGAAAAAATAATTAAAACAATGCTTAATCAAACAAACAAGGTATTTAGTAAGTATAGATCGGAATTTTCATCGTCAAGCTATAGCATTAATGAGATTGTAGCATTATCTTCCGTGGTAGAAAAAGAAGGAATATATGATAAAGATAGAAAGATGATCGCAGGAGTTTTTTATAACAGATTAAATGCTAATATGCCACTTGGAAGTGATGTTACAACATATTATGCTAATAAAATAGAACTTGGAGAGCGTGATTTAACATCATCTGAATTAAATACTTATAATCCCTATAATACAAGGGGACCAGGTATGAATGGTAAACTTCCGGTAGGGGCAATAAGTAATTTTGGAGAGTCATCTTTAAAAGCGGTATTAAATCCAGATGATAATGATTATTATTACTTTGTTGCAGATAAGTCTGGTAAAACACATTTTACTAAAACTTATGCTGAACATCAAAAAATAATTAAAGAACTTAAAGCAGCTAATAACTGGATAGAATGGTAAAGAGCTTATAACTTAAGTTCTTTTCTTTTTAAGTAAAGTATGATATAGTATTAAACCGAAACAAATTGGTTAATTGAAAGGCTTAAGATACTATGTTTATTAATAAGAAAAATCGTAGTGATTTAAAAGATTTTTATATTCCTTATAGAAAAACGCTTGGTCTGCCATCTTACGCTACTTTTGGACTTGAAATAGAAACTAAAATGAAAGGCTATAATTCTAATTATATAAAAAAGGTATGCGACAATAATTCAGCTAGTAAGTTTTTAAATAAGAAAAAAGCACCTAAAATCTGGCGTGCAACAGAAGAGATAAATAATACAATTGAGATAGTATCTGATGTTTTAACAGATAATGAAGGCTCGTGGAATGATTTAGATAAAACGCTTACATTTTTAAATAAAAATGGAGCTTATAATAATGGTGGATGTGCATCTCACATACATGCCGGATTAGGAATAATAGGAAATGATGCTGATAAATGGAAACTATTTTTAAAACTATGGGCTACATATGAAGAGGAGATTATAAAATTTACAAACGGAGAATATTATTTTGATAGAAAGGAAATGGATCGTTATTCAAGCAGGGTAAAAGAATATTTATTTAATTCTTTAAAGAACAATGAGCTTCTTAATAAAAACTTGTTTCCATCATATCTTTGCATGAAAGATACCTCGATTTCGTTTACAATTGAAAAGATCTTAAGATTAGATTTATCAAAAGAAGAGAAAAGTTTCAATAAACATAAAACTATTGAATTTAGGTGCCCAGCATACACCATAAACAAAATTATATGGCAAGAAAATGTTAATTTTTTATTAAAAATGATGCTTGCGGTTGCAGATGATAATTTTGATAGCGAACTATTAGATTATAGGTTAGATAAAGAATTTGAGGGACATATAACAACGTTTACTGATGATAAAGCATTTGAATTATGCGATTTGGTATTTAATGATGATTACGATAAAATATGTTTTTTAAGACAGTATTATAAGGATTTTAAAGAGCCTAAAACAAAGAGGACAAGTGCTATTTCATCACCATTTTGGAGGGGATAATAATGAAAGAAAACTTAGAAGATTTTTATATTCCATACCGAAAAACACTTGATTTACCAAAGAATGTTACATTTGGGTTAGAAGTAGAATTTAAGATGGATCCGTTTAATGATTCATACAAATCAAATTTTATAGATGAAGATAATGCTGCTAGAGTATTTATGAAAGACATTGGTTATGATTATAATTACGATGTAGAATGTGAAATAAACAATCATATAGAACTTGTAAGTCCTGTATTAACTGATAGTGCTAAAACATGGGAAGAGTTAGATAACATTCTAACGTTTATTAAAAATAATGATGGCTATTATTCTGGTAAGTGCGGGGCACACGTCCATGTTGGGAAAAACATACTTAATAGCAATAGTGCCTGGCTTAATTTTTTCAAATTATGGTATATTTTTGAAGATGATATCTTTAGATTTACCAATGGAGAAAACTATAAGTTAAGACAAAATGCTCAATTTAATTCAAAAAAAATAGATAATATATGTAGGATAATAATAAATGATTATAATTTGTTAAAAGAAGTAGATGTTTCATACTTGACTAAAAATAAATATAATTGCATTAATTTTCCAGCTTCATTAGATTGTAAAAATACTGATGAACTATTAATGATTAAAGGAAATTTTAAGGATAATAATATATTAAATACAATAGAATTTAGAAGCCCAAACGGAACTATTAATCCTGTTATTTGGCAAAATAATGTTAATTTCTTTACAAAACTTATGCTTTCTTGTGCAAATAAAAATTTAGATACAGTAAAGTTAGACTACTTATATAATAGTAAGTCTTATGCTACCGTAGATGATTTGGTAAGTTTTGTTTTTAATGATGAACTAGATAAAAAATGCTTTTTAAGGCAATACTATAAAGATTTTGATAATCCTGATTTTAAAATCAGCGGCGCAAAGTCTAAGCCATTTTGGAAGTAGACTTATTGCTATTTTGATAAAAAAATGATAAAATATAACTACATTAATAAAGATGGGAGTGATAATATGTCATCAACAACTTATTTGTTTAATATTGAAAATATTAACGAAGCATTAGTTAAAGAAACAATTAAAGAAGTTTGTGAAGCTTTAGAAGAAAGAGGATATAATCCTGTAAATCAGCTTGTTGGATACTTAATGAGTGGTGATCCCGGATATATTTCTAATCATAAAGAAGCTAGAAACAAAATACTTAAGATAGATAGAGCTAAAATTCTTGAAATACTATTAAAGGAATACTTAAATTAATGAGATACATTGGTTTAGATTTGGGTACTAAAACGTTGGGTGTTGCGGTAAGTGACATGACAGGTACGATTGCAAGTGCTATAACAACTCTTAGGTTTAGTGAAAATAATCCAAGCGAAATAATGGATGATTTAACTAAAATAATAGATGAATACAAGGTGGGTGCCATCGTAATTGGTCTTCCAAAAAACATGAATAATTCGCTAGGATTTGCAGCAGAAAGAACGAAGAGTTTTGTTAAAATTCTAAATGATACTTATGATATTCCTGTTTATGAGCAAGATGAAAGATTGTCATCTGTTAGCGCTAATAACGTTTTACTGCAAGCAGATATTTCAAGAAAAAAAAGAAAATCCAAAGTAGATACGGTTGCGGCAACTATAATTTTGCAAAATTATTTAGATATAAGAAAGGGAAAAAATAATGGAAAATAAAGAAATTACACAAGATAATACATTTACTATAGTAAATGATGAAGGGAAAGAAATTAAATGTGAAGTATTATTTACTTACGAAGATGAAAAAACTAAGAAAAATTATATAGCATATACAGATAATACGTTAGATGAAGAAGGAAATACTAAAGTATATGCATCTATATTTAATCCGGAAGAAGAAAATCCAGTGCTTCTTCCAATTGAAACTGATGAAGAATGGAAACTTATAGAAGGCATTTTAACTTCTTTAACTAATTCAGAAGACGACAAAAAAGCAGAGTAATTTGCTTTTTTTTATGTCCTTTTACACAAATATGCAGACTTGA
>FR881482.1:0-8668 GCA_000434835.1 Clostridium sp. CAG:594
TATATCATACTTTCATAATAAAAAAAGAAACAACAACTACTTATTGCTTCTTGGTTTTGGTCCTAATGTTTTTTTACAAAAATGTATTTTTTCCCAACCACTTCGTCTATTTTCAGAAAAACTAACTAAACAATCATGGCAATCTTTAAAACGAGCACATCTTTTTTCATCAGAAGGAATGCAAACTTTGCTAAAAGTAGACTCCCAGTATTTAACAGCTTCCTCTGGAGTAAGTAACCCTTGATCGTGTATCCTTTTTTCTTCATCGGTAGATAGTAATATATGATATGGATGTTCATAATCTAAATTTTCAAAAAATGTTCTTTTAGAATCATCTCCTTTTAAATAGGAATAAGCCATATCAATATTTCTTTTATATTTTAAACTATGAGATGCCAAACGTAATAGTTTCTTTTCTTTTTCTAAAACAGCAATTTGTTCTTTTCTTGATAGTCTTGTATATGCGTATTCATATTCTTCATACATTTTTTCAAATCCATATTTATCTTTTAAATCTGCTAAATGATTTACTGAAAAACCTAAAACAGCACCTAAAAGCACACAAGAATAAATAAGTGTTTCTTTATTTTCAGCGCTTAAATTAGGATTAATATTATTATATGTAATAGGAATCATTACTCCCGCAATCATGCCAAGCAAAGAACACTTAATATCATAGCTATTTACTTTTTTTCTTACGTTAGTTCTTGTTCCTAATATTTCATCTATTTCACTAATTATTTTAATTATTTCTTCCTTTTCATTTTTCTTTTCTTGTAACATAAAATCACCTTTCATATATATTTATTATTCATCAACTTACTTTATTTTAAGACAAAAACAATTACTTGTTGTTCTTTTTCGGCTTTGTTAATGTTTTTGTTGGTGCCTTTTCTTCTTTTCCAATGTACTGAGAAGATGTTACTATTTGTTCTTTAGCATTACCATTTTCATCTAATACACCTGTTGCTATAAGTGCTTCCAACGCAATTTGTTTTGCTTCTTCTGGGTTTGTTTTAACAAATTCTTCAAAATTTTCTACATATTCTTTCATTGTCATTTTTTTATTTTCAGTTTCATTTAATTTTAAAATTAATTCTTTTAAATCTTCAAAACTAACTTTTTCTTCCAGAAAATATTTACTTACAGGAATTATTCTATTTGAAACGCAAATAGCTGAATCTTCTAAATTTAAGTCGAACATCTGATACTCATTACCAGTAATTATATCTACCCACAAATCTCTTTCATCATCTTTTTTTACACATATATTATAAATAGGATTTATAGGAACAAATTTATAAGTTCTTACTTCTCTATGGTATGGTTTTCCAGTAAAAAAATTATAATCTTGAATCTCTTTACCAGTACCATAAATTTTATTATATCCGACAGGTACAATAAATAAGTTTTTTGTTTTAATTTTTTTATTTTTTATTCTTTGTAACATTTTACCCTCCTATATATAAAATAATTATATATCAAATCACTTTGTTTTTCAAATTTGAAATATGGCTTTTTATAACGTTTTTACCCATTTTTCTAATTCACAACGAGATAAGAATAGTTCTTCATCTATTTGACTATCACTTTTTCTTATAGTATGTGCATCATCAAAGTAAAAATCAATTTTTTTTGATATATATGAATTACCATTTACTAATTGGTATTCGAATCCTAAAGGTATGGAATGAAAATTATAATTTTTGGAAAATGAAATATATATCCAAGTTGAGGTTTTCTCATCTTTATGATAAAAGTATTCCTTTTCTTTTTTAACTAAATGTAGAGATTTATCTATTTTAGATCTTTCTTTATATGATTCATACTCTGAAATGGGTAATTTATGAGTAGGCCACATTAATCCTATTTCATTGTGTCCAGCACATGAATAAAGTGTTTTAAAACCTTTTTTATTAAGTTCAGATATAATTTTACTTATCTCAAAATCACAATAAATATACTCTTCTAATTCATCTTTTATCTCAAATGTCTTTTTATTTATAAATGATATTAAAGCCAAACAAATCACCTTCTTAAATTTATTATACATTGTTTTAAATTACAAATCAATTTAAGTATACCACAAAAAAAGATAAACTATCTTAAAGCTTACCTTTACTTTATTTTCTTAATTTTATTTATAGGAAAAATTCTTAAACTTACCTTACCTAAGATGTCTTCTTTATCAAATAATCCTATAACTCTTGAGTCCGTTGAATCAGGCCTATTATCACCGACTACCAAATACTTATCTCCTGGTATTGTTATATAACCTGTTTCCTCTAGTTTAAAATCATCAGTCTCACGGTGCGTAAATGTTTCATCAACCATAACGCCGTCAACGTATAAAGAGCCCTTTTTATATTCAATATGTTCCCCCGGAAGTCCAATAACCCTTTTTATTATTTTTTCATCATTCCAGGAAACTACAACAACGTCAAATCTTTTTACTCCATTAAGCTTATAATCAAGTTTATTTAGTAAAACAACATTATTGTTATATAAAGTAGGTTCCATAGATGGTCCATCTACAATTGCAGGGGTTATTATAAACGTTCTTACAAGTACTACTAATATTACAACTAAAACATATGGATATATATCTTTTACTATTTTTTTTATTCTTTCCTTTTTCATATTTAAAACCTATCAAAAAATAAGGCATAAATAGCCTTATTAATTTCTTTCCTTTAATTTCCATTGACCAACAATATCTCTTGCATAGTAAAGTTTAGCACGTCTTGCTTTACCTTTTCTTACTACTTCAATAGAATCAAGTTTTGGTGAATGAATTGGGAATATTCTTTCAACTCCAACACCACTAGACATCTTACGTACTGTAAATGTTTCAGATATACCATAACCTTTACGAGAGATTACAACGCCTTCAAAAGCTTGTACTCTTTCTTTTTTACCTTCGATTATTCTAACACCTACTCTAACAGTATCACCAACTCTAAATTCTGGCACGTTAGGATTTAATTGTTTGTTTGTAATTTCTTCAATCTTATTCATTTTCTTAGTTCTCCTTTCTAAAACATATAACCAGCAATCATGCAAAATAATTTGTATGCGGCGGATTGCCTTTTTTCAAACATTAAAATTCTATCACATAATTAACTATTATGCAAGTATTTGTTTTTGTTTATTAGTTTCTTCCATTTAAAACTGAATTTCTAAGAGATTTATTTTTTACGAATTCATTTACTAATTTATTTATGTTTTGAATTACAAAATCCAAAGTTTCTTTACTTAAAAAATTAGAATAAACCTTTATTATCATAGATTTTAACATTTCAGATTCTCCAAGTACTCTTGAAGTTGCATCATTATCATCTGTTTGAAGAGCCATGTTTAATCTATAATTTAATATATCTATTTTCTTTCTAATGTTTTTCATCGCAACTTTTGATGCAAAAGATGTTTTTACAATAAGGATTTTTGTTATATCTCCATCTTTGTTTCTTCCCTTTAACTTGTATCCTTCTAATTTTTTAGGATTAAATATCGTTATTGCAACTAATTTTTCTTCTAGCAAAAGTTTATAAACTGTGTTTTTAGTTTCTTTTTTCGTAACCTTTTTTGGAGTTTCCTTTTCTTCTACAGCATCTTTTTTATCTTCTTTAATTTCTGTTACCTTAATGTTTTTAACATCATCCATTGATATTTTAAAACCACTTTTTTTCATGCCACCTTTTTTCAAAATCATTTTCTTTCTTAAAAGGTCTGGTCTTTTTTCTTTTGTTACAAGAAGTCTTTGCTCTTTTCTCCATTCATCAATTTTTTTATGATCTCCCGATAATAATACTTCAGGAACTTTCATCCCCTTATAGTTTCTTGGTTTGGTATAAGTTGGATAGTCAAGTAAGTTTTCATTAAATGAATCTATTTCGTGTGATTCTTCTTCTATTACTCCAGGAAGCAATCTTACAACTGAATCAGTAATGACCATCGATGGTAGTTCTCCTCCAGTCAAAACGTAATCCCCTATTGATATTTCCTCATCACAAAGCGAACTTATTCTCTCATCAAATCCTTCATAATGACCACATATAAATATCAAGTGTTCTTCCTTTGACAGTTCATATGCTTTCTTTTGCGTGTAAGGTTTTCCTTGAGGAGAAAGCATTATAACCTTTGATTTATCGGTTTTTAGGCTTTCTACCGCATCATATATTGGTTGACACATTAAAACCATACCAGCTCCTCCACCATAAGGAGTATCATCCACCTTTTTATGTTTATTTTTTGCAAAATCTCTAAAATTACAAGTATTTATTTCTACTTTCTTAGATTCTATCGCTCTTTTTATAATTGATTCATTTTTAAATCCATCAAACATTTCTGGAAAAAGTGTTAATATATCTATTTTCATGATAAAAGTCCTTTCACTTCATATACAGATACTTTTTTATTTTTAATATCAATTTCTTTTATAAAAGCATCAACATATGGAATCATAATGTTATTATCAAGCACTAAAACTTCATTTGCAGGAGTATCTAATACATCTTTTATAACACCAATTGTTTTATCATTTATTATAACATCAAATCCAATTAAATCAACTGATAAAAACTTATTTTTATCAAGTTTTAATTCATCTTTATTAATGTATACGAAAGAACCTTTTAAATGTTCTATCAAATTAATATCATAGTTATCTTTAAATGTTACCATATCAAAGTTTTTATGTTTTCTATATGTTTCAACAACATACTCTTTCTTATCTTTACCAACGTAAAACTTAAATCCTTTTATAAACACTTTATCTTTATGTCTAAAATTAGATAATATTCTAACTTCCCCTTTAATACCATGAGTATTAACTAATTTTCCAATATATAAATAATTCATATTTTATCTCTCCCATCAAGTAAAAATAGTTTAACTTTTATTTATTCATTTCGTACATAATAATTGAAGATGCAACTGCTACATTTAGGCTTTCACAATCATCGTTCATATTTATATAAACGTTTTTATCTAGTTCTTTTTTAATATCATAACTTATTCCTTGTCCTTCATTTCCCATTACAACTGCAAGTTTTTTATTCTTTTTAAGTGTACTTATATCCGTGCCATTCGTAACACAAGTTCCGTATACCGAGTATCCATTTTCTTTTAGATAAGGAATAAAATACTTTAAATCTTTTGTTACAACGTTTACTTTAAAAAGCATTCCTTGAGCTGCTCTTACAACTTTCTCATTATATTTTTTAACGCATCCCAAGCTAAGCACTACCGTATCTATATTAAATGCTTTAGCACTTCTTATTATGGTTCCTAAATTTCCTGGATCTTGTACATCATCTAATATAATTATTTTATCTCCAAGCGTTAAATCTTCTTTTATAAACTTAACTATTCCAATAACATCCGTTTTAGAAGGAAGTGTGCTTATATAATCCATAACACTTTTAGACACAACGTTATTTACTACGCCAAAGTCACAGCTAGAAGTAGAATAAGTTTCAAGCAAAAGACCACTTTTTTTAGCCTCATTAACAAGATGCATACCTTCTACAACAAACTTTTTTTCTTCATTCATAAATTTATTTGTTCTTAATTTATTTAAATATTTTATTTTCTTATTATCTTTAGATTCTATTATCATAAACTACTCCTTTAACTTTTTTCTAACCATTTTATAATCAGGGCAGTATTTTTCTACAACACGCCAAAATGCCTTACTATGATCAAAATGGACAAAGTGTGATAATTCATGAACTATAACGTAATTTAGATACATAGGATCTTTTTTTATAAGCTCTAAATTAAGTGTAACAGAATTATCCCTTATGTTACATACTCCCCATCTTGTTTTCATACTTCTAACCTTAATTATAGGATATGGTATTTTTTCATCAAATACGTAATAAGCTTCATCTAAATATTTTTTAAATACGTCTTTTGCATATTTCTTATACCAGTTATTAAGCATGGTATCATCTTTTACGGTAATAACGCCTGAATCATATATTGGCCTTTTAACATCTTTATAAATGACGTTTAACTTTTCGCCTAAAAGATTCTTAGCTTCTTTTTTCTGCATTTTATTTTTTAAGATTTGTTTATCTATCATTTTTTCTATCGATCTTCTATTATCTTCTAATACTTTTTTTACAGAAAGTTTAGTAAAAAGATAATTACAAGTTACTTTTATTTCTAAATTATCTGTTACTCTGATATATAAATTTTTATTATTTTTCTTTTCTATTATAACTAAATAATCATTATCTAAATAATTAAAATGCATATTACCACCTAAAAAATATTATAACACATAATAAGAAAAAAAGGCTTAAGTAGCCTTTTTTTCTTTTATCTTTTCTTCTTTTTTCTTCTTTTTTTCTTGCCATTTCATCCACGTTTTTTTCTAATTCACTAACATAGTTTTCTAGGTATTTTTTCTTCTTTTTAAATTCATCATCACCAATTATATAATTATTAGGGTTTCTTTTTGCATCATCTAAAATATTTATCATTTCTATCATGTGTGTTTGTATCTCATCAATTAAATCTAATGAAGATTTTAATGGTTCTACTGGAGAATTATTAATATATTCATTCAACATCGTATATTGCAATCCTAAATAGCAAAGCATAATTATATAACACTTGTTATATTTCTTACCATATCTTTTTAATTTTTTTAGCAACTTTTCATAATCTTTAACGTAATAAAACATTGTTTTTTTAATTTCTCGGTTAATATCCATAAACATAATTTACACCATACAATTACAAATTCACACCTTTAAGTGTATCTATGATATCTTCATCTGCATCTTTATATTCTAATTGTTTTATAACAACGTCAATTATTTCATTTATATCATTATTTTCTACTGGTAAATAAGATTTATAATCTGTCTTGAAATTATCAATCATATCTTTATCAAATGCTAATAATTGATCTACTAATATATCTATCCATAGCTTAGACTCTGATGATAAAGAAGACTTTTTAATCTTTATTTTTTGTTTTAACTTATTTTTTTTATATTCATTTATTCTTTCTTTTCTATCTCCAAGTTTAAGTTCTTTATTTTCTACAACTTTGTTTTTATTTCTAAGATGTCCCAAAAAATCTTCATAAGACTTTATTTCACCCCTTAATTCTACTTTTGTATCTTCTAATAATTCATCGTTAAAAGAATTTCTTTTTATTATTCTAAATATTTCATTAGAAAGAGCTTTAAACTTATTATAATCTTTTGATATATCAGTATACATAATATTATTTAACAATTCCCTTAGTATAGCCATGTCTTTTATGGCAAGTTTTTTATCATTTAAAAATGAATTAATCATACTCATAAATTTATTTTTAGGTTCTACTATTAATGTATCAAGCAAAGATGCCCCACCAACAATATCTTTATTTTTATCAATTATAATCTTTTTTCTGCTATCATCAATTATTTTAAGATATTTTTCTGACTTGCAAAGTCTTTGCATCATATTAGCAAAAGAAGATGCATTTAAATACTTATTTTCCTTCATATTTATATCTTTCAAGAATAATTTACCACTTCTTTTGCCAACTAGTTTAAATAATTTTTCATATTCATTATAAGTAATGTTAGAAGTCATAAAAGATTTATATCCATAAGAATTTAATATAACACACGCGTGTTCAAATTCATCATTATCGTAAGCAACTAAAGAAAAACCATTATTAAGAATATTTTCTTTTACATTACAAACAACTTCATAATCTCTTTTTAATTTGTTTTCTTCTGATGATATCATATCAATAGTATCATCTATTCTTATAATATCCATTTTTATCCTCCTGTTAGAAATATGTAACTACTTTTGTTTTTTATCGCTAGTGCTACTATAATCCGAATAATAATACATATCTAAAAGTGGAACAAGATGTGTTAAATCTTTTTTATCATTTTTCTTGCTGCACACATACTTATCAATTTTACTTTTTAATCCAACGTATAATTCCTTATCCATCGGTAAATCAGGAAAATCACTATACTCTAAATCATCTAAATTTTTGCTTTTTAATTTTTTAAAAGCCCTATTAACTTCTATTTCTCTATTTTTCAAATTATTAACTCTGTTTATTTCACCATTATATGTTTCAACAAATTTAATAGTCAAATCACCAAAACCTACTTCTTCATAACATTTGTTTCCATTTTCATCTATTTTCTCTTTCATCATACCATGGTTTAATAACTCTTTAAATTCATCTGGATTATCCATTTTTATTATCTTTTTTGCTTTATATTTCTGACAAACATCATCAATATTTTTAAGTAACTGTTCCTCAGCATATAATAATGACATCAAATCTTTATAATTAGCAGCTACCAAATTTTCTATAGTAACTAATGAATGCAAATATCTGTTTCTGTCTTGATTAGTGGTTGTTTTATCATCTATTTTTTCTATTATGAAACTTAATAGATCAACCAATTCTTCCCAAGTTTTTGGCAAATTTACAACTTTTCCATCTTTTATACCAACTACATCTTTAAATATTTCTCCTAATTTATTTCTGGTAAACATGCCCTTTTCTTCTAAGTCATTCATTTCGTCTAAGGTAAAGTCAAAAAATTTATAACCAAAAATACTTTTAAGTAAAGAAATCATTTCTTCTTTTCTATTTTTTGTTTCTAAAACCTTTTTAATTTTATCT
>FR881482.1:8677-32548 GCA_000434835.1 Clostridium sp. CAG:594
TAAAACCTTTTTAATTTTATCTTTATAACAATAAAAATAAGGTTCTATAGTATTATTTCTTGGATTGTAAACTTTTTCAGTTCCACAACAAATTTCAAACATTTTCTTCTTTTTTTCAAGGTTTGATATAATTATTTTAACTTCTACCTTTTTCTCACTTAAAAAATTAAAAAACTCTTTTACAGTATAATCTTTTAGCTTTTTTTCTTCCATACAAAACACCCCTTCGTCAACGGTCAGTTATGATAACAGAAAAGAAGAGTTTTGTCAAATTACTCTCCTTTTTTTTAAAACAAACTAAGTTGACTTGATTCTGGAAGCTGGTTTAGTATTCCCATCATACGCATTCTATCTGTTAAAGTTTGGGATACTTTTCCTCTTACCTGAATATCTTCAACACTAATAAATTTGCTTTTTTCTCTTTCTTCTACTATTTTTTTAGCAACCGTATCACCTAGGCCATCAATAGATGCAAATGGTGGGTATATCGTTGTTTCATCTTTAACTCCCCAGACAGTAGCACTACTTTTATAAAGGTCAATTGGTGCAAACGAAATGCCTCTTGCTGTTGCCTCTAAGCATACCTTAAGACTTTCTAGTTGTCCTAATTCTTTATTAGTAGCATCAAAACCTTTATTTTGAATTTCTATTATTTTAGCTTTTATTGCATCATATCCTTTAATCATTACATCAACATCAACATCTGTTGCTTTAGATGTAAGCCAAGACGCATAAAAATATACTGGCATATGAACTTTATACCAAGCTATTCTAAAGGCTGATATAACGTATGCTGCTGCGTGAGCTTTAGGGAACATGTATTTTATCTTACCGCATGAATCTATAAACCAATCTGGTATGTTAGCCTCTACCATCGTCTTTTTATGTTCTTTCCAAGTTTCAGGATCTTTTGATGCCCTTCCTTTACGAACAAATTCCATTATCTTAAATGCCTTAATAGGTTTTACTCCGTGATACATTAAGTATACCATTATATCATCACGACATCCTATAACATCTTTAAACGGAACGATGTTATTTTTTATTAAGTCCTGTGCGTTTCCAAGCCAAACATCAGTACCATGTGATAAACCTGATATTTTAATTAATTCCGCAAATGTTGTAGGCTTTGTTTCTGCAACCATGCCAATTGTAAAGTTAGTACCAAACTCTGGTATTCCAAGTGTTCCTGTCTTGCACATTATCTGTTCGTTAGTAACTCCTAGTGCCTTTGTTGACGTAAATATACTCATCGTATCTTTATCATCTAGTGGAACCTTTGTTATATCAGTATGAGTTAAATCTTGAATCATTCTAAGCTGAGTTGGGTCTGAGTGACCTAGTATATCTAATTTAAGAACGCACTCATCAATTGCGTGATAATCAAAGTGGGTTGTTCGCCAAGCACTTGTTACGTCTTCTGCTGGAAACTGAAAAGGTGTAAAATCAAATACTTCCATATAATCTGGAATAACAACTATTCCGCCAGGATGCTGACCCGTTGTTCTTTTAACGCCCGTACATCCTAGTGCTAAACGTTCTATTTCAGCTGGTCTCATGTTTATTTCTTTATCTTCACAGTATCCTTTTACATATCCATATGCTGTTTTTTCTGCTACCGTACCAATTGTTCCTGCACGGTATACGTTATCAGCACCAAATAAAACTTTGGTGTACGCATGAGCGGATGCTTGGTTTAAATCACTAAAGTTAAGGTCGATATCTGGAACTTTATCTGCGTTGAAGCCTAGGAATGTTGCAAACGGCATATCTTGTCCATCTTTGTATAAATCTTCGCCGCAGCAAGGACATTTCTTATCAGGAAGGTCAAATCCCGTTGAATACTCACTACCAAGTGCCCTTCCATCATCAAACGTAAATATGCTATGTTGGCATTTTAAGCATCTATAGTGTGCTGGAAGTGGATTAACTTCTGTTATACCCATCATTGTTGCAACAAATGATGAACCAACAGAACCACGGGAACCTACTAAGTAACCATCATCGTTTGAGTGTTTAACAAGTCTTTGTGCAATTAAGTATATTGGATCAAATCCTCCACCTATAATACCACCTAATTCCTTGCTTACTTTTTTATTTAATGAATCATCAGTTAAAGTGCCGTCACAATCGTCCCAGTTCTCTTTGAAATAACAACTCAATAGTTCTTTAACCGAATCAAACCCTTTAACTATAACCTCATGCAAATTTCTAAACGTTTCTTCTTTTAATTTTTCATCTGTTATGTCAGGGTTGTTCTTTTTTAAATTCTCCTCACATACTTTATATACGATGTTACCATATAGTTCCATTGCAATACGTTCTTCTATATTATAAGGAAGAGGTGTACCATACCAATCTTTTGCCTTATCATATACTAAGTCCGTTACAACTCTTGGACAATCAAGGTAAGACTTTCCATCATCTGCCTTTACCCTTGGTGAAAAAGGAATTCCATGAGTATCTATTATTACCTCTATTTCATCTACCATGTCAAGAACCTTATTAGTGTTAGAAACAACTATTTCGTATGCTAAATCTTTTCCTAAGAAAGCAAAGTTATCAAGCATTTCATTTGTTGTTCTAAAGTGCTGACTTGGTATTTCTTTAATATCTTTTTTAGCTAGTGGATGACGTCCACCACCTGGAACCTTTTGATTAACAATTATTTGTCTATATATTTTATCTTCTCTTCTAAAGTGGTGAACATCTCCTGTTGCAACAATTATCTTACCAGCCTCTTTTACCGCAGATACTACCTTTTTAATATGAGTTTCAAGTTCTTTTTCGTCCTTAAAGTCTCCCATTTGTATTAAATGATTATAGACTTCTGGAGGTTGAACTTCAACATAATCATAAAAGTTTATTATGTTGGTTAATTCTTCTCCTTCTTTACTTCTTGCTTCTTTAAAAACTTCTGATTCATAACATCCACTTCCTATTAAAACGCCTTCTCTTAAACGCTCTACTTCACTACGCAAGATTCTAGGTGTTTTATATAGGTAAACGGTATTAGCAAGTGATATCATTTTAAATATGTTTTTAAGTCCTTTTTTATTAACCGCAATCGCATTAAAGTGATACGTTCTACCAAACTTATGAATTTCGCCTTTAGGGACTAACCTATCTAAATCACTTATTTTTTCATAGTTTTGTGCATCTAATTTTTGTAAAAACTTATGAAAAACGTGAGCCGTTCCTTCAGCATCATAATCCGCTCTATGGTGAGCATCTTCTTCCCAAGGAACGTTATATCTTTTAACTAAGGCTGAAAGTCCATGTCTTGCGTATCCTTGGTCTAAGGTTCTAGATAATTCTAAAGTATCTATTACAGTGTTTTTAAACTCTCCTAAATCATATTTCTTCATTGCCATTTCAATAAAAGAAATATCAAACTTAGCATTATGAGCAACCATAGGTAAATTACCAGCCCACTCTAAAAATTCTTTCGTTACGGTTTTTTCATCGTCACAGCCTGATACCATTGCATCAGTAATACAAGTAAGCTCAGTAATTTTATCTGGTATGTGTCTTTTAGGATCAATTAATTTATCAAACCTATCTATTATGTCACCATGTGATATTTTAACTGCACCTATTTCTATCATTTGGTCTTCACCGGCAGCATTAAATCCAGTTGTTTCGGTATCAAATACAACGTAAGTGTTATCCATTAAAGAATCACAAGTAGGTCTTACAACTATGTTTACGGTATCATCAACTAGCGTAAGCTCCGTACCATATAAACCCTTAAAATGTTTACTTTTATCTTCTATTTTTTTATTGTGATTCTTAATAAGACTATATGCTATTGGAAATGCTTGGCATCCGTTATGATCTGTTATTGCAACACCACGGTATCCCATGTTAATTGCGTTTGTAACAAGTTCACACGTGTGTTTACCTAAGTCTAACTTAGTTATACCATCCATTTGACTCATCATTGTATGAGCGTGTAATTCTACTCTTTTTTCTTTTGCATCATCTACTACCGTCATGTCTTTTGAAGGTATTTTCATAACGTTTCTAATGTTTAACACAAGGTCTTTAGCATAAATATCTTGTTTTACATATCCATTAATTCTAAACCAACCAGACTTCATTTTTTTAGATAACATCTTAAATAAATCTGCATCTTTTGTAAAAATTTTAGCATAAATACTATCAGTATTATCACTTATTTTAAAGGTTAATATTTTAAATGCACTTCTTGATGATTCAAACTCTTCAACGCCAAAAACGTAAGCTTCAACTGTAACGCCTGATTCTTCTGCAATTATATCCTTTATTTCGGTTATTGCTCCCTTTGGCTCATCACCTAAAATAACAGGATTTTCTTCCTTAGGTTTACTTTGAGTCTCCATTTTTATTTCTTCTTCTAATTCTTTTTTTACCTTTAACCTATTTTCTTCGTTTATAAATGTTTTTATTTTTAAGTTAGGATAACCACATACCTTATAATATTTTAAAATGCTTTCTAAATGGTTATTTAATATGTTTTCTTCTGCTATATTATCGGTATCTATTATAAGGGTATTGCCTGATATCTTAACGTTTTTTTCTATAAATAACTCCTTCATAGGTTTCGTTAAAGTACTTTTTAAAATAGCTTCTTTATAGTAATTTAAACAGTCATCATAATTTACATTTCTAAGTACAAATTCAGATTTTATAGAACCCATTTCAGGAAAGCCTTTTTTCATGTTTTGATCTATATATTCTAATACTTTGATATCTAAAGGATTATCTATTTCAATTACAAAAATGCCATTACGTCTTGTATGATCAAGTTTAAGTTTTAGTATTTTACCATTATTAAAAAACTCATAATATTCTTCTGGTAAACTAATTTTATCTAATAATAATTTCAATTTATCATGCATTAATATCACCCTACTTCAAACAATTAATATTATAACATTTATTATTTTTTTATCAAAGAAAAAAATAGCCTTTTAGCTATTTTCGTTTATTAATTTTGATAAACCTTTTATTTTATAACCACGACTTTCTATTACGTTTATAATAAAGTTAAATTTAGATGTATCAAATTCATCTAAGTCATATACTATCATAACACCTTTTGATAAATCCTTTTTTAAATCGGTTATGCTAGGATTAACAAGTTTTGGAGAAAGAGTTAACATTTTCTTAGAAGCACATATATCTTTATAATTATCATTTTTAGTATTATTTAAGCAAAATAAAGAATCTTTAAGGGTAATACTTTCTATTAAATTGTTAGTAACACTTATCATTTTTTTAGAATATTTATTATCATAGCCTAAATTATATATTTCAGAATTTAAATTTACCATGCTAAAAGCAGTTTCAACGTTTTTTTCTAAATATGATCCATCTATAAAGAAGTTTACAGTAACATCTGTTTTAGCAAGAATGCTTAAAAGTTCAGATACATTGGTAGAATTATTAACTTTAAATATTATGGATACCATGTTTTTAGAAATACCATTTGTTATATAATAATCATAAGTTTTGTCAATTGACGTATTTGGTTTTGTTTTATCATAAACTAATTTTTGCTTATTAAATGAGTCATCTTCTTTCATGTTTTTATATGATTTTTCTTTATTTATAATTAAACCTGACATACCAAGAATCATCTCATCATCTTTTATTTTAGGTTCAACTGGTTTTACGTCATGCGCCTTTTTATATGAAATAACCTCCTTCATTAGAGGATCATTACTTCTAGCTTCGTTAAATACTTTATCAGTATATATAAAGCTAAGCAATAAAAGAAGAAATAAACTAACTAATTTAATTGTATTTTTAAACAAAACTATCACCTAATTAAGTGTATGAATAAAACTTTATTAAATTACACTAAAAAAGAACCTTAATAGGCTCTTTCTGGTTTTAAAACATAAGTACCTTTAATTACTTTATCTCCAGACTTATCCGTTTCTTCTTTCCAACTAGATAGTTTTAAACTAGATGTGTTAAACCCTTTAACTTTAAAAGTAACAATAGATGCTCTATTAATGTTTGGAATGGTATAAGATATATTTCCATTAACATCACTATCTTCTTTTAAAATAACGTTTTTACCTGATACATCAGTATATGTTACTTTAACATCATAAGTATTATTAGTAGGAAGCAAAAGAATAAACTTTCTAGGTTCGTTTTTATTAGTACTAACACTTATTTTATCTTTATTATTAATAGACTCCTTAATTTCTTCTTTAGTAACCGGGCTATAATAACCTTTTACGGTAAATATTTTATAAGCATATTTATCTTCACTCTTAGATGAATCCATAAAACTCCATCCAGCAGGTTCATAAGTTTCACTTATTTTAGAAGCATTTATTATCTGAAGTTTAATTTTCCAAGTTTTGTTTTGATTTTTTAAAGAATCTATTTTTATTTTGAAGTTTTTAGCTTTCTTCTCTATTTCTTTAGTTTCTTTTTCTTTCCAGCTATTACCATCCATCTCGTATAAAGTATACCTATAACTTCCTTGATATCTATCTATAACACTTGGTATAGAAACTTCCATAACGTAATTGCTTTCGTTATCATACTTTTCTTTAACTATAAAGCCATTTTTATTTTCAATGGCGCCAAATAACTTTTCAAATGTTAAATGATAAGTAAATTTAAGAGGATCTTCATCTTTCATTTCTGCGAAAAAACAAACCGAAAGCATAATGCATATTGCAATTGATATATAAATGGATGCTTTAGCTTTTTTTAAAACATCTTCTCTTGCTAATTTTGGTCTTCCAACCGGATTTTTTTCTTCATCCTTTAAAAGCCATTCTCTCATAACTTATGCCTCCCTCTCTTATTTTTTATAGTCTAATATCTTTTTATGGATACCAGGCTCTACAACATCTAACGTGCTTATGCTAAGTTCCAAAGACTTCTTATATTCACCCTTAAAGAATAAGTTTTCTGCCTTAATAAGCCCCTCGTTAATAACTGGTTTTGAAGAACGATACCTATTACCATATACGATTGCATACTCAGATAACAAAGCCGTCTTAACCATCTCAGCAGTAGTATTATGAAGTTTAAATACTAAGTCCCTTGCCGTGTCAACACGTACGTTTAACGTATCAACATCAAGTGGTTTTTTAGATAGTTCAGCTTGTATTTCCTTTATGGCGTCAGAAGCTTCCCTAAGCTCAACATAATAATTATCCGGTATTATGGGAAGTCTGTTTTTTCTTATTTGATATTTAGACTGTTTTAATAATAGTTTAATATCTTCAAGCTGTCCCCTTGCACGTTCTTCATCATCTTTTAAATTGCCTACTTTTTGAAGTATAGCATTTAATTTCTCACTAAGTTTTGTTAACTTTAACATTATAATTTCAAGTTCTGCGTTAAGTTTAGAAAAAGGAAACGTGTGATTTCTATCAAGTGTTTCTAACTTTTCATAATCTTTTACGATACCATCAAACTCCGTATTTAAAAGTTTAACTGAATCTAACGTATCATCAGTTAAATTATAATGTTTTCTCATCTCTGGAAGACCACTTTGAACTGCATTTAATAATTTATCTACGTGTTTCCTCTTCTTATTAAAGTTAGCAAGCCCTTCCGTATAATATTTTCTAGTTAATTTTTCAGTTTCAAAATCATTAAATAATGAATCAAAATACTCTAATATAGTCTTAAGTTCAAAAGTTACGTCTTCCAAATTAAGAACACGCACTCTATCAAATATAGAGTTTACTTTCTTTTCTGTTTCAACAATGTTATATTCAACGTTTAAATAATCTAGTTGGTAACCTTCCCTTGTAAGTTTAATATACTCACTAGATACATCTTCCGTTCTCTTTGGAATAAGACTTTTACCCATAAGCATTATTTCAGGTATTTCATCAATTACTATCGTCATATGATCAATCATTTCAGTAAGGCCTTTAACAACGTAAATAACTTCCTCATAATCCTTTTTTTCCATAACATATTCAAACTCTTCAAAACGTTTTTCTATCGTTTCAAATTGTAATTCAATCGTTTTTGCAGTTTCTTCATAATCTGCCTTTGTTTCGGTAAACTTTTTCTTTAGTTTTCTATACCTAGCCTTTAGTTTAATAACACTTGCCCTGTTTCTTTCCTCACTAGATGTTATTTCCTTAATTTCAGACATGATGTTTTTAATTTTAACTTTTATTTCATATAGTTTTATTTCTATTTCCGATATCTTTTCATATATTTCCTTTGCCTTACTTTTATCTACCGCAAAGTCAAGTTCAATTAACATATCATTTATGTATGGTATAGTTTCATTTTCAATAACTTCAAATTTTAACTTCCATCCATTATAACGGTCTTCTAACTTTTTATTGCTTTTAACCAAAGCTTCTACCTTTGATAATTCATTTAAAACAGGAACGTTTATAAGTAAGTTTTTTTCCTTTTCTAAATTATCTATTTCTTTTAATATTTTCTTTTTCTTTTTTGTCTTAAGAGTTATTACTAAAACTACTATTATTATTAAAAGTACAACAACGATGGTTCCAATATATAAACCTTTGCCCATGTTCTATACCTCCTACTATATAAATTATTTTATCATAAATTACGACAATTTGCACCATTTATTTAATTAAAAAAAGCAAAGCGTTATACTTTACTTAAACTAAATATTTTTTGCTGAACACCGCACGATTTACAAGAAACATCAGCATACTTATAAGATAAGTGCTCACTTATATTATCTGAGTATTTTGAAACATTACTAAAATCATAACCATATATTACCGAACCAGGTAAAAGTATTTTATCTAACCCGCTTATTACTTTTTGATAATTATCAACAAAACGCGGAGTATTAGTTGCTAAAACATATTCTAAAACATTACTTAAAAACACCCTGTCATATTTTTTATTAACAATTTTTTCAATATCCATTATATCTGAGTCATAATAAGTTATTTTAGCGTTTTTTAAATTTCTTTTTAATTTATTATACGAAAATGCTTTTGAATATACATTCTTTTTTAGATTTCCATAAACGTTTATAACGTCATTAAAACATATCTTATTATTTGTTCTTAGATACTCAAAAGCACTCCAAAATAAGTATTCATCATGGCTTAAATATTTTCTTACTCTATCTATTATATTTTCTTTTGAATTAAAATTAAGGCTTTCTACGTTTTCTATCCAATCCATTCTTTTAAAGAAATCATAATAATCGTATTTTTTTATCATTGCTATTTTTAGTGCAGATACGTACTTGCTAAATTGATTAACGTCAAATGAGTCTATAATGCCCCCTCCATTTAAAATGGCATTTAAAGCGTGATCCCCGCTTGACGTGATAGTTAAAATATTCTTGCCTTTAAGATTTTCTTTAGGATATAACTTCATATCCTCATTCGTCCATAGATAAGATGGATCAAAATTACCAAAAGACGTAAAAGACGTAATTTTATCTTTATTTGAATTCATATTTAATAGTAATTTTTCATATTTATTAATCATTTCTTCTCCTATATGTATAAATATTTTCTATATAATTATCTTGCTCACACCTATATAATATTTTAGCGTCATGTTTTCTTCTTTCTTCAAAGTACAAATCATTGGTGTGATTTGGCATAAATGAATATTGTACTATTTGACCATCTTTACCTATCAAATTAATCAAATCATCAAAGGTACCCTTATGAGAGCCATCCTTCATTAAATAGTAAAATATATTTGAGGTAAATATGTAGTCATATTTTTCATGCGTAATTTTATTTAGATTTTTTAAATCGCAATCTAAATATCTTAATTTAACAGTTTTAAGTCTATTCTTTAATTGGTAGTAATTTTTTTCATTTAATAAATACTTGTTATTCCAATAAGCATCTACTTGAACATCATGACTCATTATGCTATTTATTTCATATTGTTTTACTACGTTACTCCAAAACTCATAAACACTTTCTTTTAAATCTTTTTTTAACTGAACGTCATTATTTGAAAAATAAGTGATAAGGCAAGTATATACATCATTAGAAAATAAAATATTTTCAAAGTCCGAATAATCAAGTCTTTTAATAAGTGTAATCTTTAATTCTTGATAATATTTAGATAATCTATTTATATCAAAACAAGTTATATCGGTTGCGCCTTCTAAAGTAAGATTTAAAAAATGATCTCCGCTGGACGTTGGACAAAGCACTTTTTTTTCTTTAACATCAAACATATCAAAAAAATCTCTTAAATTTTCATTAGTCCATGGATATATATGTTCATAATCTGTAAAATAAGTACTTCTATCTTTTTTATTCAAACAATTAATACCATCTATATCTTTATACGTGTCAAAACCAAGCATTAGAACTCCTCCATACAGGTTCATATACTACCATAGTTTCCTTATTTTATCAATAAATACTTGACTTAAAGCATATAATTAGATATAATTTAAGTCGTGTAAACTTTAAAGCAGCACTATTTGAATTTAGTAACGTGTTTGTTTGCGAATAAGTCATACTAGTAATCCTTATAGCTGCAAGGGTGAAAGTATTAAAACAAACTCCCTACTAGATGGCAATGGTCCTTTAGTTTACAAAAAACAAAGGAGGATAGATAATATGTCAAGATATACAGGTCCAATGTATAAGAAAAGTCGTCATTTAGGTTTTTCTTTACTAGAAACTGGAAAAGAATTAGTTAAAAGACCATATGGTCCAGGACAACACGGAAATGATAAAAGACGTGGTAAGGCATCTGAATACAAACTTCAGTTAATGGAAAAACAAAAAGTTAGATTAATGTATGGAGTTAACGAAAAACAATTCAGATTAACATTTGAAAAAGCAGCTAAAATGAAAGGTATCCAAGGTGAAAATTTCCTTAAGCTTTTAGAAAGCAGATTAGATAACGTTGTTTATCGTATGGGTCTTGCTACAACTAGAAAGGCTGCAAGACAAGTTGTTAACCACGGACACATTACAGTTAATGGCAAAAAGGTTGATATTCCATCATACCAAGTTAAACCTGGTGATGTAATTGCCGTTAAGGAAGCATCTCGCGATCATAAAGCAATTTTAGAAGCTTTAGAAAAGATTAATAAAACTGTAGAATATGTTGAATTTGACAAGAAAAAACTTTCTGGTACTTATGTACGTATGCCTGAAAGAAGTGAACTTCCAGCAGACATAAAAGAATCAATGATCGTTGAATTCTATAACAAGTAAGAATAACTTACTTGTTTTTTTATTACACAAAAAAAGAAGCTTACTCGCCTCTTAACTTATTCATTAAGTTTTTATATTTTAAAAGTGAAATTAAACCAGTAAATCCCATAAACATTAATACAAAAATAAGTGGTATTTCAATAAAACCATAAGTAAACTTAAGTTCATTAGTAATTGATGTGTATATTAAATCATATACTAGCGTTGAATTAAATATAGTAAGTAGTAAATTATCATTAAACGTATCTAGTAAAGATGAATGTTTACCTGTTTTTATATTATATATTAGCATACTAATTATTCCTGCTAGTGAAGATACTATAAATGATACAAAGTTAAGTTCATAGAAGTTATTAGCTATAACTATTATGCTAAGAATACTTATAACAAGTAAAATTGCTATTATAAAATATGATGCTGGTTTTACTTTTTTCATCAGTATTATTTCTTCTTGGCTATTTTTCTTTTCTATTATCTTATTACTGATAAATCTAGATAATTCGTCATTTTCATCCTTCACCTTAGGTTTTATTTTTTTCATTATATCATCTATGTTAAGGTTTGTTTCTTCATTAATTAAATACGTAAAAGTAGATATATTATTCGAGTTAAGTTCAAGTGCTATTTTAGATGCAACTTCATTTTCGTTTTGAATGGTTATATCTTCTAGACTCTTCAAAAATACTTCTGGGATTTTTAACATAGTATCACTTTTTTGAGTTATTAGTATTTCTATATTTTCATCTAACTTTTCTATTTCACTTTTTATTTCTTTTATTTTTTTATTAGCTTCTTCAATAATTATAGATAAATATTCTTTTTCTGAATTTAGTTTTCTCTTTCCAAAAAAATTCATATTTATAAAAGAATATATTGTTATTATTCCAAATATGCCAAATGGAATTGTTAATATAAGCAAAGCATTTCTATAAATTAGATTATAAACAAGACAAGAAAATAGGAAAAGTCCCTTTATGAAATCATATATATTAACTATTTTTTTACCATCTAAATTATATGTACTTGCAAGCTGTATATTCTGGTTTATAAAGGTAACACCATCATTATACAATTCCTTTAAGAAATATTTGCCAGTTATGTTTTTTCTTATTTTTTTTAGGTTTTCTACTTCAAAACAATCGTTTACGTATTCATCGAACTCTCTTTTTAGTTTGTCCTTTTCATCCTTTTTCAAGCGCTCGTAAGCATATTCAAAATTCTTTTTTACTTCCTTTAATTCATCTTCTGGCAAATACTTTTTATAATCATTTGTCTTTGCTAAAACAAATGATAAATAACCATAATAATTTTTAGGAAACGTATCTTTTATAATATTAGAAAGTGTAAGAAAAAGAGAATAATCCTCTTTTTCTTTAGCTTCTTCTGCTTCTTTTTTTAAAGCTTTTAATCCTTTTGTTGCCATTTGAATCCTCTAGAATTTAACTCTTTCTTCCACATACTTAACAGCTTCTTCTATAGGTAATGTTATCTGTTTCATCGTATCTCTATCTCTTATTGTAACAGTTTCATTTTCAATTGTATCTTCATCAACTGTTATACAAAAAGGAGTTCCAATAACATCTTGTCTTCTATATCTTTTTCCAATAGAGCCTGTTTCATCATAAGTTGTCATAAAGTTTTTAGCAAATGCTTTATATACCTCACTTGCCTTTTCTTTGTGATACTTTTTAACAAGTGGTAATACCGCTACTTTGTAAGGTGCTAAGAAAGGATGAAATTTCATAACTTCCCTTGTATCACCGTTTTCTAAAAGTTCTTTTTCATATGAATTACATAAAATCATTAATACAAGTCTTTCAACTCCAACACTAGGTTCAATAACATATGGAATGTACTTTTCATTTGTTTCAGGATCTAAATATTCCATAGAAACACCTGATGTTTTTTGGTGCTGAGATAAATCATAATTAGTACGGCTTGCAATTCCCCATAACTCACCCCAACCAAATGGGAACTTGTATTCAATATCCGTTGTTGCATTACTGTAAAAGCTTAACTCTTCTTTAGAGTGGTCTCTTAGTCTTAAGTTTTCTTCTTTAACGCCAAGTAAAAGTAAGAAATTCTTACAATATTCTTTATAATGTTTAAACCAATCTAGTTCTGTTCCTGGTTTACAGAAAAACTCTAATTCCATTTGTTCAAACTCTCTTACTCTAAAAATAAAGTTACCTGGGGTTATTTCGTTTCTAAAACTTTTACCTACTTGTCCTACACCAAAAGGAAGTTTTAGGCGCATTGATCTTTGAATATTTTGATAGTCAGCAAAAATTCCTTGAGCTGTTTCTGGCCTTAAATAAATAGTACTCTTACTATCTTCAGTTACTCCTTGGAAAGTCTTAAACATTAAGTTAAATTGTCTTATGTCGGTATAATCTTGCTTACCACACTTAGGACAAACTATGTTGTGTTCATTAATATATTTTATTAAATCTTCGTTAGACATTCCTCCAGCATCTTCTACTCCGTCATCTTCAACTAACTTATCTGCTCTATATCTTGTTTTACAATTTTTACAGTCAATTAATGGATCTGAAAACGTAGAGATGTGTCCTGATGCTTCCCATACTTTAGGATTCATTAAAATAGCGCTATCTAACCCAACGTTATTAACATCTTCCTGAATAAATTTTTGTTTCCAAGCCTTTTTAATATTATTTTTTAATTCTGCTCCAACAGGTCCAAAGTCCCAAGTATTTGCAAGTCCTCCATATATTTCACTACCTTGAAATATTATTCCATATTGTTTACATAAGTTTACTAACTCTTCCATAGTAATATTTTCTTTCATAATTAACATCCTTCCTCTTTTCAAAAATTAAAAAAACTCCTAGAAAAATTATAGGGGTGAATATATATCCACGGTTCCACCCTATTTATTTCTAGAAGAAATCACTTCATTTTATACTGCTGATAGGATTCCATCCCCGTCTTTGCAACATTTAAAATAAACATCTTTTATATTATATCATAAACTTTCCAAAGTTTTTAAAAATTTTTTACTTTTTAAGTAAAGACCTGTATACCTATCATAATAATCATCTAAAAAATCATTTATTTCTTTTTTTACAACATCTGATACGTCAAGCTTAGATATCTTAGATATATCAACGTATTCTAATAACCTTATTAATTTTATTGTCTTATCACTTACTATGTAGTCGTTTTGAATATGGTCCTTACATACAAAGCCACCTTTATACGCAGATATACTAACAACGTTCTTATTACCACATATAACGCATCCATTAAGTTTTGGAGACACCCCTAAAAATGATAAGTACTTAAGTTCTAATATGTTTGTTATAACAGCCGGATCAAAGCCCTCTTCTATTTTAAGAATTGCACTTAAATATATATCATATATCCTTTCATCATCATTTTGTTTTATAACCCCGCTGGTAAGTTCAGATAAAAAGTTAAGGTAAGATACTTTTTTTATGTCTTTTTTTATATTACTAAAAGGGTTTATCACATCAGCGCTAAGTAGAATTGATAATTTATCTTCCTTATAACTGATGTTAAATGATGCATAACAAAATCTTTCACTAACACTTCTTAAAGGACTTTTAAGTCTTTTAGCACCTTTAGCTAATACACCTATTACACCTTTGTCTTTAGTTATAATATTTAGTATCTTACTTGTTTCACCATATGGCTTTTCATCTATTATTATTCCTTCAACTTCTATTATCTCCAAGGGTATCACTTTTCCCTTCTAACATTTTATATTTTATATAATACTCTATTTTTCCAGTTTCTTTAAATAAATTCCATAAATTTTGCTTTTCCATAAATATCACCTTTCATTTATATAGTGGTGATATATTTATTTTTTTATTCATCTATATCATAAAAACCTAATTCTCTTAAATACTTTTCTTTATCTCTCCAATTTTTTATGGTTTTTACATAAAGTTCTAAGAAGACTTTTTTACCAATCATATTTTCTATATCACATCTTGCTTTAGAACCTATTTCTTTTAACATAGCGCCTTGCTTACCTATTATTATGCTTTTTAAAGAATCTCTTTCAACAATTATTGTAGCATTTATAATTGCTTTATCTTTTTTATCTATGTACTCTTCAACCACGCAAGTAACAGCATGTGGCACTTCTTCTTCAGTTAATCTAAGTACTTTTTCACGAATAAGCTCTGATACTCTAAACTCTATCGTGGTGTTTGTTAAATCTTCGTCTGGAAAATACTTAACACTATCTGGTAAGTAGTTTTTCAAAGTTTTTATAAGTTCACCTAAATTCTTCTCTTTTAAAGCAGATATTGGAACTATTTCTTTAAAATCATATAAATCTTTATACTTTAAAATCAAATTAAATAACTCATCTCTGTTAATTTTATCTACTTTGTTTAAAATTAAAAAGGTAGGTTTATTAGCTTCTTTTATTTTTTCTAATACAAAATTATCGCCCTTACCAAAGCTCTTTGTTGCATCAACTAAAAATAATATTATATCAACATCATCAATTGAATAATATGATTCTTCGTTTAATCTTTGTCCTAATTTATGCTTTGGCTTATGAATACCCGGAGTATCAACAAAAACTATTTGACTATCATCATCATTATATATTCCTTGTACTAAATTTCTTGTTGTTTGAGCTTTATTAGATGTAATTGCAATTTTATACCCCACTAAAGCATTAATAAGTGTTGATTTACCTACGTTTGGTCTTCCAACTAAGCTTACGAATCCTGACCTCATTTAATTACCACCTTTCAATAAATACATTATATCACAACTAATAACAATTTATAAAGCAATATAACTTATATCAACTCTTCCATCTATTCCAGGTACACTTCCTTTTGAAGTATATTGCCACATAGAATATGCTCCATCATACTTACAAGTACTATTATATTCTGCTACCCAGTCAACATGATTTTTAGCAGTTTCTCCTAGCCTGTTCATTGCATACCATCTACCAGAATAAACCTTTACTTTGTATTTTCCTCCATTATAATTATTTACTGTATTTATGTATTCTTCAACTATTTTATTATACATATCCTTTGATATTTCATTAGAACTACTATTTTTAGCATTCCAACTTTCTATATCATAATATATCCCTAAAGTAGGATTTATATCATAAGTACTAATCATATTGTTAGTAAAATTAGCTTCTTTTTTAGCGCCTGATAAAGTAGTAGAATAGCTAAATAGATATATCCCATAAGGAATATTTAGTCTTTTAAGCTCGTTTAAATTTTGAATAAACTTTTTATCTAATGTTTGATAAAAACCAAGTCTTAAAATAACACCATAACAATCACTTTCATTCTTAAATTTTTCCCAATTAATATCTTTCTGGTAATAGCTTACATCTACAACCTTTATTTTAGATGTTCCTAAATGTTTACCAGATGGTGAAAAATAATTATCTATTCCATCTATGTTTTTTATACCAGTAACTTTATTATCATTTTCATAGTAATAAGTAAAACCATTTTCTTCTATAAATCCATTTTTCAAATTAATAGTTGATAAATTAGGCTTTTCTTCAGCACTTATATTATCACTTTCTAAAACATCACTATCAGAACTTACAAGCGAAATATCACTTTCATTTACTTTAATATCACTAGTTATTTTAGTTTCATTATTTTCATTTTTTTCATTATCTTCTTCATTAATTTCTTCATTATTTTCTAAGTTTTCTAATACATCATTAGAATTTTCTTCATAAACAATTTGTTTTGGACTTTCTTCTTTCTTTTCATATATAATTTCTTTTTCATCTTCATTGATATCATTATTAACTTTCTCTTTTAAATTAGTATTTTTGATAGTATAATCCTGATCTATCTTTGCAACTGTGCTAGTATAATAAGATCCTTCTTTTTTATTTTCTATTACATCACTTACTATTACATCATCTTTTAATATTTTCCCCTCGTTATTTTTTATCGGAATTACGTTCATAATTCCAACTCCTACTAAAATACTTCCTGCAATTAAAATATGTTTTTTCATATGATCCCTCCTTTTCACATATTTAATTAATGAATATTAATACAAAACTACTTTACATAAAAAAGTTTATTTTGTATAATTTAATTAGTGAAAGAACCTAACAATAAAGGTTAGTTTGCTTTCCATAGTTGTTTTATGGAAACAGCATATCCCCCTTAACTATTTGGGCATATGCTGTTTCTTTTATATTTTAAATATTAGTATTACTAATAGAAAAATTAAAAGAAGAATAATTATTTTAAGAAATTTATTTTCTTTCTTCATAATTATCACCCCACTTTCTATTTAAAAAATAAAAAGTGGAAAGCATAACTACCCAAACTATTAGGTCCTCTCATATCTATAGTTAGACACTTTTTTGAAAAACCCCCTAAAAATTTCCAAAAAATTAAAATATAACAAAAAAGGATTAAAAGTTATCGTTTTAATCCTTTTTATATTCCCTTAAAAAATCATATAAATCTTCTGCCACTTTATCTGGTAAATCTTCTTTTAATTCCTCTTTGTTTAACTCCTTTAGCCTAGTAATAGTTTTATATTTTTTTAATAATTCTTTTTTCCTTTTATCTCCAATTCCTGGTACATTATCCAAAATACTAGATAATTGTCCTTTACTTCTTATATCTTTATGATAGCTTATGGTAAATCTATGAACTTCATCTTGCATGCGAGTTAAAAGATGAAACAAATCTGATGCTTTATCAATATCATATTCTTTTTCTATACTTATTAAAGATGTCGTTGTATGTTTATCATTTTTCTTAAGTCCAACAATTGGAATATCTAAATACAAACTATCTAAAATTTCTTTTGCAGCGTGCACCTGTGATATACCACCATCAACAATTATTAAATCAGGTCTTTCTAATTTGTCATGAAGTACTCTATAATACCTTCTATATATTACCTCCTGCATAGTATGATAGTCATCTTTAGAGTCAGAATTTATCTTATACTTACGATATTCTTTTGTATCTTTTTTTCCGTTTGTAAAAACTACCATACCTGAAACTGTAAACGTTCCAAATAGATGTGCATTATCAAATATTTCAATTCTTTTTAAATTAGGAATGTTAAGCATTTTACCTAACTCTTCATTTGCTCCAAACGTTCTTTTATCATCCCTTACTATTAGTTCAAACTCTTCTTCTAAAGCTATTTTAGCATTATCATAAGCCATATCTAAAAGCTTTTTTTTAGTGCCACGAACTGGCGTTAAAACCTTAGTGTTAATCGCACTGCTCAATAAGCTAGTATCAAATGAATTACTGACTAAAACTTCTTTTGGCACTTCATTTTTATCATAAAAACTAGTCACAAAGTAAGATAAGGTATCTTCTTCATCATCTATTAAAGGGAATATCTCCTTATCTCTCATATTTATTCTACCATCTCTTAAGTGAAGCACCTGAAATGATATATAATCATTTTTAACATAATAATTTATAACATCTCTATTTATGTTATCATTTAAACTAATCTTTTGTTTTTCAAGTACCTTATCAATATATTCAAGCATTTCCTTATACTCAAGTGCCATTTCAAAATTAAGTTTGTTTGAGGCTTCTTCCATTAGATTCTTAATTTTCTTTCTAACTTCATCATAATTACCCTTTAAAAAACTTGAAACCTCACAAGTCATGTTCTTTATTATGCTTTTATCTATTTTTTTCTCACAATAGCCAAGACACTGACCAATATGATAGTATAAACATACCTTTTTATCCATGGTATGACACTTTCTAAAAGGATATATTCTGTTTAATAGTTCTACTGTTTTTCTTGCAGCATTAGCATTAGGATAAGGTCCAAATAACCTTCCTTTATGTCCTTTAAGTTTTCTAGGTCTTGATATTATAAGCCTTGGATACGTTTCATTTGTTATTTCTATATATGGATAAGATTTATTATCTTTAAGCATTATATTATATTTTGGAGAATATTTTTTAATTAAGTTAATTTCTAATAAAAGAGACTCAACTTCCGTTTGAGTTACAATGTACTCAAAATCACATATATTTTCTACCAAAGCCTTAGTTTTGCCGGTATGCTCTCTATTAAAGTATGATGATACCCTTCTTTTTAAATTCTTTGCCTTACCAACATATATTATTTTACCATCTACGTTTTTCATTAAATAACAACCAGGTTCTGTTGTAAGTAAACTTAATTTTTCTTTAATTTTATCCATGATAAATCACCTAAAGGTATTATATCACAAAAAAAGCATATTATTTATGCTTGTCATATGCTTTATCTTTAACATTACATTCCAAATCAACATAATTAATATATTTATCTATCAAATGGTTAATAAGTTTAAAGTTAGGATTATCATCCTTATAAAAAAATCTTAATGATTCAATTAATTTTTGAATATCAAAGTGATCAAGTCTTCCATATAATTCATAAAATGCAACTGGTCTTGTAATTAGCTCCGAGGCTCTAATTCTACTTTTTTTAGTTAAATTATTTTTAGCCTTAGGAGCTATTACAAATTGTTTTTCTTTAATTTTGGAGTTTAAATTAGCAAGTGGAACAAAATACATATGATTTAAATCCTCACCAATATAAATACATGGCCTACCTAACCTATAAGAATGGTCAACTACTCCATCGGAAAAACAAATATTCTTTAAAATAGTAATATCACCAAACTCCATGTAGTAAGTACCTTTAATACTTTCTAATCATATGAAATGTTCCAAGACCAGTTTTACTTGCTACTTCCATTACATCAGCACTTGTTATTGCATTATATAATTTATATACTACTTTATAATATTCTAATACCTCTTTTTCACTTATGTTAGCATTTTTAATACCATTTATATCGTCAAAGTTATTTCCCCAAACTTTCTTTAATAAGGAAATTTCATGAGGTTTAAGACTTTCCATAAAATATTCCATAACTTTTTTAGATGTTCTAAAATAAGAGTAAAAATCAGTTAAATCTTTATGTTTAGTATCAAAATCATCTTGTTTATGAGTATTTTTTATTATGGTTTCTGGTTGTATTAATTCTTTTGCATTTTTATATTTATAATTTACATTGCTGCGACTACAACAAAAGGCGGAAGCTAACTGTTTATCACTTAAGTTAATATTATTTATATACCCAGTTCTTGCCATAAGAATAGTTTGTCTCATAAACTCAAGATAATCTGATTTAAAAAGAAAATCTTCTATTTTACTTACAATTTCTCTTTCTTCTATATCTAATATAAAATCATTACTTCCACTGTCAATATAATTTAATTCCTCGCGTTTATTGTTTTCATAAATTCTTTTTATATAAGCACAATAATAATATGTAAGTGAATTATTTAAATACTGACTTAATGGATAATTGTACGTTCCTGATACATACTTATTAATTAATTTTATTAAACACTCGTATCCATCTTGTAATAAATCTTCATAATCATCACTTTTATACTCAAATTTATTTAGTACCATATCTACTATATACATATTATTTTCAACTAATTTTTCAAAGGCTTTTTTACTTCCTTTTTTGTATTCTCTTATTAGCTCCTTATTTTTCATATTAACCAAAATCCCCTCTTTTTAAATTGCCATTTATAATACCAAAAGCATAATAAAAAGTCAAATTTAACCATACATAAAAAGATGACTCATACTAGTCATCTATCTTTTCAATTCTTATAGCTTTTTTACTTTCTAAGTATTCTAAAACCGTTCTTTTATCATTAAAAGGAATTCTTTTATTGTCCTTAACTATAATAGCTTCCTCATGACCCTTACCTAATATTAATAACACATCATTTATATCAAGCATTTTAATTCCTTTAATAATTGCTTTTTTCCTATCCAATTCAATTTCATAATTAGTATTAATAAGACCTTTTATCATATCATCTACTATTTGTTTTGGATCTTCATTATGTAAATCATCAGAAGTTATAATAGCTTTATTGCTTAAATCAGTTACTATCTTAGTCATTATAGGCCTTTTTGTTCTATCCCTATCTCCAGTACATCCAAAAACGGTATATATATGTCCATCACATACTTCTTTTACAGTACTTATTACATTTTGAACAGCGTCCGGTGTATGAGCGTAATCTATTACTATACGATTATTTTGATACTCAACCATATCCATTCTGCCTGGTGGCATATCTATGTTTAATAAAACATCATATATACTAGAGAAATTAACACCAAGTTCGTGAAGCGATATAATTGTTGTAAGTACGTTATATATGTTGTATTTACCAATTAATGGGACTTTAATATTTTGCTTAACACCATCATTTATAAAGGTAAAATTACTTCCCATAATACTCATTTGATAATCAGAAATTCTATAGTCTCCACCTTTAAAACCATATGTTATATTAGTATTATAATCAAGCATAAATAAATCTTTATTAGGATCATCATAGTTAACTATCGCCTTACCACCTGGTTTTATTTGATTAAATAGTTTTTGCTTGCATCTAGCGTAATTTTCCATCGTGCCATGTATGTTTAAATGGTCCTGTGTTAAGTTAGTAAAAATAGCATATTCAAAAGGAACGTTTTCTAACCTTCTATGAAGCAGTCCTTCGCTTGAAGCCTCAACAACAGCATATCTATAACCTAAGTCATAAGCCTCTACTAACATTTCATAAATTTCAGAAACTTCTGGCGTTGTATTTGGAAGATCAGATATTTTTTTATCTCTAAAATAACCAATGGTTCCTATGTAACAACATTTCATATCTAACTTATTTAAAGCATCATGAACCAAATATGCCGTTGTTGTTTTACCATTAGTCCCGGTGATACCAATTATGTGCATTTCATTTAAATATTTATTATAATTGTCTTTTAAATAATCATTTAAGTATTCTCTTGAGTCTTTAACTATTTCATAAGGAACACTATATTCTCCTTCTTCGGCAATTATTTTTGATGCCCCATTTTTTATAGCTTGAGGTATAAAATCATGTCCATCACCTACAATACCACGAAGTGCAACAAATATATCTCCTTTTTTTACTTTTCTTGAATCTGTTTTAATATTTACCATCTATATCACCATTTTTTCCAAAGTTTATATGTCCATTATATAATATATTTGATAAAAATGAAATAATCATTTATAATGTTTTTGGTGATTTAATGTGTTTACGATTAAAAATGACTTAAATGGAGAGCTGATAGTTAATAAATCAAGGTTTATAACCTATGTATATAAAGTTAATAACGTTTTAGAAGTAAACGAAAAAATTGATGTTCTAAAAGCTAAGTACAAGGATGCAACCCACTATTGCTACTCTTATATAATAGATAATATAAAAAGGTTTAATGATGATAAAGAGCCAAGTCATACTGCGGGCATGCCAATACTAAACGTTTTAGAAAGCAAGAATTTAAACTACGTTTTAGCAATTGTTGTAAGATACTTTGGTGGTGTAAAGCTAGGCGCCGGCGGGCTAGGCGCCGGCGGTCTTGTTAGAGCATATACAAATGCCGTTAGTAATACAATTTCAAATGAATCTATCATTCCTATTAAAAAGATGATTAAAAAACGTATTACGTTTGATTATTCATATATTAATAAAATTAATTATATTTTAAAAGAAAACAAAATCACATATAAAGAATTTGATAAAGATGTAATTTATGAATTTACCTATGAAGAAGGAAATTATCCGACGGAGCTAGATAATTATATAAAATAAAAGCTTAAGTTTTTTTAAACCTAAGCTTTTTTATTTACATATTTTTGTGGAATTACCTGAAGCTTGTGCATCACAACCACAATCGTTATAAGGTACACCATCTATTTCAATACTATACTTTAATTTAAGACCAGCTGCATCGCACTTTTCAACTTTTACAGTCTTATTATTATAATCATACTTTGATTCGTCAAAATCAGCATACTTATCTTTAAAAGTTGATACTGTTATATCTTTTGGTAAAGTATCTAAAATAGATGTGTTATCTGAAACATAACTTTTAGCGCCTGTTAAAATTCCACTTATAACGTTTTCCTTGTTTTCAACATCTTGATTTTTCTTTATCTTATTAACTGCTGTTATACTAATTGATAAAAGTATACCAAGAATTACTATAACCGCTAGTAATTCTATTAAAGTAAATCCTTTTTTATTCTTCATCATTAACCCACTTTCTAAGTTCATCCAAACTTTGATATCCTACTTTTCTTTTTATCTCTTTGCCATTTTCAAATATTATTAAAGTTGGTATCGTAAACACTTTATATTTTTCTGCAACGTCTTTTGCTTCGTCAACGTCTAGTTTAAGAATCGGCACAATATTTTCATCATCAAATTTTTCTAATACCAATCCGAGCATTTTACAAGGTCCACACCAAGTTGCATAAAAATCGACCAATACTCTATCTTTTTTTATTTTTTCATCAAAGTTATTGCTAGTTATATGTTCCATAATTTATTTCTCCTTTACATTATTATTTTTTTTAGTAGTAGTTGTACTAGTAGGATTTGTTAATTCTGTATCACTTATTATTTCATCCATAACAGTAACTTTAGTACCATATAATTTTTTATTTATTTTTTTAGCACTACTTCTAGATATCAACTTGTTAGTAATAGTATTATCAATTATTTTTTTATTTACTAATTTAAAAGTTTTATTTGTATTATATTTAGAATAAATTAATCTATTAGCA
>FR881483.1:0-3050 GCA_000434835.1 Clostridium sp. CAG:594
TACTACAGAAATTATCCATCTCTGAGAATTTGAACGCTTTTCTTGTATATTCTTCTGGTTCATTTGGTTTATTAGGCTTATTAGGTTTATTTGGAGTAGGTGTTGTACAATCCGTCTTTGGACACTCAGGGCTATTTGGAATTCTTACCTTATCTTCACCAAAAAATTCTGGTTCAGAGCAAAATTCTTCTGTTGCCTCATCTACCCATGCTACCATCCCTAATCCTCTTTTCTTAACTAATGTACCATGACTATTACATACATCTTCACAGCTTTCTTCATCAACAGGGCTATCCCAAACTTTTTGCTTAGTATATGTACAAAGTTTATATTTTTCATAATTTGCTTTACTTGTCGTTTCATTTCCCGCATTATCTTTAATAGTCAGTTTATAATTACTTACAGACCCGTCCAATTTACTTTCTGAGCTATCTTCAAATGAATGAATATGATTAATCTCTACAGATTCTTCTTTTTTATTTACTTTTTCTTTTTTATAATTATCTTTTGATTGTTTAAAATCATATATTTCAACAGAATTTAATACTTCTTTATTATATTCTTCGTTTAGTCCCTCTCCTTTAAGTGATTTACTTTTATCAGTTGTATATGAAAAGTTATATAAATCTCTATCACTTCTAAACCATAACAAACTATTTAATTGTTTTAGTGTTTCGGTTAAATAAGGGCCTATTAAATCTCCATATCTTTCATTTCTCTTTACTTTCTTTGTAGACTTTTTATTTATGTCATAAGAATATACTTTTGATGTATCGTCATTATAAGTGAAAGACACTTTTGTTAATTGTCCGTTTATTTCTTTTTTATACTTAGCATAAGCAGGTGCTGATGCAAGAGCGGTTTTAGAATAAATAGATGAATCGTAATATGGTATAGTACGATAAAAAGTAGCAAATATTCCCGCCGTACTTATATTTATAGAACTAGGATATGCATCTACTATCTTCACACAAATATTCTCTCCTTTACCACTATCTGTTTGGTTAATCTGACACAATATATTTTGTTTTGTATAATAAATAATTCTTTTTCCATTATCTAATATTTTTATAGTTTCATTATTTTTTATTTCTTCACTTTTAATTCTTACACCATTTCTTTTTTCAGATATATAACAAGTACCATTTCCATTACATGAATGAACAGTTTTATATTTAGGCTCTTGGTCATAATAAATATCATTCCTAAATTGTATATAATAATATTTATTTATATCATTAGGTAAATCTTCTTTTTCTAAATAAAATATTATATGTTTTCCGTTATTATCCATCTTAGAAGTTATTTTATCAATCAATTCATCTCTAAAATCATCACTATAATAATAACTATAATGGTCAAGGTGACGAATCATAAGCAACTTTTTATCTACATATAAATCTTCAGCATCATGACTGTAATATCCAGAGCTATTAACACATCTTACTTTTCGACCACCAGATGTGCAGTAACGTGAAGTGTCAGACTTATAATTTCTTATACTATTTGCATTTATTTCATTATAAGTAAATATATTTTTCAAATCACCCATTGTAGGAATTAATTTGAAAGAATAGAATTTAGACCTATATTCTTCTGCTTCATCAAAACTTTCACTACCTATATAACTATTTTCTGATTCAACTTTTAAATTACTTACTATAGGTGGGGTTGTATCTACTCTCTCCGCAACCGTTAATGACCAACTTCCATCTTTTGAGCTATATGTTATATCCTCATTAGTTCCATTTTTTATGGTTGCACAATAACCAAGCCCTTCTTTTTTTATTACTTCTATTTCATCGCCTTTTGATTTTTTTACTTCTACTTCATCTTCTGAACATGCAATTAGATTTTTATTTTCTCCTAAATGTTTACTATTAAACCATAGTTTTTTATTATCGCTTAAATCTTTAAACCTTTTTCCTGTTAATTTTTTATAATTTTCATCATAATATGTTATTTTTCCACCTTGTATATCATCACTTGATACCAATATTGAATCACATACGTTAGTTAATTGTGTTCCTGTTTTATTATCAGTTGCTTTTTCAAATGATTCATCATCTACATCTGATGTGAATTTATTATTTTTTCTTTTTACTACTACTATTGTACAATTTCCTATCCTTTTTCCTGTTACAGGATTTGTTACTACGTTTAAGTAATCATCATTTACTAACTTACCTACTGATATTACTCCAAATGCATCATCTTTTAAATTACTAAATAAAAACTCATTTGCATTAAAATATTCTGATGCTGCCGTCTCTATTTGTTCTTTAATTAATTCTTTTGAACTTTCCTTTTTCTTATTTGATATTCCAACAAATGATACTACAGCTATACCTAGTATTGATAACATAAGTGCTATTACTACTAATAATTCTATTAATGTAAATCCTCTTTTATCTCTTACTCTCTTTTTCATTCTTTCACCTACTTACACTCATATCCTTGTTTCTTTAATTCTTTTTTATATTTTATTATAGTATCATTTTTATTTATTTTTATTTCCGATACTTTATTTTTATCCTTCTTTAACTTTTTAAAATCTATTTTCTTATAGTCTATATTTCCATCCATATTTATATAATCTAATCCACTTGATACCTTATATCCTATTCCTTTATATTTATTTCCATTTATAGCCATTTTTTTATATTCTTTAATCATTTCTTCTTTTTCTTTATTATTTAATACATTATTAGTAAAATCATTATATGTTTTATATAATAATTTATATTTATTATCTATCATGACGTTTTCTACCATCAAATATTTATACGTTATTACATACTTATAATTTATCTTATAATACTCGTTTTCATAATTAATTTTACATGTTACCTTTCTTTCTTTAGACAATATAATTAACACTACTAATATTAAAATTATTATTCCTGATCCTACCATAATCACTACATTTTTCTTTTTCATAGCTAACTCCTTCTAATACTATTATTATCTTTTATAATCTTACCATACATAAAAGACTTGTTTATAACCTTAAGAGGTTATCCTATTCTATGTTTATAATATCAAATACC
>FR881483.1:3085-10021 GCA_000434835.1 Clostridium sp. CAG:594
AATATTTTGTCACAATTTGTTGAAAATTTAATTATTCATTTTTTTAGCACTTCCTTTTAGTAATTTTATTATTCTTTCATAATCATAGTTATCCATTTTCTTATAAAAGTCATATACGAAATCTTCTTCTATTTTACTTGGAATGATAAAATCATTTATATTTCTAATACCACTTACGTCATATATATTTCCATTAATTAAAGAAGCACAATGGTCTTTACCCTTTTCTAAAACTAAAACAGATTCAGGGTAAAACTCTTTTAAAATATAATAATAATCAAGACAGTATCCATCTAAAAATAAACTTATTATATCCTCTTTAAAATAATCATATAAAACTTTATTAATGTTAATAATATCTTCTAAAACAAGCAAAAAACCACCATAGTATTTTATGGTAGTTTAAATATTTTGTGCTTCTATCTTTTTAATTTATAACAATTATTTTCTTTTTTTCCAAATATATATTCTTTTTCTAAATCAGTAAGTGATGTAAGAGAATTATCTACTATTCGGTCAAATAAGTCATCATAAAAATATTCTAAAGTATCTTTTTGCTCTTTTACAAATTTAATATATCTAGGACTTAATTCATCCATTCTAATTTTATAATTTTCTATTACTTTATCAAATTCATTTTTATTAGCATCATTAAATAACTTATAACCTCCAGTTATAGTAAGAGGCTCATTATCTAAATCAAAATAACAACATAAATAATCCAATAATTTATCATTATAATCATATCTTACTCTTGAAAAATTTTTATTTAATTTATGACTAATCGCTCCATTATCAAAATTTATATATTCATCCGTTATTAAATCATTTAAATAAGTTTCATTTTTTATTGTATAAAATCTATAAAATTTAGTTCTTTCACAATTATTAAAAACCCACAATTTATGTTTTACAACTAAATCTTTCTTATTATTCTTAACGGATTCATTTATGGTATATTTACCCTTTATTTTATCGTTATTCTTTATTAAACTATAATTTAAAGTTAAAAATCTTCTTCCATTATTTTCTTCTATTTGTGATGATGCCTTTAAACTAATATCATCTAAATTAAGGTTTATTTTATATTTATCATCCTTTAAAATAAGATTTCCTACTTTAATATTTCCTTGATATAAATCTATTATCCCATTATTTGTTAAATCAATAATACTATAATATGGAGTTTTTTCATAATACACATCAAATAACTTTAAAAAGTTTTTTATAAGTAATAAATCTTCTAACCTTTCTTCCATAATTTTCATCCCCTTTGGTTTGTTAAAATATTATATTAAATAATATTTAAAAAAGCAAGGAAAATTAATTAATCCTCGCTTAACTAAAGTTATCTAAAAAGTCATCTATAGTCATAAACTTATCATCTATTTCTCTTAAGGATACTTCCTTTTTTTCTTTAGATTCTTCTTTAGTAACTGATTTTGTTACATCTTTTTTTATATCTACATCATCTTTTGTTAAACCAATTATTTCATATACGTTGTCTAACTTTTTCTTTGTTATCGTAGATCCTATTGAATATCTATCCATTATCGGTATTTCTGTTAGCTTAATTTCTTTAGTATCATTATCGCTTACTAACATAATCATCTTTTTAGCATCACTAACATACGTTTTAAGTACTTCTTGCGGATTACTCTTTACTTCTCTTAATAATAGTAATCCTCTTTTAGCACGCGTAGTCTTTTCAAATTCTGATAATTTAACACGTTTTGCAAGTCCTTTATGAGTAATAACCGTTACGTATTCAAAAGTACCATCAAATATGCAAGCTGATGCTACATTATCATCTTTTAGGTTAATTGCTTTAACGCCCGCTGTCTTAAGACCAATTAATGGTATTTCAGATCTATCATACCAAAGTCCATAACCTTTTTTAGTTGCAATAAATACCTCATTATAAGGATCCATTAAAACATCTACTACTTCGTCATTATCCTTTAATTTAATAAACATAATTGGCTTAGAATAACGTTGTACAACAAAGTCTTTTAAAAGTGACTTCTTAGTCATACCATTAGAAGTAAACGTAATTATTTCTCTATCATCAAACTTACTTACTGCAAGAGCTTTTATTACTTTTTCATCTTCTTTTATAGGAACTAAGTTACTTACGTGTTTACCTAAATCCTTCCATTTTAATTCTGGAAGAGTATGAACTGGAACATATAAATAATTACCTTTATTAGTAAATAATAGTAAAGTATCTAGCGTATTTTGTTCATATAACCCTATTACATAGTCACCATCTTTTAGTGCTGTTTCTTCACCATTTAAAGCAGAATAAGATTTTTTAGATACACGTTTTACATATCCCTCACTTGTTACTACAACAATAACATCTTCCTTTGGAATCATATCAGTCATATCTATTTTTATTTCTGTTATCTCATCTTTAATTTCTGTTTTACGAGGATAAGCAAACTCTTTTTTAACTTTTCTAAGTTCATCTTTAACTACCTTTTTAAGTTCATCTTCATTAGATAGAATAAGTTCATATTCTTTTATAGCATCTTCTAATGCTCTCATTTCGTTTTGAACATCAGTTATATCAGTATTTGTTAGTCTATATAATTGTAACATTACGATAGCAGTTGCTTGCTTTTCAGTAAATGAAAATTCTTTAACTAAATTAATAATTGCATCTGCTTTATTTTTAGATGCCCTAATTACTCTTATAACATCATCTAAAATACTAATTGCTTTAAGAAGTCCTTCTAAGATATGATATCTATCTTTAGCATGGTCCAAATCAAACTTAGTTCTTCTTCTTACAACTTCTTTTCTATGATCTATAAAGTAATCTAATATTTTTAAAACGCCTAATTGTCTTGGCCTTCTTCCTGCTATTGCGATCATATTAAAGCTGTAAGATATTTGCATATCAGTATTTTTAAGCAAATAATTAACAATTAAATCAGTATTAGCGTCCTTTTTTAATTCTACTACAATTCTAAGTTCGCCTCTTGATGTTTCATCTCTTACATCTAATATACCTTCTATTTTTTTATCAATTCTAATATCGTTCATTTTCTTAACTAAACTTGCCTTATTAACTTCATAAGGTATTTCTGTTATAACAATACTAGTCTTACCTTTTTCTTTTACTAATTCATACTTACATCTAACGATTATCTTACCCTTACCTGTTTCGTATGCTTCTTTAATTTGTTTTGCACCTTCAATTACACCACCGGTTGGAAAATCAGGCCCTTTCATAACTTCTAAAATAGAATCTAATCTACAGTTTGGAGAGTCTATTCTTTTTATGCAAGCATCTATTACTTCGCCTAAGTTATGTGGCGGAATATTTGTTGCGTAACCTGCTGAAATACCCGTTGATCCATTTACTAAAAGATTTGGAAATCCTGCTGGAAGTACAACTGGTTCCATTAAAGTATCATCATAGTTTGGAGCCATCTCAACAGTATCTTTATTTATGTCATTTAAAAGTACGTTACTTATTTTTGATAATCTAGCCTCTGTATAACGCATAGCGGCTGCTCCATCACCATCCATAGAGCCATTATTACCATGCATATCAATATAAGGGGTAGCCATTTTCCAGTCTTGACTCATTCTTACCATTGCATCATATATAGAAGAATCTCCGTGTGGATGGTAATTACCCATTATCTCTCCTACTGCCTTAGCACTTTTACGATACTTTTTGTCATAGGTATTACCTGATTTATACATGCCGTATAATATTCTTCTTTGAACTGGTTTTAACCCATCTCTTACATCAGGTAAGGCACGGTCTAATATAATTGTCTTACAATATCTACCAAAACGTTCCCCCATTATTTCTTCAAGGGAATATTCTTCAATTCTTTTTAATAATTCACTCATATTTTGACCTCCTTATCTTAACATTTCATAATTATCTTCTAAAGTAAAGTCTACGTTTTCTTCAATCCATTCTTTTCTAGGTTCTACTTTATCACCCATAAGAATTGATACTCTTTTTTCTGCTAAAGCAACATCAGTTATCTTAACCTGAATCAAACTTCTTTTTAAAGGATCCATGGTAGTTTCCCAAAGCTGATTAGCATCCATCTCACCTAGACCTTTATATCTTTGTAAATCTTCTGTTTTACGATTCTTAGTAAGTTCTTTTAATTCTTCATCAGAGTATGCATAAACTTCTTCTTTTTTACCAAATGATATTTTATAAAGTGGTGGATTTGCAATATATACCTTACCAGCTTCAATTAAAGGCTTCATATAACGATAGAAGAACGTTACAAGTAAAACCTGTATGTGACAACCATCATCATCAGCATCGGTCATTATTATTATCTTGTCATAATTACAATCTTCAATGTGAAAACTAGATCCAACACCTGCTCCTATGGTATAGATTAAAGTATTTATCTCAGCGTTTTTATAAGCTTCTTCCATCGTACATCTTTCAGTATTTAAAACCTTACCACGAAGAGGAAGGATTGCTTGATAACTTCTTTCTCTTCCTGTTTTTGCACTACCACCTGCTGAATCACCTTCGACTATAAATAATTCATTCTTTTTTGGATTCTTTTTAGTTGCAGGAGCTAATTTATCAGATAAATTCTTTTCTTTAGAATTCTTAGTTTTACCTTTTCTTGCTTCTTCTCTTGCTTTTCTTGCAGCTTCTCTTGCAGCTTTACCCTTTAACGCCTTGTTAATTATATCAGTTGCAACAGCTTTATTTTCTTCTAAGAAGTACTGCATCTTTTCATAGACTACTTGCTCTACTACTGTCTTAGCAAGCGGAGTTCCAAGCTTTCCTTTTGTTTGTCCTTCAAACTGTAATAAATCTTCAGGTATCTTAAGCGATAAAACAACGGTTAGTCCTTCTCTTACGTCGGTTCCTTCAAAGTTTTTGTCCTTAGCTTTTAAGTATCCATTATTTTTTGCATAATCATTAAATACTTTTGTAAGAGCACTTTTAAGACCTACTTCGTGACTTCCACCATCACTTGTTTTAACGTTATTAACAAATGATACAACATTTTCACTATATGAATCGGTATACTGAAGGGCACACTCTACTTCTATCTTATTTTTAACAGCATCAAAACCAACTACGTTATGAAGTACTTTTTTACCTTCATTTAAATAAGAAACAAACTCTTCTAATCCTCTTTCATAATGATAATGTGCTTCTTTTTCATCTTCTTCATCTATAACATCTATCATAAGTCCCTTTATTAAAAAGGCTGACTCTTGCATTCTTTCACATATTGTAGTAAACGAAAACGTTGTTGTACTAAATATGGTATCATCTGGCATAAATCTAACCGTTGTACCTGTTTTATTAGTAGTTCCTACCTTTTTTAAATCAGAGTCTAAATGTCCTCCATTTTTAAATGAAATTTCATACTTACCACCATCACGGCATATACTAACTTTCATCCATTTAGAAAGTGCATTAACAACTGATGCACCAACACCATGAAGACCTCCAGACACTTTATACCCACCTTCTTGGAATTTACCTCCAGCATGAAGTACTGTATATATAACTTCTGGAGTTGACTTGCCTGATGCATGCTTACCTACCGGAACACCACGTCCTTCATCCGACACTGAAACAGAGCCATCTTTATGAATTATAACAGTTAGGTGATTACCATATCCATTAATTGCTTCATCGATACCATTATCAACTATTTCCCATACTAGATGGTGTAAACCTCTCTTGTCAGTAGAACCTATATACATACCTGGTCTTTTTCTTACTGCCTCAAGACCTTCTAATATTTTAATTGATGATTCATCATATTTTGCCATAAAAAACCATCTCCTTATCTTCTTTAACCTATAAAGCATTATAACATAAGAATTTAAAAAAGTGCAAAATTCTTTACACTTTTTGACGTAAGGTTAATATTTACTTACTATTTCATCCATTCTTTTTACATTTTTATTTATTTGGCAATGTTTGTTTTCCTTATCTTCTAAATATTGAGGCAAATACCAAAAGACCTTATATTATTAAAATTAATAATACCATTTTTCGCTTTATGTCACGCTTTTTTTCAAAAGCATGACACATTTTTGGTGCTTGCCTCTTCCAGAAATTAGCACCTATAAAATCATTCTTACGAATGATTTAGATATCAGACTTTGAGATAGTTATAACCGGGCGAAGACCAAATAACCCTGGATGATCAAAGCGATCGTAGCCAAAGCCGCCATTCGAGTACACAAGCCACACGTAACTGACATACGCAGACGCACTCCAGTAGTTAGTACTATATACCCACGAAGGTGAAGATTTACATGAATTATCATTTCCACTACATCCTAAACTAGTTAACTCTTCATAATTTATTAATCTTGCATCAATACTTGTTTTTCCTAATGTATTTTTTAAATATGTTTTATAGTTTTGCTCCGGTTCATAAAGTTTCGAATTGTTATCATATACATTTGCAGGATAGCTTGTTCCATATTTACTTAATAAGTTATGAGCAGATGTATTATCTGTCCAATACCCATAATAACATCCAAAAGAAAAAGAACAATTATTCATTTTCTTTGATTCTTCACCATCTGCAAAAGCTATTGCACCTTTTATAGTATGACTTAATGGATTACCTTCAGAATCTAATTCCATATATCCAGCAACACTATTTTGAAGGCCATATCCTTCTTCTGATGTTGGTATCGGAGTTACTGATGTTACGTCACTGAAATCATCATTCCACACTACAGTATTACCAACAAGTAAATTATACTTAGCAAGTGCTGTTATAGTACTACCATTATCTTTCATTACATAAAAATCTTCTGATTTACCTGTATCAGTATTACAAAATGCTATTACGTCTCCTACGTTATATGTGTCTTTTTTATCAAACGAAGTACATGCTTGTTGCGAACCTTGACTTACACTAGTTACTTTTTCATCCGTTTGTACAAAATTTA
>FR881484.1 GCA_000434835.1 Clostridium sp. CAG:594
TAGTGTAGTTGATAGGGCTGCAAATGCTATAGTTAATCCTGCAATTACAACTAATAACACTACTATAACTAATGCTTTTTCTTTCCTTTGTTTTTCCATGTTTCCATTCTCCTTACTACTATTATTAACTTTAATTATTCTATCATACATAAATAATTTATTTATAACCTTAAGAGGTTACTTTACTTGTTAATAATAGCATATACCTCCCCCCCTGGTCAATATTTTTAATTTGATGTGGAATTGAAATGTCAAGCACTAAAAAAAGTGGACAACAGTCCACCTTTAAAAATTATAAATTAACATTATGATATACTTTTTGAACGTCTTCAACATCATCTAACATATTAAGTAATTTATCAAAGTTTTCCTTATCTTCTCCATCTAATGTAACCATTTCATTAGGAAGATAAGTTACTTCATCTACTATAAATTCTGCATCATTTTTAGCGTTTGTTATAGCGTCTTTTATTTTATATAAATCTGATGGATCGCCATATATACTTACGTTACCGTCTTCTACTTCTATTTCTTTAGCATCTACCTCACCCATTAATAGTGCTTCTAAAGCTTCATCTTCAGTCATATCTTTTACAATTACAACTGATAAATGTTCATACATATGAGATACGCATCCAGAAACTCCCATCTTACCTTTAGATTTAGTAAATGCGTTTCTAACTAAACTTACCGTTCTATTTACGTTATCCGTTAGACAATCTACCATAACGGTTGCACCACCTGATGCAAAACCTTCATACCTAACTGATGTATAACTTTCATCTGCACCACTATTTACCTTATCTATCGCTCTTTTAATTACGTCTGCTGGAACTTGTTCTTTTTTAGCCTTTTCAATTAAATGTCTTAAACTTAAGTTACCATTAGGATCAGTACCACCTTGTTTTGCTACTTGATATATTTCTTTAGCATAACTTGAATATACCTTTGCCTTAGCAGCTCCTGTCTTTGCTTTACTAGCAGCTATATTTGGAAATCTTCCCATAATTTTCACCTCATCTTTATACCTTTCTATTCTACTTTATTTTAAGTGTTTTTTCAAGGACTTATGTTTAAATTATTAAAAACATTAACATAACTAAAATAAGGTGATTAAAGTGATAAAGATAATTGAAAAAGAATTTTTAGATGACAACTTTATAATAAAGCCATTTACTATTAATATAAAAATAAATGAAAATATATATTTTAAAAAGGATGATACGTATTATTTCGGCAATTATAAAAAAGATAAATTAAATTATATAAAAGAAAAAATAAATAAAAACAAAAAAAGAATAATAAGTGCTATTGAAAATGGTACAACAATTATTATTCATGGTAATAGTATCGAATTATTTAATAATAGCTTTAAGGCTTGCAATATAAATTTGTTTACTGCATATGATGACAAAAAATTATTTAAAAGAAAAAAAGTTAAGTTTGTAAATGACCTAAACTATGGTATAAACTCACTTAACTTTAAATATAAAAATCTAATATGTTTTAAATAATTATTTTGTCATACTAACTTTAAATGGAGATTTAAACGAAGGATCACGACTTTCCTTATAGTCAAATAACATATTTAATGAAAAATATATTATAAGAATTAAAATAACTATTTCTAAAACGTTTATTACATTCTTTAATAAAGGACTCATCTTTTTCTTATCTTGCCTGTTTCCACAATGAGAGCAGTATAGATCATAAGCGTTAATTTTATTACCACAAAAAGTGCAGTATTTACAAGATGTAAAATTTTCCTCTTTATCCACATTATTTTCTTCGTTATTATATAAAGGTCCTAAATCTATATCTTTATCTTTTTTATCTATCTTTATTTCCTTTATGTTATCTTGTTTTTCTTCGGCATGATACATAGGAACATAATCATAGTTAGGAACGTATGAGTTAACATTATTTTGGTTATTAAGTGTATTTGCATTATTAAAATCATTAACGTTATTTAGGTTATTAAGTGTATTTACATTATTAAAATCATTAACGTTATTTATGTTACTTAAAGTATTTTCACTTGATATAGAATTATTATTTTCAAATGGTTCATATTCATTTGATATAAAATCTTCTTGTTCTTTTTTATTTTTATTTGTAAGTGAATCTAGTACTTTAATAAAAAAGTATAAAGCAAACCCTCCAATTGATATAAATAAATATATTTTAAGAGTCATAAGTATTTGTAAAAGTGCAGTTCCATTATTTATTATTTTAAATTGTATTACATTAAGAATGTATATAATAGCTGCACTAATTCCAACACCTAAAGGTATAAAAGTTAATATTTTCTTCATAGTATTCACCTACTTTTAAAGTTTAATCCCTTTTTTAATTGCCTCTATTATAATCATTTTATAAAAAAAAGCAAGATTTATTATATAATCTTACTTAACCTTGTATTATTTTAACTTTATCTTTAGAGGGAAATTGTATTTTATCCCAAATATCATTGAATCTATTTATATCTCCTTTTATTATAATCTCTTCAGTATAGGTTTTATTAAAAGCATTTTCTTCTATAGTTTTAACATTTTTACCTATTGTTATTTTTTTAGCATTCGTTCTCGAAAACAAATGAGAAGGAATAATAGTTACATTATCTCCTATTATTAATTCGTTAGTAGTTAGCCTAAAAGGAGGATCAAACCAATCAAAACTATACTTTGATTGTTCATCTAAACTTGTAGAACAATTAGTTTTATCCTTTCCTTTTCCCCATCCAGAGCCATTATAGTTTCCATCATAAGGATTTCTTCTTCCTTTGAATATACAAGGAGAATTAAAAAATATCTTATTAACTTTTTTATTAGGATATATTGAATTTCCACTCATATAATAAACGCCATCACCAATTTCTATTGAACCTACTTCAACATCTCCAAATCCATCCCATGATATATTTCCTTTTTCCATTTTAAAATAATCAATTTTCGATTTTGGAAATGAATTACTTAAAGAAAAATTTTTAGTTTTTCCTAATATCAACTTATTTATTCTTGAATTTTTAAATTTTGAAGTCCCAATACTTCCACCATCAATTTGTACTATATTAATTTCACTATTGCTAAAATCAGCATTTATATTTACCTTATTAACGGCAATTAAAGCCTTAATTTTTATATTTCTAAAAGAATGATTGCTATCAGCACCATCTTTTATATTTGTTATGTAATCTGGGAAAACTAAAATATCGCCTTCTTTTTTTACCCAATTTATACCTTTGTCACTCAAACCATTTACACATGTATTACCACACCACAAAAAGTAATCTTCCGCTTCTTTTTTTGTAATTGCAGGTTCTATCCCCAATCCATGATAAATAACATCGGCTTTATCTTTTTCGTCTAATATAATAGTATATGAATCATCCAAGTTTTTTTGATTTTTATCATATGGATCTTCAAAATTTTCTAAATAATCATTTGCTATAAGCTTAGATAAACTATTGCATTTTTCCAAATCATTTTCTTGAGTCATGCACATATTATATGCTTTTACAATCATTTTTTTATTTATGTCGTTTGCATTTTTTCTAGATTTTTTTATTTGTTTATTAACACTAATAGTTGCAATTACAATTATTATTGCAAGTACTACTATTACCGCTAGTAATTCTACCAGCGTAAACCCTTTTTTATTTTTCATCTTTATACCTTCTTACTAATTTCTATTTAAATAATCATCATAAGTTGTCATTTTATCTATGTATTTTCCGTCTTCTTTAAATTCAATTATTCTGTTTGCAACACTATTTATAAGTTCATAGTCATATGAAGAAAACAAACATACACCCTTAAAGTTTTTCATTCCCTTATTTAAAGATGTAATTGATTCTATATCTAAATGGTTAGTTGGTTCATCTAATATTATTACGTTAGCACACTTAAGCATCATACGTGAAAACATAAGTCTTACCTTTTCACCACCTGATAGAACAGATACTTTCTTTAATGCTTCTTCACCTGAAAATAACATTCTACCTAAAAATCCTCTTAAGAAAGCTTCTTCTTGTTCTTTAGAATATGGTCTTAAAAAGTCAACTAAGTTAACATCTTCTTTAAAATATTTATCATGATCTTTAGGAAAGTATGAAAAGCTTGTTGTAGCTCCCCATTTTATTGTTCCAGAATCTGGTTTTTCTTCTCCTGTTATTATTTTAAATAATGTTGTTTTAGCAAGTTCATTTTTACCTACAAAAGCTACTTTATCAGTGTTATTTATTGTTAAGTTAAGGTTTTTTAAAACAACTTCTCCATCTACCGTTTTAGAAATTCCTTTAAGTTCTAATACATCACGTCCAAGTGGTCTATCAATATCAAAATTAATATAAGGATATTTTCTTGATGATTGTGCTATATCATCTAATTCTATTTTTTCTAGTAATTTTTTTCTTGAAGTTGCCTGCTTAGACTTAGAAGCATTTGCACTAAAACGTCTAATAAATTCTTGTAATTCTTTTATTTTATCTTCTTTTTTCTTATTAGAATCTCTCATTTGTTTTTGAATTAGTTCACTAGATTCAAGCCAAAAATCATAGTTACCAACATACATTTTTATCTTTCCATAATCTATATCTAAAATATGAGTACATACTTTATTTAAAAAGTGCCTGTCATGCGATACTACTATTACCGTGTTTTTAAAATCTAGCAAAAAGTTTTCTAACCAAATTTTTGCATTTATATCTAAATAGTTTGTAGGTTCATCTAAAATAAGGATATCAGGATTACCAAAAAGACTTTGTGCAAGAAGTACCTTTACCTTATCTTCTCCTGATAAGTTTTCCATTTTATCATAGAAAAAAGCTCTATCAAGACCAATACCTGCAAGTAATATTTCAGCATCACTTTCAGCTTGCCATCCATCCATTTCGGCAAATTCTGCTTCAAGTTCTCCAACCCTTAATCCATCAGCATCATTAAAGTCTGGTTTTGAATATATTTCTTCTTTTTCTTTCATTATGTTATACAGTTTTTTGTTTCCCATTATAACGGTTTCAATAACGTCTTTACCATCATAGGCATTGTGGTCTTGTTTTAATACTGACATACGTTCATTATCAGTTAAAACAACATCTCCATTTGTAGAATCTATATCACCAGATAAAACTTTTAAAAAGGTTGATTTACCTGCTCCATTAGCGCCTATTACACCATAACAGTTACCTGGTGTGAATTTTAAATTTACATCTTTAAATAAAGTTCTTTTTCCAAAAGTTAAACTCAAATTATTTACTTGTAGCATAATTACCTCCCATCACTTACTTAAGTTTACTAAATAAAACAAAAAAAGGCAAGGAAATATAAAAGCACTAAAAACTAGTGCTTTAAATTAATTCTTAAATTGTGAATTATATAAATCAGCATAAAAACCATTTTTTTCCATAAGTTTTTTATGATTTCCTTGTTCTATTATATTTCCATCTTTCATAACAAGTATTAAATCAGCATTCTTAATCGTAGATAGTCTATGTGCAATTATAAATGAAGTTCTTCCTTTAGTTAACTTATCCATTGCCTTTTGAACAAGTTCTTCTGTTCTTGTATCTACTGATGATGTTGCTTCATCTAAAATAAGAAATGGAGCATCTTTTACCATACCACGAGCGATTGTAAGAAGTTGTTTTTGTCCTGCTGATATTGAATTACTATCTGTAATTTCATAATCAAGCCCTCCAGGAAGAGACTTTACAAAGTGAAGTACACCTACTGTATCTAATGCTTTTTCTATTGTTTCATCAGAAACATTCTTTTTATTATACTTAATATTATCTCTTATACTTCCATTAAATAGCCAAGTATCTTGAAGTACCATTATAAATAAATCATGAATATTTTCTCTTTTTAATTCTTTAACTGATACACCATCAATTAATATATCTCCATCATTTATATTATAGAATTTCATAAGTAGGTTAACCATCGTTGTTTTACCTGCTCCTGTTGGACCTACTATTGCAATTTTTTGACCAGGTTTTACCTTACAATTAAAATCATTTATGATTACTTTATCTTTATCATATCCGAATTTAACGTGTTTAAATTCAATGTTTCCTTTAACTTTCTTAGCATTTAATTTCTTTTTTAAATGTTTTTCATCTTCCATCTCGTCTTCTTCAACAAACTCAAATACTCTTTCAGCAGCTGCACAAGTAGATTGTAGTGATGTCATTCCTTGCGCTATTTGAGATAATGGAGATGTAAATAATCTTACATATAACATAAACGCAACTATTACACCAAAACTAATATTTCCATTTATTGTTAGAAGTGCTCCAACAACACATACTGCTACATATCCAAAATTACCAATAAAATTCATCATAGATGGCATAAGCCCAGATAAAAACTGACTCATACGATTACATTCAAATACGTTTTCATTTAATTTATCAAACTTTTTTTCAGCATCATAATTACCATTATATGCTTTAACTACGTTATGAGATGAATATATCTCTTCTATATGACCATTTAATTTACCTAATTCTACTTGTCTTGCTAAGAAATATTTTTGAGACTTACCTAAAATAAATGACATAAATATAAATCCAATAAGTGATGATAAAATAGCTGTTATAGCAAGTATCCAGTTAGTTTTAAACATCATAATTACGCATCCTATAAATAATGCTATTGCAGAAACAAATGAGCCAAGACTTTGAGACATTGTCTGCGCTACCGTATCAACATCATTTGTAACACGTGATAATATGTCACCATTTGAATGAGAATCAAAATATTTTAAAGCTAATTTATTTATTTTTATAGATATTTTAGTTCTTAAATTTCTTGCAAAATCATTTGCAACACTAGCCATTATAAATCCTTCTAAAAAGTTAAATAGCGCACTTACTAAATAAATAGTAAGTAAGAATATAACTATTTTATTAACAGCATTCATGTTAATTGAAGGTTTAATAAGACTAGATATACTATTTGGTAATTTATCTAATTTAGCATAAATATCTTTTGCAGATGATTTTTTAGTAATACCACTCATTTCTTTTAAAAATATAACTTTATCATCAGTTGTTATTTTCTTTTTATTAATCATACTTTCTGGAAGAAGTAATCGTTGAATAGATTTTGGCATGTCTAAAATACTTTTTATCATAGCACTGCTATCATTTTTATCCATGCTAGAAATTATTTTCATAAAAGTTGCTTTATCTTCATCACTTACACCAGATATATCTTCATTTTTATATATTTTAGTTGTTATTTCTTTTATGTTTTCTTCATTTAAGGTAGATGAAATATCTTTACTTATAACTTCTATCTTATTTTTATCCAAAACTAGTCCCTTAGATAATTCATCAGTTAAATCGCTTAATTTATTAGGTCCTATTATTGAAAATACTGAGGATGCCCCTGCAAAAATAAGTGCAATTATTATAAAAGGCATAAAACTCTTTAAATAACTAAATAGCTTTTTCACCGTCAAGGATAAGTTTTTTGGTTTTTCAAAATTACCTCTATTTGGTCCATGCATTCTTCTTTGAGGAGCCTTGTTTTCGTTATCTCGATTATTCATTTTCAAGTTCCTCCTTTGATAGTTGTGATAAAGCTATTTCCTTATAAACCTTACACTTCTTTAATAGTTCAGCGTGAGTGCCGCATCCCTTAACAAAACCATTTTCTAATACGATTATTTCATCTGCATTTAAAATGGTACCAATTCTTTGTGCGACAATTATGTTGGTTTTATCTTTAGCATTTTTCTTAAGTTCTTTTCTTAAGGTATAATCGGTTTTATAATCTAACGCACTAAACGAATCATCAAATACGAATATTTCTGGGTCTTTCGCTACCGCACGTGCTATTGCAAGTCTTTGCTTTTGACCACCAGATATATTAGTTCCGCCAGATGATACGTTTGCATCATATCCTTTTGGCATCTTATCTATAAATTCAGATGCTTGTGCAATTCTAGCAGCGTTTTTCATATCTTTTTCGCTTACTTTTTTATCACCATAAGAAATGTTATATTTAACACTACCATTAAACATAACGGCACGTTGTGGCACATAACCTATCTTTTTATATAAAGCATCTAACTTATATTCTTTTATGTTTTTACCATCTATTAGTATTTCACCTTCCGTTGCATCATAAAAACGCATAATAAGGTTTACTATGGTACTTTTTCCAGATCCAGTTGAGCCTATAAGTGCTAGTGTATCTCCCTTTTTTGCTTTAAAAGAAATATTTTTAAGAATATATTCATCAGCATCAGGATACTTAAATGATACGTTTTTAAATTCAACTTCTCCCATTAACTTAGTATCAGATGAAAAAGTACCATCACATACTTTTGTTTCTGTATCCAAAACCTCTTTGATACGATCTGCAGAGACACTAGCTCTAGGATACATAACAAATATCATTGCAAGCATTAAAAACGCCATAATAACTTGCATTGCATAACTTGAAAATACCACCATATCACTAAACAAGTTTAATCTATCAAACATACCTGCATTATTGATTAATCCAGCACCTATAATATAAATTGAAAGAGGAAGTAAATTCATTATAAGATACATTGTAGGAGACATTATAGACATCATTCTTTGGTTGAACATCTGCGTATTAGTAAGTTTTTGATTAGCATCTTCAAACCTATCTTCCTGATATTTTTCAGCATTAAACGCTCTTATAACACGTACTCCAGTTAAGTTCTCACGGGTTTTATCATTTATGTTATCAATTAGCTTTTGAACAATTTTAAATCTTGGTAAAACAATAAGCATTAGCGTACCTATAACAGATAGCATAACAACTACCGCAACTCCTGTTGCAATACTCCATCTATAATTTTTACCTAATATTTTAAGAATTGCCCAAACAGCTGTAATAGGAGCTTTTATAATCATTTGAAGTCCCATTGATATAAACATTTGAATGTTTGTAATATCATTTGTTGTTCTTGTAATTAAGCTACTAGTTTTAAACTTTTTTATCTCTTCCATACTAAAACTTTGTACCTTGGAAAATAAAGTTTTTCTAATCTTTTGAGAGAATGTTGCAGAAATATAAGATGTTAAGTATCCAACTATAAATGCTGATATAAGCGAACCTAATGCACATAAAAGCATATAACCACCTTGTGATAGTATGTCAGACATCTTACTTCCTTCTGTTTGAACTAGCTTTGTTATTTCAGACATATAATCAGGAAGTCTTAAATCAAGCCATACCTGAAATATAATTAACAAAGTACATACAAGTACTAAAAAATAATCTTTTTTATTAAATTCTTTTAACAACTTAGTCATAATCTATTCCTTTCTTATTTTAAATTATCCGCTAATTTATCAATCACCTTAAAAAATACTTTTTTCTCTTCTAATGATATGCCATTTAATAGTTCTTTTTCAAACTTTTTAACTTTTATGTTCATTTCATTATGTCTTTTTACACTTAAATTAGTTAAAGTAACTTCTTTTTTTCTAGTATCTTTTTTGGAATCAATTCTTTTTATTAAACCATTTTTCTCCATTGTCTTTAAGATGCCAGATACGGTTGAACGCCTTATATCCGCTTCCTTTTCAATATCACTTTGATATACGGTATTATCCCTATTCACATACAAGTATCTTAATATTTCAGCTTGTACGTGGGATATATTTTTTATGTTTTCTTTTTTTAGATACTTTAATATTTTCCTATTTATTAAATTATCAAGTCTTTTTATTTCGAAAGCTACTTTTCTTTCCATAATATTCACCACACTTTTGTAAGGTAACTAACAAAAATAATTCTATCAACTTAAGTGTTATAAGTCAACAGAATTATTATTAAAAATTATTAAAATTAAGTTACTTTTGAACAAATATATATTTGATATTTAAATTTAGTTTTACGTTTCCTTTAGGAAGTTCTTTTCCATCAAAACTTATTTTTAAATAACAGGAATGAACTTCATTTGGCTGAAGTGTTCCTTTAAAGATTTTATCTTCTATTCTAATGCTATTAAGAGCTTTTTCTATCTCATTATCATCTGTTTTTCCATCACCATCAAAATCAGCTTCTTTAAAAATAGTTTTTGCAATATCAAAATTTATTTTATTTTTCTTTTCCATATCATTTATAAGTGTTTTTTCATATTTTGCTTTTAAATTACCAGAATTAACAACATCATAAGTAAACAAAACACTATCACCTGGCTTTGTTAGTGAAATAGAAAAATCACCTATATAAGTTTTATCATATTTCAGAGCCGGATATTTAATTATTTTAGCATCACCATATGTTTTAGATTCTAAACTATCAAAATGAACATTCCATCTTGAATCTGTTATGGTACTATTTTTATTTATTTTGGCTGTTTTACTCATCGCAGTATATGCAATTGCTAATGATAAAACAGATACTATAAGTGCTATAAAAGCCATTATCTTTATGTTTTTTTGTTTATTTTCTTTCATTAGACTATCTCCTATTTTCTAAAATGATATTAACACAACACTTAGATTTGGTCAACCTGTTTTAATTTTCCAATACCTATATGAATTTCTTTTTTATTTATTAATAAACTCTTTAATTTTACTTGTAAAGATGTTTTACATACTAATAAATTATAGTCTTTTATATAAACGTCATTAAAAACAAAATCCAAAATATCTCTAGTGCACTCTCCCATTGATTTTATAGAAAACAACTTACTAAATTTTAGTATATTTGAATTATCATCTAATAACGCTAAGACCTCAGGACTTAAAAGCCACGACTCTATGTAATAATTAATATCTTTAACATTAAAATATCTTTCTATTTCATAAGTAGATTTTCTTATTGAACTACGTACGTCTTCTTCTTTTAAGCTAGCTCCTTTCGGCACATGCATTTTTATGCATTCTTCCTTCTCTTTAGTAATAGGATTTTCTGATACTAACTCGTACTGAAAACCACCTACTTCAATTATTCTTAAATTAATAAAGTAACTAGCCCAAAGCATCTGAGATATTCTAACGCTTTCATATCCTCTTATATATATATCATCTAATAATGTATTTTTAACTCTTTTTATATGAATACTTTTTTGTTCGTCCGATAAGTTATATTTACTCATATTTTTCCTGTGTATATCGCATCCTAATAAAATCATAACTGATGTTATAAACAAATTGCATTCTCCAAATAACTCACTTACCTTTTTCATTTTCCAAAGCTTAGAAAGACCTTCTTTATTTCTATCATATAATTTATAAAATAATTCTTCTACTTTATTTTTTAACACTTCATTATTATTTATATCATATACAACTTCAAGACATCTTTTTTTATATTCCTCATCTTTAATACCATAAAAATGTAACGCTTCTATTATTTTCTCTTGCATGTTATATCCCTCTGATTTCTATTTTATATATCCTTGTTCTTACACTTAAAATATTAACACATTCGGCATACCTTGACAATTGTTATTTATAGGTAATCAAGGTAATATGTGATATAAAGTAGATATGTTTTAAACCACATAAGCTTATGATCACGTATTATATACTTATTATAACATAGCATTAATTCTTTTTAATAATTCTTGAACAAATATCTCTTCATGCTCTCTATTTATATAACTGTAACTTTTTCCTAAATCTTTTAAAGACATTCCGCTACTATATACTATATTTCTATCTAAAATAATATATCTATCATGAAATGGATTTTTATTTATAAATTCTATATTTTCATATTGAGTTTTATATTTTTTTACTAATAATTCATCTATATTTTTAGATATAATTATTATTTTTTTATCTATATTTCTTAATATATCAAAAAGTTCTTTATTAGAATAATTATCTATTATAATTATTTCATTATTTGCTTCATTAAAGATATCTATTAAAATACTATAAGAGTCATATATTTTTCCTTCATAAATAATCGTTTTTTCTTTCGATGAAAATTTATTAAATGACTCTTCTAATTTTAGTATTCTTTCTTCATGATTTATTAACATTTTATTATTTTTTAATTCTTCTGATATATATTTTTTCATCAAAACAAATGCATCCATTATTTGAAGTGTCATTTGTGAAGCTTTTTTTCCTTTTAAAATTGTAGCAAGCATATAAACTCCTTGCTCAGTAAATACTCTTGGATTACTTCTAGATTTAGAACTAACATTTGCGGTCAAATATTTTGACCACAAATCTTTACATTCATGATTTGTTAATTTAAAGCTATATCTTTCAGGAAATTTATCTATATTATTTTTTACTGCTTGATTAATTTCTTTAGTTCCATTTTTGCATTCATAAAGTCTTGCTAAATCAGAATCTAGCATTACTTCTACTCCTCTAATTTTATAAATCATATTTTCTATTTTTTCTTTTTCTATTAATTCATTCATAGTTTTTTTCTCCTTTGCAAATAAAAAAGAGACATACCAAATAAAAGTATATCTCCGCATTCATGCATATAAGATTAGTTGCTTTATCTTATAAACTCTAGTCGACCAAATTGTCATATTAATACTTAGCAACTTAATTAATACATATAAATCATATCAAAATAATATTTCTATAGCAAGGTATATTTAATAAATATGACCTATTAATTTATAAGTTAGTTAGATTTTCTTTCCAAAACATATACACACTCAACGTGGCTAGTATTAGAAAACATATCAAATTATATTAGTTTCTTAATAAATTCATTTGTCCCTTTATACCAACTATATATACCCTTTTTTCTTTCTTTATACTTATTAAGCTCTTCTTCGGTATAATTTTCATTTAAATTTTTATATCTTTCTATTGTTCTTATATAACAATTATCAATACAAGTTCTTATAATAATTATTTTACCTTTTAGTAGTTTAATATCTTTTATACAATGAAATTGAGCACAATCAATAACCAATGTTTTAGTATTATCTTTGCAATAATTTATTATTTCATTATAAATCAAATCAAAATCATCTGATAATGAAGGTAGTTCTTTATATTTATTTCTAAAATAAATTCCTAATTCCTTATTTATCCCAGTTGCATACTCAAATCTAATTTCATTAAAAATATCATCAGTATCTACAACTAAATAATTATCAGTATTAAAATTATTTTCCGCATATGTTGATTTTCCAGATCCACTTTGCCCTGTTAAATTGATAACTTCATCATTAGTTAATGTTTTAATATATGGTTCTTTATCAATAAATAAATTTATCAAAACATTACTTTGTATTTCTTCTAATACTTCTTTTACTTTATTGTAACAATCATAGTCTACTTTATGCCAAGGCTTGATTGAATCATTGAATGTTTTAATTGCAATATCAATATTTTCCATTGTTATTTTATCCTTTATAATTCTTAATGCTAAATCATAATATCCTCTTGATGCTAATAATCCAATACATTCGAAATATGTCTTGAGTGGTAAATCACTTACTTCATAAAAATGATTCAATAATTCAGAGGAAATAGGAATTGGATTCTTTAAAATAATTTTATTTGCAATAATAATTCCTCCTGGAGTCTTCATATTCTCTACTTCATATATTTCTCCATCATTTGGTATTTCAACCTCATATAAAGTATCTCCTCTAGCCATCCATCTTAATACACACTTTTCATTTGTAAAATTAAAACCACCTTTTAAATTCCAATCTTTATTTGCTGGATCCCATCTATCAGCTGTAATTTCTTCATTAATTTTAAATTCTTCATTTTCTTTGTTAGCTATATTAGTACCAAATGCCCACTTTAAATATTTCATTTCTTTACCTTCTTTCCAACACACAAATTGCCTCGTCATGCCTATACACTAAAGGACATATCAAATTATTTATTCTTTTTGGCTATAATATTGAAATAATGCCATTTTTTATTGTCTACATCTCTTACATATTCTATTTCATCAAAGAGTAATACTTCATATTTAGATAATTTTCTAATAATTTCTTCTTTACTAAAAGTATTAATCCAATTTGTTTTATTCCATGCGTCTTTATCTCCAAATAATTGACCTACAAAATAACCTCCAGGATTAATAGAATCATATATATAATTCCATAATTTATCAAAATACAATGGATTACAAAATGGGATACTAAACATTGCCAGTATACAATCTGTTTTTGGTATAACTAAGTCTTCAAAATTACTTTCTATAAATGTTACATTATTTTTTTCTTCCTCTGTTAATCTATTTAAAATAAAATCTTTATTTAATTGTCTATCAATAGAAGTTACTTTATAACCTCTTTTCAATAAATAAACAGATTCATTTCCTGCTCCGCATCCTAAATCAACAAAATTATTTATATCTTTATAATTATCTAAAAATTCAATTAATAAATCTCCAACTTTATCGTTTAAGCTATCATTTTGATAATTACCCCAATCTTTTTCATTCATATCTTACCTTCTTTCCAATACACATACACATTCAACATGGCTAGTATTAGGAAACATATCAAATGGTACTATCTTTTTAATGTCATACATGTCATTTAAATAAGATAAATCTCTTGCCATAGTAACTGGGTTACATGATATATAAACTATTTTTCTTGGCATCATTTTTTTAATTATTGCAACAGCCTTTCTATCTACTCCAGCGCGTGGTGGATCAACAAACAAAACGTCTATTTTTTCTTTTATTTTGCTTACTACCTTAGATGCATCACCACATATAAAGCTTTCGTTATTTATGTCATTTATTCTTAAATTTTCTCTTGCATTAATAATAGCATCTTCTACTATTTCAACTCCAATTACCTTTTTAACATGACTTGATAAAATCATACCAATCGTACCTGTTCCACAGTATAAATCAAGAACCACATCATCCTTTTTTAACTTAGCAAGTTTAATAGCTTCATCATACATCTTTTCAGCTTGCATACCATTTACCTGGAAAAATGATTTAGAAGAACAATTAAACATAAGTCCGTTAGATATCTCTTTTATATATCCTGTTCCGAAAATCACCTTATCATTAAATATAACCGTTTTTAAATTACTTATATTAGAAGTTAAATAATTTATTATTCCTACATCATCTTGGCTTAAAGAATATATATCTATTAAAATATCATCCATTGCATTACCATACTTTATGGTAACCGTTTTTATCTTGTTTTTAAACCCTTTTATATATGTTCTAATAACTTTAATAGCTTCATTTATCTCACCTACCGCAAGAAGGCAATTATCTATATCTATTAGCTGGTAAGTTCCTTCTCCATAAAAACCAATTTTATCATCTTCTACTTTTAAACTAATTTTATTTCTATAATTATCATTTTTAAAAGACGGAATAACATCTTCTACTTTTTTGTCTATCTTGCCTATTCTTTTAAGTGCATTTTCTATTTTTTCCTTTTTAAACTTCAGGTTTTCTTTCATTTCTTGATGTCTTAAATTACAACCACCACACTCTTCATAATAAGGACAAGATGGTTTTACTCTTTTATCAGATTCTTTTAAAACTTGGACTAACTTACCCTTTGCAAAATTCTTTTTTATTTCAGTTACTCTAAATCTTATTTTTTCACCCCTTAATGTTTTAGGAACAAAAACAATTATGCCACCTACTTTGCAGACACCTTTTCCTTCATTTTCTAATCCTATTACTTCTGCTTCATATATTTCATCTATTTTTAAAGTATTTATCATATTAATCACCTTCTTAATTATACAATATATTAACATTAAGAAAAAGAAAAATAAGTATTTAATGTAAAGACTTATTCTTCTTCTGATAGTTTCTTATAAAATTCAAATCTTTTAATTGCAGATTCTTTATTCAATTTAAATAATTCTTCTGCTTTTTTCTCATTAAATAATTTTGTCATCTGATACCTGTTTTCATTATTTAAGAACTCTTCATACTTGTCAAAGTTTGGGTTCTTATAATCAAGTGTTAACTTATCATTTTCTGGATTATATCTAAATAATGGCCAATATCCACTTTCTACTGCAAGTTTTTCTTCTTTTATACTGTTTTTCATACCACTTTTAATTCCGTGTGTAATGCAAGGTGCATATGCAATTACAATTGATGGACCTTTATGTTTTTCAGCCTCATCTAATGCTTTTATTGTCTGCTGCATATTGTCCCCTAAAGATATTGATGCAACATAAACGTTATCATATGACATAAATATTCTTGCAATATCTTTTTTAGCGCCAGTTTTACCACCTGATGCAAATTTAGCAGTTGCACCACTTCTAGTAGACTTAGACTTTTGACCTCCAGTATTTGAGTAAACTTCTGTATCTAAAACTAGTACGTTTACGTCCTCTCCACTTGCCATAACATGATCTAATCCGCCAAAGCCAATATCATAAGCCCAGCCATCACCACCTATTATCCAAGTTGTTTTAGGTAAAATATATTTCTTCAATCTTTCTGCTTTAATAGCTTCATTAAAATCAAAGTTGTTTATTAATTTTTTTGAACTTTCTAAATCATAATCATTATTAATCCAGTTATCTACTAATTCTTTATTTTCTTCTGATAAATTACTGTTTTCAAAAATATGAATAAGTTTTTCTTTTTGAAGTATATCTCCCATTTTAATACCTAATCCAAATTCAGCATTATCTTCAAATAAAGAATTAGCCCAAGATATGCTATATGGCATCGCTGGATGAGATCCTCCGTATATAGAAGAACATCCTGTTGCGTTTGCAATTACTAATCTTTCACCAAAAAGCTGTGTTAATAATTTAACGTAAGGTGTTTGTCCGCATCCTGCGCAAGCTCCAGAAAATTCGAATAATGGTTTTTCAAACTGTGAACCTTTTATCGTTGTTTTAGGTAAAATATTCTTATTTTTAACAGTATCAAAAATCATGTCTACATTTTTACGTTCTACTTTTACCGCTTCCTTCATCTTAAGTGCTTTTTCTTTTGCAGGACAAACAGATGCACAAACACCACATCCTGTGCAATTTTCTTTTGATATTGCCATGTAAAAATATAAATCATCTTTTCCAGGTATCTTTTTTACCTTACCTTCTAAGTTAAACTTATTAACTTCATCAATTGTTAGCGCAAAAGGTCTTATAACAGCATGAGGACAAGCTAACGCACACATATTACATTCTATGCAATTTTCCTTATTCCAACAAGGAAGCATCTTTGCAATATCTCTTTTTTCTAACTTAGAAGTACCTGGTTTAAATGAACCATCTTTATTTTTAATAAAATCTTTAACAGTTAAGCTATCTCCTTTTAAACTAGATTCATATAGAAGAACTTTATCAGTTATTAAACTAGGATTTATCTTTTCATCAGCATTTAAAGAAGTCATGTTTATTTCTACTTCTTCTAAAGCATCTTCTGACATTTTAATAGCTTCTAAATTTGCATTTACTATTTCCTCACCTTTTTTAGCAAACTTCTTTTTAATCTGTTCCTTTATTTTTCCTATAATTAAATCATAGTTTACTAATCCTGCAACCTTAAAGATTATAGATTCTAATATCATACTTATTTTATTTGGTATGTTGCATTCTTCTGCTATTTTATTTGCATCTATTACATACATTTTTATTTCTTTATCTATTATTGTTTTCTTAACTTTATTTGGTAAAAATTTAATTAATTCATCACCTTTTTTAGAACTTACTAAGATAAATGTTCCACCTTTTTTTATTTTATCTACTATATCATATTTACTTAAATATGAATCTTTAGTACATACTAAAAGGTTTGCCTTTTTTATATAATATGGTCTTTTTATATCTTCTTTTGATACCCTTAAATTAGATATTGTAACACCACCAGATTTTTTAGAATCATACTTAAAATATCCTTGAACATATGCATTAGTATAATTTCCAAGTATGGTAATAATATCTTTTGATGCTGTTACCATTCCATCAGAACCATAACCATATACTAGTATTTCTCTTGTACCTTTATGTTTTATATTATAAGGATTAATCTTAATACTTTTATTTGTTAAATCATCTGTTATACCAACGGTAAATCCATTAAAAGGTTTATCATCTAGAAAATCAAATACAGATTTAATCATAGAACAGTCAGTATCTTTACCAGAAAGGCCATATCTTCCTCCTACTATTAAAGGTTTTATATTCTTTTCTTGATACATAGCACATACATCTAAATATAGTGGTTCTCCAGCACTTCCAGGTTCTTTTGTTCTATCTAAAACCGCTATTTTAGATACTGTTTTTGGCATAACATCAAAGAAGTATTTGCTACTAAAAGGTCTATATAAATGAACTTCTAAAAGGCCTAATCCTTCTTCATTTTGAACTACTTCACGCACTGTATCACAAACAGATCCCATTGCAACTATAACTTTTCTTGCATACTTATCACCATAATAATTAAATGGTTTATAATCTTTACCAGTTATTTCATTAATCTTTTGCATATAGCTATTTACAACGTCTGGCATTCTTTCATAAACTTCATTTCTAGCTTCAGTATTTTGAAAATATATATCATCATTTTCGGTTGTACCACGAATTACTTTTTTAGCAAGTAGGCTGTTATCTTTAAAGTCTTCTAGCGCTTTTCTATTTATTAGGTAATTTAAATCTTTTCCATCTAAAACCTCTATTTTTTTAAGTTCATGAGAAGTTCTAAATCCATCAAAAAAGTTTAAAACAGGAAGCCTATTATCAATAGAAGATAAATAAGATACCGCAGTTAAATCCATAACATCTTGAACACTTGATGATGAAATCATTGCAAAACCAGTTTGTCTTACTGCGTATATGTCTTGATGATCTCCTAAAATACTTAAAGCATGAGTTGCAATAGATCTTGCCGCTACATTTATAACACAAGGAAGTAATTCACCTGCTATTTTATACATACTAGGTATCATAAGTAAAAGGCCTTGTGATGCTGTGTAAGTTGTTGCAAGACATCCTGCTTGTAAAGCACCATGCACAGCTCCTATTGCACCTGCTTCACTTTGCATTTCAACTACTTTAACAGGATTACCATATAAATTGTTAAATTTCTTACTTGATAGTTCATCTACTTTTTCAGCCATAGCAGAAGCTGGAGTTATAGGATAAATTGAAGCAAGTTCACTAAATAAATAAGATATATAACTACAAGCCTCATTACCATCCATTACTTTATACTTTTTCATTTAAATCATTCCTTTACTATATAAATAAATTATACCATTAAATAAAGCTTTTTAAAAGGTTAAAAAAATTTGCAAATATAATATGAATATGCTATAGTATATGCTTACAAAAGAGGTGTTTTTTAAATGGATGATAAAATTAAAACTATTTTAAAAGCTAATCATTTATATGATAAGGATAATAAAAAACTTGAAGATTTTAATATAACCCATAATAAATTGGATGAATTTTATGATACATATAAGCAAAATCATACTAATAAACAATCAATTCCAGAAGTTAAAAGAGATAAAGAAGGAAGAATAATATTAGAAGAAATTCCATTTATAGTATCTAATACTAAAGAGTTATATATAAACTGGTTATTACTTAATAACGGAACTAAATTACTAATAAAAGAAAATAGACTAAAAGAAGAAAATGATTTTGAAATTCTAATGTCATATTTTCTAAAACAACTTGATATGAAACATGCCAGGTATGATGTTGCAACATATAAAGACAAAGAATATTTAGTTTCACCATCATTTTTAAGAAATGGTGAAAAGATAAATTTAACATTTGAAAAACATCCTAATATAAAAAATGGATATAACAAAATGAAAGAATATAATGGTGAAACATTTTTCTTAAAAACATGTTTTATAGATAGAATATATGGTAATATTGATAGATTTCCATGTAACTTTGGAGTTATAACAGGTGCTAAAATAAATGGTAAAAATGCACAAACAAGATTATGTCCATTATTTGATAATGTTGATTTAAACTCAGTATTAGTAAGAGAAGAAAAATATGGATTCTTCCCTTATATAAATAATAAAATATCAAGCTGCCAAGATATATTTTCATACCTCTTAGAATATGAAGAAATAATGAATTTTACAAATAAGCAGTTAAGAAAATCTAACATTTATAAAGCACTTTGCGAAATAGAAAAAGATAAAAAAATAACAATGGATAATGACTGGTATAATGAAATTCAAAATTTCTTTAAAGATAGTGAGTATCTAATAAATAATGCATTAAAAGATAAAGGGAAAGCTTTTTCAATTAAATTAACATAAAAAAATAGTTAGTCTTTAAAAACTAACTATTTTTTCTTGCATCAAATTTCTTTCTTTCTTCAGTATTAAGTATTTTCTTTCTCATTCTAAAGTTTTCAGGTGTAACTTCTACTAATTCATCAGAGTTAATATAATCTAAGCATACTTCTAAAGATAATTTACGTGGTCTTTTTAATACTACTGTATGATCTTTACCAGCACTTCTTGTATTAGTCTGTTGTTTTTGTTTTACAACGTTTACTGCTAAATCATTTTCACGATTATTTTCACCAACTATCATACCTTCATATACTTCACATCCAGGTTCAATAAACATAACCCCTCTATCTTCTAACTGACCAAGACCATATGCTGATGCTTTACCATTTTCCATAGAAACTAAAACACCTAGTTTTCTTTCTCCTACAACAGCGTCTGCCATTGGTTTATAACTATTAAATGTATGGTTAATAATTCCATAACCCTTAGTCATAGTCATGTAATCAGTCATAAATCCAATAAGTCCACGAGATGGAATAGAATAATTTAATCTTACTTGGTTTTGGTGGTTTGTCATTTGAATCATTTCCGCTCCACGAGTTCCAAGTGCTTCAATTACAGAACCTACATTCTCTTCTGGTACTTCTAATTGTAAATCTTCATATGGTTCACAAAGTACTCCATCAATTTCCTTTACGATAACTTCTGGTTTTGATACTTGCATTTCATAACCTTGTCTTCTCATATTTTCAATTAAAATAGATAAATGTAGTTCTCCACGTCCTGATACAATCCAACTTTCAGTATCATTTTGTCTTACTTTTAAAGATACGTCTCTTTGGGTTTCTTTTATTAATCTTTCTTCTAGTTTTCTTGCTGTTACAAACTTACCTTCTCTTCCTGCAAAAGGAGAGTTATTAACAGAAAACGTCATTTGAAGAGTTGGTTCATCTATTCTAAGAGGTTCTAGAGCTTCTTCTTTTCCTACAGTACACACAGTTTCTCCAACAGATATATCTGGAAGACCTGCAATTGCAACTATTTCTCCTGCGTGAGCTTCTTTAACTTCGATTCTCTTAAGTCCTAAGAATCCAAATAATTTTTGAATTCTAAATTGTTTAATTGTTCCGTCTAATCTAACACAAGATACGTTTTCATTTTCTCTTATAGTACCACGTGCAATTCGTCCAATACCAATTCTTCCAACATAGTCATTATAATCTAATAAAGCAGGTTGAAATTGAAGTGGTGATGATACGTCTTGTTCTGGAGATGGAACATATTTTACAATCATATCTAAAACTGGATCCATGGTATGCTTTTGAGTAGATAAATCCTTTTCCAAGCTTGATGTACCATTTAATGCCGATACATATACAACTGGGAACTCTAATTGTTCATCATCTGCTCCTAATTCTATAAATAATTCTAATACCTCATCTAATACTTCATCTATTCTAGTAGATGGTTTATCTACTTTATTAATTGCAACTATTGGTTTAACTCCTGCTTCTAAAGCTTTTTTAAGTACGAATCTTGTTTGTGGCATAGTTCCTTCATAAGCATCTACAACAAGTAATACACCATCTACCATGTGCATTATTCTTTCTACTTCACCACCAAAGTCAGCATGTCCTGGAGTATCTAATATATTGATTCTATAGTTTTTATAATTAATAGCAGTTGTTTTAGCAAGTATTGTTATACCACGTTCTCTTTCTATATCATTAGAGTCCATTGCTCTATCCATTATTTGTTGATTTTCTCTTAAAGTATCTGATTGCTCCAATAATTGATTAACAAGTGTTGTTTTACCATGGTCAACATGGGCAATTATTGCAACGTTTCTTATTTCCATAAATTACACCTCTTTTTCACTAACTTGTTAATTATAACACAAAATAAGCAAATGTTACAAAAAATGTCATTACACAATAAAAAAAATGTGCACTTTTATCACATTTTTCTAATTTCTATTTAAAGTTTTGTTTTTGCTTTTTCAACAGCATCCCAATTAAAACTATTATCCCCATCTGCTGTTTTTTTAAATTCACCAACTAAAGAGTTATTTTCTTCAAGTAAGGAAATAGCTTCTTCAGGTGATATTATTTCAGCATTATGATCTTCTACTAACTCATTTGCCTTTTCTTCAGATGTCCTACCTACTATAACATCTCCTTCAAAAGGACTTCCACCATTAGAGCTTAAATTTCTATCTGCTCCTGATACTGCATAAGAAGCATATCCATATTCATAAAACATATCATCCAATTTTTTATTTCCAATTCCTTCTTCAACAGTATATTCAACACAAACATTACTTGCTAAATTTTCTTGCTTTTTGTTTTGTATATAATTTGTAGTTAGAATAACACCAGTAAGGCCAACCGCAACAATAGTACCTCCTATAATAGCTTTTTTAATTAATTTTATTTTCTTTTCTCTTTTTGTTAATGGAAACTTAACTCCATGTCTTTTTAAATAATTATCGTATTGCTCTCTTCTTTTATGTGTTGTCCCAATATATTCACGAGCAAGTTTTATAAAAGCTTGTTCATTTTTATCTTTAAGATTAATGGCTTCCTGTTCTTTTTTTTGTAACTCTATTATAACTCTCTCATCAGATGCTAAATATGGTATACCAAGTTCTTCATAAAAATTATATAATTCTGGTTCTCTTCTTTCGTAATCTTTCATGATAAAACCTCCCTTATCATAACTACATTAATAATACCAAAAATAAATAAAAAACGCAAATTAAAAGAAGTGCATATCTACACTTCTTGAATAACAGTAATAATCATAGGTTTACATTCAGTTTCATCATATAAATAATTACTTAAACGTTCCCTAATTCCTAATTTGATTTTATTATAATCAACATAATTATTATCAGTATTTTCATTTATTACCTCAAGAGAAATACGTTTCATTTCATTAATTAAATCAGTACTTTCTCTAACGTAAATAAATCCTTTTGTTAAAACTTGTGGATATGCTAATATCTCTTTAGTTTGTTTATCTAGTGTTGCACATATAATTACAATACCATTATCAGATAAAAGTTCTCTATCTTTTAATACCAAACCACCAATATCTTGAGATGAATTACCATCTATTAAAATATCATCAGTTTTAACTTTTTCACGAGTTTCTTTTAAATTACCATTAATAAATGTTATAACATCACCATTTTGTTTTAATAAAATGTTTTCCTTTTTCATTCCTATGTGACTTGCAGCATTAGCATTCGCTACCATATGACGATACTCACCAATAACAGGCATATAATACTTCGGATTCATTAAGTCTAGCATAAGCATTATATCTTCACTTGAAGCATGATGAAGTAAGTTATCTTTCTTAGACATAGTAACAACTGATGCTCCTGCTTTTGAAATATCATCAATTACCTTAATTGCAAGTTTTTCATTATAATCATTTATAGGTTCCATAAAGAAAACCGTATCTGTTTGTTTTATTTTAACAAACTTATCATAACCATTAATTATTCTATTTAAATTCATAAATGGCTTTTCTCTTTCATTAGAAATTAAAATAACAGCATCCTTATCATTTATGTTACTTAAATCACCTATTCTAGATTTATCAAAATCTATATATTTACTATCTAATATATCATTAATAATTCCTTGAAGCTTATGTCCCATAACAACTACTCTTCTAGTAGTTTTAGAAATCTCTTTAAATAATTCTTCTATTCTAGATACATGAGCTGTAAAAACTGTAACTATAATTCTATTATCAGTCTTACTTAAAGTATCACGAATAAGCTTTGAAATACGGTTTTTAGGAGATGTATAACCTATCTTATCAGCATACATAGATTCACCTAGCAAACATAAAACACCTTGTTTTCCAATATATGCAAGTTTACCTATATCTGCTTTATAAGGACCTAACATAGTCGCATCAAAAACATAATTACCAGTATAGAAAATAGTTCCATCATGAGTGTTTAAGGCATACCCAACGTTATCTGGTATAGAGTGCGTAAGTCTTACAGGAAAAATACTATTCTTACCAAAGTTAATTTTCTTATGTGGATCAATTACTACAAGATTCTTAAATTTAATATTTTCACTTTCTAGTTCTTTCTTTAATATATCAGCAGTAAATCTTGTTGCAAATACCTTTATCTTAGGTATTTCTTTTATAATATCACATACTGCTCCCATGTTTTTTTCATGACCATGAGTTATAAATAAACCTTTTATGTTTTTAATGTTTTCCTTTATATAATCAAAGTTAGGTATAACATAATCAACCCCTAAAAGCTTATCACTAGCATACTTTAAACCTGCATCAAAAACAAATATATCATTATCAACCTTAACAACATACATATTCTTTCCTTCTTCATTAAGGCCACCTAATGCAAATATCTTAATCTTACTCATTATATTTCCCTCCTTTCTTTAAATTAAGCTAAATAATTATAGCATATTTTAGAAAAAATATCTAGAGTACTAAAAAGAAGGTCCACAATGCTTAAATTTTTATTTATATAATAAGTGTATTAAAACAAATTAATTAGTGATTTTCAATTTTTTGTTTTCTTTTTCTAACTCTTTCAAACTCTTTTTAGGAGTTGGCATGTCTTCTGGCATAGTTCCACCTAATTTCTTAATCGTATATCTAATTTCCTTACCAACTTCATAATGTATGTCACTAGCATTACTTTCTCCTTGTACTTTATCTTTTAAAAGCTTTTGTTTAGTTTGATTAATACGAAAAAGATTTGCAACTAACTCATCCTCATTCATATTATCTAAAATATCTTCTCTATATCTTAATTTTTTTCTTTTTGCAATATCATTTGCAGTCTCACCACCATATAATCCTTTATATCCGGCATTATGGAATTTATCAAAGTTTCTAACACCTACATTCCTTGCAACCATGTTTAAAGAATAATTTCCTTTTTTAGTTAAGTTTCTTTGATAGAATCTTTTTTCATCTTCAGTTAACATTGAATACTCTTTTTCAGATAATTCCTGTTTTCTTGTTTGAATTGCAAAGTAAGTTTGAGCAAGTGCTATTGTCTTTTTTCTTGAATCCCCATTTTGAGCAATAAGATAGCAAGCGTATCTTGATAGCTTATAATCATTTATGATTCTTTTACCACCATTTACATTTATTGACAATTTGTCGATGCCGACAAATTGTTCATTTATGTCAATATTACTATTATTACAAGCAATCTTTGCTTTATAAATAACATTTTCAAATTTTCTCCATTCCTTATAATCTAATGCAGTTTGCAATTCTCTTGCTAACCAATATTCATTACCTTCTTCATCAAAATGTTTTATATCCTCAAACATTTTTTCTGTGCATTCTTTTAGTTCATTCATAAACTCTCTCCTTTTTTAGTTTTATATAATAAAAT
>FR881485.1:0-2276 GCA_000434835.1 Clostridium sp. CAG:594
TATACCCCCCCCCCGGGTGTCAAGGTATAATTACATGTGCAAAAAAATATACTTTACTATGATTAAATTTAAAAATAATTTACTTATTAAAAACATAATAATTTTATTAGTATCAGGAGCTTTAGCTAAAGTGCTTGGAATGTTAGGAAAAATAATATATACAAGAATTGCAGGTGTAAACGTAGTTGGTTTATATACAATGATAACTCCTACATTTATGCTTATTATTTCAATTTGTCAGTTTTCATTTCCAATTTCTATTAGTAAGATTAGTGCCGAAGAAAAATACGATAATAAAAGTCTTTTAAAAAGCGCTTACTTTGTTGGCTCTATTATAAGTATAATACTAATTATTATTCTTATTTTAACATCAAATCTAATTGCATTATCACTTCATAACAAGCTTTTAGCGCCCGCTATTTTAAGCATTAGTGCAATTATACCATTTGTTATGATATCAAGCGTACAAAGAGGTTTTTTACATGGAAAAGAAGATATGCTTCCAGCATCTATTACTAACGTTACAGAAGAAATAATTAAGATAATTTTAATACTATTTTTACTTCCAATTGCAATAAATAAAGGTGACATAACATCAGTAATATTCTTAATATTATTTAATGTAATTACAGAAGGTTCAAACATACTATTCATGCAAAAAGCAATAAGTAAAAAATACATAAGTAATAAAAAAGGTAAAGTAAATAAAAAAATTATTAAAGAAATACTTTCTATTTCTATTCCAACAACATCGGTTAGATTAATCGCTTCCATAGGCTTCTTTTTAGAACCAATTATACTTACTAACACCCTTCTTTCTAGTGGATATTCACCAAATTACATAACGATGGAATATGGTATTATTAATTCGTATATAGTTCCACTTTTATCTATTCCAAGTTTCTTTTCTATATCTATTGCATCCGCTCTTTTGCCAAACATAACGAAAGCATATGCAAATAAAAAATATGATGAGTTTAATAGAAAACTTCTTAAACTAATGTTTTTATCTATGCTAGTTGGAGCTGTCTGTTTAACTATTATATTAATATTTCCGAACGAAATACTAAAGTTAGTATATAACGTTAATTTTGGCATTAATTACATATATTTAATTGGTCCATTCTTTTTAATACTTTACATGCAGCCAACACTATCGGTTGCACTTCAAGCAATGGATAAAACGAACAAATTATTTTTAACAAGCACGATTTCTGTAATAATTAAATACAGCGCTTTATACGTTCTTGGAAAAATAGGTTTTGGAATGAACGCCTTAATATTTGCTATGATAGCAGGTATTGTTACAACAACTTCTTTAGTATTAATAATAGTTTTAAAAGAACTTAAGAAAAAAACTAGCTAGAAGCTTTTATTTCTTCTTACTAGTTTTTTTATTTAGTTTAATATCTGGGCTATTTTCAACTTTAACAGAAAACGTTAGGATATTACATATGATTAAAGCCACATACGAAATCCAAGTAATCTCTTTTGTAATAAAAATTTGAATGAAAAGCAAAATAATTGCAATTACATCAAGCACTATCATACAGGTTTTAAGTGCTCTCATGCTTTTCTTTCTTCTTTTTAATTCCTCATCACTTACTTTAACTTCTTTTTTCATATCATTACTCCTCATTATTATTAGTTATAGAACATTTAAATCCTTTATTAGTGTATGCATCTTTTAAACTATCTATGGTATCAGTAGTTTGGGGTTTAACAAACAATATCGTTTGATTATCGTTAAGTGTTAATCCATCAAAGCCTTGTTTCTTATAATTGGTTTCAACGTTAAAAGTAAAACCTTTACTGTTTTTATCAAAAGTTACTCTATTTCCCACTGCTGCAGCATTATTTATAAAAAAGTTTTCATACTGAGTTTTTAAATCACTTACAACGGCCGATTCATTATCAGTTAGTAATTGAGCAACAAAGTTAAATTCTGATTTACTTACCATGTTTTTTTCATAATTTGCCGTATACGTTACAGTTTGTGATTCTGCATCACTTTTAGCCTCGTAATTACAAGTTAACGTTCCCTTAGTGTTATCTTCTGTTTCTTCTATTGTCTTGGTAGTTACTTTAGGCTCAACATCCTTTGTTGTTCTTCCTAAATCTGACTTGTTGTTAACATAATACAATACAAGTAATATTATAACCGCAACTATAATACCAACTATCGTATAGTTATGCTTTTTATCAGCAAGCAATATTTCATTATTTGTAATGGGATCAATTACAACCGTATTATTTACCGCTCCATCATATAAATC
>FR881485.1:2290-34347 GCA_000434835.1 Clostridium sp. CAG:594
CATATAAATCATCTAAATTAATTTCACGGGTTACATTTTCGGGATCTTCGATTAATTCTTCATCATTATCCAAAACTTCCTCTTCGGAATCAAAAACTTCTGTTTTAGTCTCATCAAAGTTTTCTTCTTTTTTTACGTCGTCTTTATTTTTTTCTTCCATCTAAATCCCTCCTTATATTAATATAATAACATAATATTTTTAATTAAAAAACACTATTTCTTTTTTTCGCCAATTTTTTCTCCATATTTTACATATGTTTCAAAACCATTTAATGAATTGTTTATTATTTCTTCATCTAAAGCAATTTTATCTTTTTCAAATAGTAGTACAATAGTTGAGCCTCCATATTCAAAATAGCCTTTTTCTTCTCCTTTTTTTATCTTTCCAGTTGTTATTATATTTTTAATTTTGCCAACTAAAAGAGCTCCTACTTCTACATATGTAACAAGCCCCATATCATTTGTTTTAATAGAAGTACATTCTCTTGTATTTTCCTTAAATACTTCGTAATTTTTATACGCTACCGGATTAACTGAATGAAACATTCCTTTAATCTTATAATTAGAAGTAATTACACCATCACATATAAACATATATCTATGATAATCATCAGGTGATAATCTAAAAATAAGTGCTATGCCATCTTTATATTTTTTAGCTAAAGATTCATTCTTTAATATACTATTTATAGTATACGTACTATTTTTTATATTAAAAGTAGTATTTTTATCAATTTTTAAGTAAGTTAGTTTTGAATCACAAGGAGATAGTAAATAATTATTAGATTTAGGTATTGGTCTTTTATTCTTTTTTATTTTTCTTGTAAAAAAGTCATTAAAACTATCAAATTTATCTTTTTCATAAATACTTAAATCAATGTTATTTTTCTTAACAAATGAACTTATCATAATCTTTGATAAAGATGAATCCATAAACTTTCCAGATAGATGCGATACAAATTTACTTTTTACTAGCGGTTTTAAAATAATTCTTCCTAAATAAGTATTATATAAAAAGGATAACCCAATATTTGGATTACCTTTATAAACTTTTCTCATTATCTCATTGCTGCTGATATGATAGCTATTTCTATTACCGCTAAAATAGAACAGATAACATACCAAATGCCAGTAGGCTTTTTGATTTTAATATTAAGTACAAATAGTATTGCTGTCATAAGCATAACAAGTGGATATGCCTTTAAAAATACACTTGGATGCATAAAGATATTTAAATTATACGTAAATGGTAAAATAATTGCAATACTTGTAACTGGAAGTCCAAAATAATATGATACCTTCTCTTTTTTCTTTTTGTTAAATACTGTTTTTTCTTCTGCTAAAACGTTAAAGTAAGCAAGTCTTATAACAGCTGCTAGACCATATATAATGTATATTACCGTATTTAACTTACTAGTAAATCCCATACAAATACCAAGAACTATTGGAAAAACTCCAAAAGATACGGTATCAACAAGTGAATCTATTTGAATCCCAAATTTCTTTTCCGTTTCACTTCTTTTGCAAGCTCTTGCAACAGTTCCGTCAAACATATCACAAACTCCTGCCAAAATTAGACACATAACAGCAGCTGGAATATGTCCTAAAAATGCAAGTACCATTCCCGTTACTGAAAATGCAAGTCCTATATAAGTAAGTAAGACTGATGCGCCATAAAATCCTATAAACATAATTAATACTCCTTTACTATTTCATAACATTACATATTGTACCATAAATATATTTTTAAATAAAGAAAAAGAAGAACTAATCTTCTTTTTTCTCATTTGGATTTGCAATTTCTGGTTTCATAAGTGGGAATAATACAACGTCCCTAATAGATGGTTGATTATAAATAATCATCATTAATCTATCTATTCCAAAACCTAAACCTGAAATAGGTGGCATACCTTGTTCCATTGCAAGCATAAAGTTTTCATCTAAATCCATTGTCTCATCGTCACCTTGTGCTTTAGCTTTTAATTGGTCTTCAAAAGTTTTTCTTTGAGTAATTGGATTAACTAACTCAGAGTATGCTTTACAAAGCTCACTGCCGCATGCTACTACTTGGAATACATCAATTATCCTATCATCTTTATCATTTCTTCTAGCAAGAGGAATAAGCATAGATGGATAATTATACATGATGGTAGGTTGAACAATTCCTTCACGAATTTTCTTTTTATATACAAAGTCTACTATTTGACTTACTGATTTATATTCTTCTAATTCTTCATATGTAAATAAACCTTTTTCTACGATTTTATCTTTTAATTCTTTAGGATCTTCTACTTCTAGGAAGTCAAAACCAAATATCTTTCTCATTTCTTCAACATAGTTTATCTTATCCCAAGAATCTTTACCAAAGTCAAGTGTTACACCTTGGTATTCTATCTTTGTAGTACCAACTAATTCCATTAATAGTGATTTAATAAACTTTTGATAAAACTTTACGTTATCTTCAAAATTCCAGTATGATGCATACCATTCTACCTGAGTAAACTCTTGTAAGTGCTGAGTGTCCATTCCTTCGTTTCTAAAACATTTAGCAATTTCGTAAACTCTATCGTATCCTGCTGCAACACACTGTTTTAGGTATGTTTCTGGTGCAATTCTTAAGTTACAATCAATATCTAGTGCGTTATGGTGAGTATAAAATGGTTTTGCAGCCGCTCCGCAAACAGCAGTTTGAAGTATTGGTGTTTCAACTTCTAAAAATCCATTTTCTCCTAAGAATTTATGAATAAAAGCATATAGCTTACTTCTTCCTAAAAATACCTGTCTTGATTCTTCATTAGATATTAAATCAACATATCTTTGACGATATTTAAGTTCAGTATCATTAAGTCCATGGAACTTATCTGGAAGTGGTCTTAACGCTTTACCTAAAAACTCAAAGCTATTTACTCTTAAAGTTTTTTCTCCAGTTTGAGTTGTGAATATCTCACCTTCTGCACCAATAAAGTCTCCGGTGTCTATTTGCTTTTTAAAGAAAGCATAATTATCTTCACCAACAATATCTATTCTAAGTTCTAACTGTATTGAACCTTCCAAATCTCTTATACGGATAAAACTTAATTTACCCATCTTTCTCATAAATACTATTCTACCGGCTAATCTAACGTTTTTTTCTCCGTCTTCTAAATTTCTAGCATCTTTAAGTGAATGAGTTTTTTCATATTTGTCTGGATAAGGATTGCATACCTTTTTAATTTCTTCTAATTTTTCTCTTCTAACTATTTCTTGTTCTGTTAATTCTCTCAAGTTAACTTCCTCCCTTGCTCTTGATATTATATCATACTTTTTATCTTTTTTATATTTTATTTAGTTGTCGTACACTTATATCCTTCTTTTTCTAAATTAGCTTTTAATGTTTTATAAGTCATATCACGGCTTATCTTAAAGTAACTAAGCGGCATAGCTTCTTGATTTATCTTTTCTATTTCATCATAATTAAATAAAGTAAAGTCTAGATAACCATTTACTTTTACATAATTATCGCTAGTTTCATAGGTATAAGTAAAGCCTGGCATACCATTAGAATTTATAATCGCTCTTAACTTATCATCACTGCTCTTAACTTATCATCACTTACGTACTTAATTTGTTCTTGATATTCGCTATTTAAAGCAGTATATGTATAAGTACTTTCTACGTAATTTATCTTGTTTTTCTTATAAGTTATTTTGTATTCATCAGTATATTTATAACCTGTATCTTCAGCCGTTGATGTACATAATTCTTTTTTTTCTATTCCAAATACAAAGTTAACTAATATAAATACCACTATAAGGCCAAGTACCATGCCAAGCGCTATATATATAATTATTTTTTTATTAAATGATTTATCATCTTTTATAGTATTTGTACTTGTTAAAACATCATTGCTAGATGATGCTTCATTATTTTCTATTGTTAAATTATTTTCTGGATAACTAGCATTTAAGTTAGTGTTTATTTGATTATTAAAATCATAATTATTATGGTTTATAGCCTCGTTATTACTAATATTAAGTCTTTCTTCATTACTATCTAAAGACTCATAAGATTTATCAGTGACAGAGTCTAACGTGGGTATATTTATACCATTCTCATTATAATTAATCTCGCTAGTGCTATCATTCTTGATATCACCATTATTACTTGTACTACCCATAATATTAAAGTTGTCTGCGTGAAAAAGCGGTTTTACTAATTCTTCATTATAATTATTTTCTCTTGCCTCATTTAAATTACTATTATCAGTACTAACTTTAAAATCATTTCTTTGAAATGGATCTTCTACACTTTCTGCGTTAGTTTCTGGTATTTGATTTATATTACCTGATGGAGTGCTAACATTAAAACTATCTTCACTAAATAATGGTTTTTCTTTTGACGTATCATTTTTATTTGTATCATCAATTTCAATAAAATCTGTTCCAAATATATCATCTAATGCATTTTCTACCGTTTTATCTTTATTATCCATTATTGCCCCTTCTTTCAACATCAATAATTATAACATAATAGTCTTAAATTAACAATGAAGATAATTTTTAATATAAAAAAAGCAATAATTTCTATTGCTCTTCATTTTTTCTAATTATGTATAATTCATTATTTTTAGTAAAAGCATAAAAAACGTCAGTGGCACTTATGTTTTTTTCTATTAAGGTGTTAAGAAGCCATGTTTTTGTTTTACCAATTACATATAAATTTTCAAACTCTACTTTTCCGTCTAATATTATTGGAAGTGGGTATGTTTTTTTATCTTTATCATCTTTCTTAAATACGGATAGTTTTCCGTTCGTTTCTAATATCGCATAATCTACCTCATCTAAACTTCGTACGTCTTTTTCTCTTAATTGAAGCAAAAGATCATCCAACGTATATCTTTGTTCTACCATGTTTTTAAAATTAACGATTCCTTTTTTTATTATGATAACGGGCTTTCCATCAACAAAATTTCTAAATTTTGCGCTTTTTAAAGATATTTTTGCAATTACTATCTGAAGCAAGACAAGAATAATAACGGGAACTAAGTTGATTAAAAATCCATCTTTATGTTCTAATGCAAGTGCTACTAATTCCGCTATTAGAATAAACACAACAAGATCAAAAGTACCTAATTGTCCTACTTCCCTTTTTCCCATAACTCTAAATATTATTGCTACTAAAATGTATATAAAAAGAGTTTTAAATATAACAATCATCAAGTTCATTTTATCACCATTAGTATTATGTTTTAAATCATATTTTTATATACAAATAATATAATTAATTAGAGGTGGAATATGAAAAATAAGATATTTCCTTTTATTTATGGTATAGGAATTATATTAATAGGAGCTCTTTTAACTAGTATATTATATTATTTTAACGTAACAACAGACAAGTTAAACTCTATATTTTTATACTCAGTTAGTATATTATCATTTTTTGTAGGTTCCTTAAAATTAGGTAAAGAATTAAAATACAAAGGCCTTGTAACCGGACTTATATACTTTGCTATTTTATTTATCTTTATGGTATTTTTATCAAACGTTATATTTAATGAGAGTTTTTCTATAAAAAACGTAATTTATTACTTGGTATTACTTATATTTAGCATATTAGGAGGAGTTATTGGTAAAAATATGAAAGAAGAAATAGACGCTTAAATAAACGTCTATTTTTGTTTTTTATACTTACTTATAAATTCTTCTTTATACTCATCAAAACAGTCATTTCTAATAGCTTCTCTTATCTCTTCCATTTCCTTAATTAAAAATCTAATATTATGAATTGATAAAAGTCTTCCGCCATTTACTTCACCAGACGTTATTAAATGTCTAACGTAAGCTTTTGTAAAGTTCTTACATGTATAACAGTCACAAGTATCTTCAATTGGAGTAAAATCCTCTTTATATTTAGCATTTTTAATATTAATACGGCCATTTCTTGTAAAGCAATTTCCATGTCTTGCAAGACGAGTTGGAAGTACGCAGTCAAACATATCTATACCACGGGATACTCCCTCAAGTAAATCTATTGGTTCACCAACACCCATTAAGTACCTAGGTTTATCTTTCGGTAAATAAAGTGTTGCATCAGAAATCATTTTATACATAACATCTTTAGGCTCTCCAACAGATGTTCCTCCTATAGAATATCCATCAAAGTCCATCTCAGCCGTTTTGATAGCACTTTTTTTTCTTTGATCTTCAAACTCACCACCTTGAACGATACCAAATAAAGATTGATTAGGATTATTAAAGACATCTTTACCTCTTTTAGCCCAACGAAGAGTTCTTTCTACTGATTTTTCAACATAATTTCTAGTTGCTGGATAAGGTATGCATTCATCAAAACTCATTGCTATATCAGAGTCTAATTTATTTTGAATTTGAATTGATTTTTCCGGAGTTAAAAATAAGTTTTTACCATCTATGTGACTTTTGAACTTAACTCCCTCTTCGGATATATCTTTAGGTTTTGCAAGTGAAAACACCTGAAATCCACCTGAATCAGTAAGAGTTGGTCCATCGTAATTCATAAACTTATTAAGGCCTCCTGCTTTTTTTACGATATCCTCACCAGGTCTTAGCCATAAATGATATGTATTAGAAAGAACAACCGCAGAACCACAAGCCTTTAACTCTTCCGGCATCAACGTTTTTACGTTTGCAAGCGTTCCAACTGGCATGAATAGTGGTGTTTCATAATCACCATGGTTAGTATGTAATATGCCCAATCTTACGTTTTCATCATCCTTATTATTTTTTATTAATTCATATTTAATTTTTCCCATAAAATCACCATTTGAAATTATAACATAATAAAAAATATTTAGCAAAAGAACTAAATATTTTTCTTATAATTTCTTTTTAAAGTTTTTGATGCGCCTTTTGTTACTTCTTTAAACGTCTTACAAGTAGCATAGATTGCCGCACTACAAACTCTTGATGCTATACCCATATAGTAATTTTGACTATCTTTACTAGTTATGTCTTTATAGCTTAATGTGTTTTCTTTCTTATTCTTTTGAATATTTTCTTCTATGTTTAAAGTTTCTGTTAAAGTATCTAAAAAACTTATTAAATCATCTATTTTAAAGTTTTCTATTTTTTCTTTAGTTTCTAACTCTTTCATTCTTATCTTAAGCGCAATAACATCATTCATATATTTAGCTTTCATAAAACCATCAGATAATAATTCCTTTAAAAGTGATGTGTTTTTATATAATGAAAGTAATACTTCATTTTTGTTTTCACACGAATTTTCTTCAAGCTCATGCATTGCAAAATTAGCCATTCTTAAAGCTGATTCTATTTGATCCTTGTCATAATAATCAAGTCCTGATTCTCTTCTTATGTTATATAACGTTCTTTTGTTTATCATAATTATCCTCCATTTAATTTTATATAATTATTTTTATTTTATGAACATACAGTCTCCAAACGAGAAGAATCTGTATTTTTCCTTTACTGCGTGTTTGTATGCGTTAAGCACATTTTCCTTTCCAGCAAGAGCACTAATTAACATAATAAGTGTTGACTTTGGCAAATGAAAATTAGTTAAAAGAGCATCTATGCCATGAAATTTATATCCAGGATAAATAAATATCTTGGTATTTCCACTTTGCATTTTAAAGTGACCATTACTATCTGCTACCGTCTCAAGTACCCTAGTTGATGTTGTACCTACCGCAACTATTCTTTTACCAGCATCTCTTGTTTTATTAAGTAAATCTGCAACTTCACTACTTAATATGTAATACTCAGAATGCATATCATGCTTTGTAACATCTTCAACAACTACTGGTCTAAAAGTTCCAAGCCCAACGTGTAGCGTTACGTAAGCTATATTTACGCCTTTTTGTTTTACCTTTTCTAAGTATTCCTTAGTAAAATGAAGTCCTGCTGTTGGTGCTGCTGCTGATCCAGGATTTTTAGCATAAACTGTTTGATATCTATTTTTATCATCTAATTTCTCAGTAATGTATGGTGGAAGTGGCATTTCTCCTAATCTATCTAATATTTCTAAAAAAATTCCATCATAAATGAATTTATAATGTCTTATACCATCATCACCTACAAACGTACACTTACAAGATAACTCATCTGAAAACTTAACAATGGTTCCTTCTTTTATTCTCTTAGCAGGCTTTGTTAAACACTCCCACTCATCATCCCCTAAATCCTTTAACATTAATACTTCTATTACTGCTCCTGTATCAGGTTTATGTCCTATAAGTCTAGCTGGTATTACTTTTGTATCATTAAGAACCAAAGTATCACCAGGATTTAGATAGTCTATTAAGTCAGTAAAATGTTTGTCAGCATACTCTCCAGTTTCTTTATCAAGCACCATCATACGTGATGCATTTCTGTTTTTTAAAGGAGTTTGTGCAATTAACTCTTTTGGTAAATCATAGTCAAAATCTTCTGTTTTCATAAATTTTCCTCCCAAATAAAAAAATAATAAATACTAAACAAGTATTTATTATAATCTTTTTTTATTAAAATATCAATTACTTACCTTCTTTTGATATATTTAAATGCTTATATGCTAAGTCCGTTACTATCCTACCTCTTGGAGTTCTTTTTAAATAACCTATCTGCAGAAGATAAGGTTCACAAACATCCTCTATCGTTGATACTTCTTCACCAATTGATGCTGCAACCGCTTCAACCCCAACAGGACCACCATTAAATTTATAAATTATTGTTTTTAATAGTTCATAGTCTACTTCATCTAAACCTAACTTATCAACCTTTAAAGAATCAAGAGCATACTTAGTAATATCAATTGTTATTGTACCATCTCCCTTAACTAAAGCAAAATCACTAACGCGTTTAAGTAGTCTATTTGCAATTCTAGGAGTTCTTCTACATCTATTAGCAAGTTCACGGGCCGCATCTTCTTCAATTGTTAAATCAAGAACCCTAGCACTTCTTTTAATAATTTCTGTTATTTCATCTTCCGTATAATAATTAAGTTTTGAAACTATTCCAAATCTATCTCTTAAAGGTGCTGATAAATCTCCTGCACGAGTAGTTGCTCCAATTAAAGTAAAATGTGGTAAATCAATTCTTATATTACGATTAGAGCCTTCTCCTCCTACTATAATGTCAAGCGTAAAATCTTCCATTGCTGAGTATAAAATCTCTTCAACAAATCTTGGAATTCTATGTATTTCATCAATAAACAGTACGTCCCCTTCTTCTAGCGAAGATAAAATAGCTGCTAAATCACCTGATTTTTCAATAGCAGGTCCTGATGCTGTTTTAATGGATGCCCCCATCTCATTTGCTATTACGTAAGATAACGTTGTTTTACCAAGCCCTGGAGGACCATATAATAATACGTGATCTAATGCTTCACCCCTCATTTTAGCAGCAGACATAAATATTTTTATATTCTCTTTTATATCTTTTTGTCCAATATATTCATCAATAGTTTGTGGTCTAATACTAGACTCAAACCCATCTTCCTTTAATTTATCTCCTGTAACTAATCTATTATCCATAATTTAGTCCTTTCTTATTTTAATAATAATTTAAGTGCCTCTTTAACTTGTTTTTCCAAAGAAATAGATGCATCTAATTTAGGCAATACTTTCTTAATATCATTAGGCTTATATCCAAGTGACTTAAGCGTTTCAGTAAGTTCTTCAAAATTATTTAAAATATCTTTTTTATCATCACTAGCAAGTTTACCTTTTAAGTCAAGAATTATTTGCCTTGCAACCTTATCACCAATCTTAGGAAACTTCTTTAAGTAACTTACGTTTCCAGTATCTATCGCATCTAAAATAGCATCTTTATTATCACCTGAAAGCATTGGAAGAGCCATTTTACAACCAAGACCTTTAACACTTATGAGTTTTAAGAATAAGTCTTTATCATCCTTAGTTTTAAAACCATACAAAGTATTTTCATCTTCTCTTATCTGCTGATATAAATATATAATAACCTCTTCATTTTCTTTATATGAATATGGATTTGCAACATATATCATATATCCAATTCCGTTATTTTCTAACACAACATAACTTGTATCAATAATTGTTATAATACCTTTTATATAAGAATACATATTATTTATTCCTTTCTTACTTTTTACTTCTATTTAATTTTATCACGAACAAATGTTTTTGTAAATATTTAAAAGAAAAAATAGTCAAAAGACCATTTAAATTTATTTTAACTTATTTTTGATGTAAGGATTTTCTTTACTAAATATTTCTTCATCATTACTAAAACCACAATTCCAAGCCATCTTCATACTACTTAGATTGTCATGATGAATTCTAGCTTTTATATAATGCGTCATAGGATAATTACTAAATATGTAATCTGTTATTTCATTTAAAAGAAGTGTTCCATATCTTTTTTCTTTATTTCCTCTATATTCCTTAAAAACTGCTTGCCTTATATATACAGCTTTTTCTTCTTCATTAAAATTACTTAAATCTATATAACCAATTAAATTTTCTTCATCCCGAACAAAAAATCCCTTATTAAAAAAATTACTATTTTTATTATTCAAATGCTGCAAAAAGCCATTAAACCTTGATGTTATATCAGAATCCTTAGCAAGTTTTTTTAGTGTCATAAGATGCGTTTTATCATTAGAATTAAAATTAACAAGCGTAAGTTCACCAATAACAATATCTTCCATTTTATTACCTCCTAAAAGTATTATTAATAATTATAATTGTTCATCTAAAACCATTTCAGCGCAATCCCATTTTTCATTACGAAATAAAAATGCATCTTTTATAATGTTAGTAACCTTAAATCCGGCTGCTTTATAGCACTCGTAAGCACCTAAATTATTTGTAAAAACACCTAGATTGATTTCTTTTGCGCCAATGTTTTCCTTAGTATACTTAATTGCTTCTTTAATTAGCTTCTTTCCGTATCCTTTTTTCCTGATGCTATCATCAATTATTATAAAACCTAACCTAACAATGGTTTTATCTTCACCTGGATTTCTTAATATTAAATGCCCTACAACATTTTCATTATCCTCTAAAGTTAAAGCATAAAAAGAAGATGTTTTCATACAATTTAAATAATTATCATTTATATCAGATGGTTGACACGGATAATTTTTATATCTATCTGCACTCCATAATCTAAACTCTCTTTCGTTTTTTATCCAACTTAATATTTTAGCTGCATCTTCTTTCTTATACGGCCTAAGATTCATATTTTCTCTCCTTTATATTTAATATCAATAATACCGACTAAATACGTAAAACATAACAAATTTATAATGAATTAAATTGTGTTATTTTTTCCATTAATTTAATACTTTTTTAAACTCATTTCAATTACATTTATCGTAATAATTTTTAAGGCCAAGGTATCTATTGTTCCAAGGCTGCAATCTGCCGTTTAAACTATAACTGTATATTATATAATTATTTTTATTAGTTTCAGTATCTTCAATTGTATAATTTTCTTTTAACTGCATAATTTTATCATATAAAACTAGTGCTGGTCTATTTTCATAATACGTAGTGTCAACTCTAAAGCAATCAAATTTCTTCAGACTACGGCAATAATTTATTGTATCCAATAATACTTTTTTGCCATATCCTTTTCTTCTGTGTTGAGGCAAAATAGTAAACCAATCAAGCCATATAGTATCTGGATACTTGTTATAGACATCCACACCAGTTATTCCAACTAAAACGTCGCCGTCATAAACCAGAAAAAAACAATTATCATCCTTTTTATTTACGGCTTTATCATAAAGATCATGATAATCTGGGTCATCAGGCCATGTGTCTTTTTGAATTTTAAATGCAGTATCCAAGTTTTTTAAATTAAGTGTTTCATATCTTAAATTATATAGTGATTTCATACTTGCCTCCATAGTTAAATATAACTCATAGTTCTAATAAACATTTTATCACAAAATCGAGTTTTCTACTAATTCGCAGTGTTGATAAAAAAGAGTCTAACAATTCTTAAGTAAAAGATAATAATAAGTAATAAACCTGCAATTATGTTACGCACGTTATTAAAATAAAAAGAAAGCATTTCAACTTACTTTCTTGCCTTCTTTAATGTTAAAACATGTTTATCTTTAGGTTCTTGCTTAGTTATTCCTGATTGTGATAATGATGCATAACTTTCTCTTTTGATTTCTTCATCTGATTCTTTAAAGACTCTTTCTGTTTGCGCATCAATATCTTTTTTTAACTTGACACTGTTTGATTCTTTTATAAAAGGATTCATAACTTTCTCAAAATAGGATAAATCACTATCTTCTGCTTTATTTTTTTCATTTAATATTTCTGATAGTTTAGTAGCATTTTTATTCATTTCCTCAATTAATATTAATTTTTCACCATATGGATTATATGCTAATTTAGTTAAAAGGATTTCATTAGTACCTTTTATATTACATATGATTGAAATTGAAAACGAAGTATTATTGTTTAATCCATTAATAATTTGTTCAGCATCACATTTAATAGCAACTTCCTGATTCGTTCCGTAATTGTATCCTAGTTTTTCCGGAAAAGTTGTAATATTATAATATTTGGTAAAAATTTCATTTAATTCATTTCTCAATCTTTCTAAAAATAATTTATCTTTTCTAGCGAGTTGTTTATTGGTGAAGAAAAAATTAAAATCTAAAAAATCACAATACTTATATTCTTCGGACATCCAAATAAAATCAGTCCTTTCTTGATAAGTTTCAAAGGATGGCTCACGAAATTTTACAGCAAATGCTGCTCCATCTAAAAATAATATATCTTTAGTATCAAAAATACCTCTATCAATACAAACTTGAGTTATTTGATTAATTTGTTGTTGCGTTAAACATGATAAATATTTTTTTATATTTTCACCAAACAGCATTCTAAATTCGGCTTTATCATTTTCATCAAAACCGCCATGTTGAAACTCATCTTTACAATAATTTAATAGTTCAAAAGAAAACTCTTCTTCAGTTAATTTCTTTTTAATCTTATCTATAAATCGCATGCAATCACCTCATTAGTAAATATTATATTATATTATAAGTTTTCATTATTTTTTTGGACCGTTATCTCGTTCGTCCCACCTATTAAACATATCTGTAAAATAATTATACATATCTTCGGTAATGTTATTTTTCTTTATGCCAAGAATTTCATAAGAACTAATATTAGTATTGTATTTCAAATATTGTTCAAATGCCTCTTCTCCTTTACCCAATAATAAAGCCATTTTGACTTTAACATATCTATTGTCTATTGTTTGTTTAAATTGTGACATAGCGTCTTGTGATAAAAAAACTTCTCTTATTTTTTCTATTATAAGTGGTTTATCAATATTAGCTATCATACCAAATTCTTTTTGTCTAGCCTTAACAGGTTTCATAGCAGGTAATTCTAACATATGATGAACAAATTCTCCAAAAAGTAAATTTTCCAATGTTTTTCTTATCTGTTTATCATTAGAATATAAAATTGGGGTTAACGGATCATATTCTAATTCATCAGTCACTTCTTCATGAATTTGTTCTTTTTGACTTTTAGTACTACTAATTAATTGGAAGGCAAACATTTCAATCGCTGATAATGTCTCTGGTGATTTTTTTAATTGTTCCATTTTATATTGTTTAAAATTTTGATCATTATTTAACAATTTTATAAATCCATCAAATAAATCTACGGCTTGATCTTCGGTATACGTTCCTTTTACGTCAACAAACTTATTAAATATTCCTTTAGTTCCATATCTTAAAATTTCTTCTAATGCATATATATGTAAAATTGATAATTTGCTTATTTCTTTATTATATAAATTTTGAATATTACTCTTAAATCCTTCATCTGAATTATATTTCATTATAAATTCATAAATTTCTTTTGATTGTTTTTCATTAAAATTCATTTTAATATGCCTCCCTTTTTGTATGATATTATATACTACAGTAACCAAAAAATCAAACACTTTTACTTATTCTGATTAATATGCCAATTTACAAACGTGTTATTAGACTACCAAAATAAAACTACTTTCAATTTAATTTGAAGTAGTTTTTATGTTATTCCAAAAAATGGATTTTCCATTAATTATGGTGCCTCCTGTAAGAATCGAACTTACAATTCAGCCTTACCATGGCTGCGTTATACCACTTAACTAAGGAGGCATTTCAAATACATTCTATCATATTATATTTAATAGTACAATAAAATGTATTTATTTTTTATTTCTTTCTTAAAATTCTCGTAGTGTTTAAAATAGTAAGTAAAGTAACGCCAGTATCAGCGAAAACAGCCTGCCACATATTAGCTACTCCAATAGCGCCTAAAACTAATACTAATACCTTTATCCCTATAGCAAATATAAGGTTTTGTTTTATTATTTTTTTAGTAAATTTTGATATTTTAATAGCTTCTGGTATTTTGCTTAAACTATCATTCATAATAACTACGTCCGAAGCTTCAATCGCAGATGCACTTCCTCTCATTCCCATTGAAATTCCAACATCAGAAAGTGCAAGCGATGGAGCATCATTTATTCCATCTCCCACAAACGCCGTTTTCTTATCATTTTCTTTTATTATCTTATCAAGCTTTTTATATTTATCATCTGGAAGCATCTCATAAAAAACTTCATCTACGCCAGTTTTTTTAGCCACAGCCTCTGCTGATTTCTTTTTATCTCCAGTAAACATAAACGTTTTAATATTTTGTTTTTTAAGTTCTAAAATAGCAGATATAGAGTCTTTCTTTATATCATCTATTAATTTTAGTTTAGCTGCTACTTTCCCATCAATTTTTAAATAAATATAACTATCTTTATCACTTGCATTAACAAATGAAGATGAACCTATCTTAATTTTTTTACCATCTATTTCGTAAGAGATTCCCTTACCAGCCGTTTCCTTATAATTTAAAACATCTTTTGTACTTACCTTTTTATTAAACACGTTAAGTACTGATTTTGCAAGTGGATGATTTGATAAAGCCTCACCCTTTACGTAATAGTTAATTATATCTTTTTCATTATATTTGTCATCTAATATTTCTAACTTATAATCATTTGATATACCAGTTGTTATGGTTCCTGTTTTGTCAAATACGATTTTATTTACTGATGAAAGTAATTCTAAATAATCACTTCCCTTAACCAAGATTCCTTCTTTAGATGCTTTCCCTATTCCAGAGAAGTATCCAAGTGGTACGCTTATTGCAATTGCACAAGGACAAGATACTACTAAAAATACTAAAGCTCTATAAATAGACACTTTAAAACTTAAACCAAATAATGGAAGAATAAGCGCTATTAAAAGTGCAAGTATCATGATAATTGGGGTATAAACCTTAGCTGCCTTAGATACAAAGTTTTCACATTTAGCTTTTCTATCACTTGCGTTTTCCGTTAATTCTAGTATTTTAGATACCGTGCTATCTTCATATAAGCTTTCAACTTTTATCTCGATAACAGAAAGTGTATTAATAGAACCAGATAACACTTTATCTCCTTTATTAACATTTTTTAAATCAGACTCACCAGTTAATGCTGCCGTATTTAATTTAGAACTTCCTTTTATAATAATACCATCAAGAGGTATTTCATCACCTTTTTTAACTATTATTATATCCCCTATTTTTACATCTTTTGGATCTACCGTTAATATTTCATCACCCTTTTTTAAGTTAGCAACCTCTGGCTTTATATCCATTAAATCGCTTATTGAGCGTCTAGAATTATTAACTGCTACCTCTTCTAGTATTTTACCTATTTCGTACAAAATAATAACCATTAACCCTTCATGAGTATTACCAGTTAAATAAGCCCCAACACAAGATATTGTAACAAGCATATTTTCGTTTACCGTTTTAGATTTAAATAGTAATTTTATAGCATTAGTAAACGTTCTATATAAAAGAGTTACATAACTAAGTACTATAAAGACATTTGAAAGTATGCCTTTTTGGCTCATACCTATTATCATAAAAATAATTCCAACTAAAAGTCTTATTATGTGAAATTTAAACTTACCTTTATTTTCATATGATTCATTTAAATCCATTACCTTACTTTCTGGCTCTACCTTTTTTACAATATCAGAAACTAATTTTTTAGGATTTTGCGTCTTTGTTGTAACCGTTATCATAAGTTTAGAAAAATTGACGCTTGCATAATCTATCTCATCGTTTTCATTTAGTTTTTTTTCAATTTCTAAAGCACATCCAGCGCAATCTAAAGAACTTAATTTAAATTTATATTTCATTTATATGTTCACATCCCATCACAAATATTTTTTCTACATGATCATCTGCTAAAAAATAGTATGTTAAATTTCCTTCTTTTCTATACTTAACAAGCTTTGAATCCTTAAGTATCCTAAGTTGGTGAGATACCGCAGACTGACTTACCTTTATTTTTTCTGATATATCACTAACACACATTTCTCCGTTTATTAAAACATTCATTATCTTAACTCTTGTTGAGTCACCAAACATTTTAAATAACTCGGATAAATCTATTACTTTATCATCGTCTAATAACTTCATAATAACCTTCTTTCTATTTTTACTCCTTCATTATATGAATATATGTTCATATTGTCAATATCCATTTAATAAAAAAAACTTTCGTTTTCACGAAGTTCCTTATTTTTAACCTTTAATTTTGAAATATAAAAACGTTTATACTTTTCTACTTAAACATTGTTTTTATCTGCTTGTCATTTTTCGGTTTGTATTTATTATTTTCATACTTCATTTGTTTCTTTTTAGACGTATGATTAATACCTCTTTTGCTATATTTTAACACTTTATAATCAGAAGAAAAATTTAAATCAGGAGCATTACTAATCATCATCTTATTTGAATCACTATATAATTTTTTTGCTAGTTCTATTTTTTCGAATTGCGCCATATCATAAATATCGTTATTTAATAATTTTAGTTTATCTATGTCATACAAGAAAAATATAAAATTATCTATATGAAGTTCACAGAATCCATCATCTTTAACGATTACGTAATCCTTATTTATATTATCAAGTTCCATCTTTAGTTCATAAATAAGTACATCCAAATTAGAAACTAAAATTTTTTTAAGCTTCATAAAATCACTCCTCTATGTTGTTTTCGCTATCAAATTTAACATCTATTACTTTGCGACTTGCTAAATAATCACACATATGAACAAATCTTTGAAATTTAGACTCTGGTTTAGGAAGTACTATATTACTATAATTATTGGTATTCCAAGGTCCCATATGTGATGATATAACGTGACACATAAACTCTATTTCCTTATCGGTAAAGGTTAGTTTATCCTTGTTTTCTTTTATATAGTCGCACACTAAAAGTGGGTGTTCAAACTTTGTATATTGAGATTTTTCAAGACCTGATTTTAGTCCATCATGCATAATTAAAGATATTATCATTAAATCTTTTTCGTTTTTAGAATAAGCACCTGTTATACTTTCGTCGTTAAACATTTCGTAAGCAAATCTAACCGCTACTTTTGTATGTCTAACAAGACCACCACTTCCTAATGCAAAACTAGGATGATACTTTCCGGTTGAAGATGCCGGAACTTCAAAAAAGTAGTCAGGAAGCAAACTAATTAGTTTTTGGGCTCCCTCTTTATATCTTGGATTATTTATGTAACTTAGTTCTTTTTCAAATACTTTTGTTTTTTCTTCGTTCATTTTTTCACCTCAAAATTTAATATTTATATTAAATAATCTTGCAATAGCGCAGATACCTGTTAAATCGGTTGTAACACCTTTTATACTTTCTAAATCAGTGTTTATACCATTTAATACCGAGTTAGATAAGTCCATATTATTTAACTTAGTTTTATATATTTCTGCATCAGTAAGATTACACTTATCTATTATAACATTATTAAATTCATTTTCAAATAATCTTGCCCCAGTCATATTAGAGTTCGTAAACGAAACGTTTTTTAATTTAGAAGACATATTCATATAAGAAATGTTAGAATTATAAAATGAAACGTCTTTCAAATTAGATTCTATAACAGAAAAACCTACTAACGATGAATTTATAAACTCACATCTAGAAATAAGCTTTTCACATATATCCATATTAGGCAAATTGCAAGATTCAAATGAACAATTAATAAAATCTATGTTTTTAAGCCTGCAATCACTAAAATCAATATTTTTAAATAAGCAGCCATTAAACTCTATGTCTTTTATATCACTTAAAGATTTTTCATCACTAAAAGATAGATCACATATAATGTCACTACCTTTTATTTCGTTTAGATTTCCTTTATCCAAATTCTTTTTTAGACGTGGCTTTTTAATGTTATTCATATCTTACCTTTCTATTGTTTTAATGTATAAAGCACATAAAAATGCATTTGGAAACATTATCGCTAAATCGTTTATTAATCTTTTATTTTCTTTTTCTATTTCATTATGTATGTAGCAGATTAGTTCTTTAGACACAAATGCCTTTTTTAAACTATTATTTTTAATGGCCTTTTTTATGGTATTAAACTTTTTAATTTCACACTTTAAAAATTCTTTTTTAATTAATACATTTGCAAAAGACGCTCTATATATTTTGGATTCGTCTATGTTAAATGATTTTAATGTGTTTTCTAATACATCATTAAAGTATTTAGTATTATCACTTAATGTTATCTTCTTAAACTTTAATTTAACAACTTTATTTAAGTATAAATCAATGTAATAATTAAATTTATCATGCATTCTTTTATAATTCCTATCAAGGCTTCCTTTTTTAAATGTATATATGTTACCATCAAGCATTTTATATACTTTCATAGTATCATTATAACCAAAACTAATGGCTTTCCTTGAGTAATCTTTTTCAAAAGCAAGGAAGCTGCCTAAATCATTTTTTGGTGTTATATAAGTTATTTTAACGTTTTTATCCTTAACTTCTCTTACCATCCCAACTGCTTTTAAATCTACTGCAATTACTTCATCTGCTCCCATACTAATTGCAAAATTAATCGGCATATTATCATAATATCCACCATCAATATATAAATTTTTGCCTATTTTAGTAGGTTTAAATGCTGGGAAACAAGAAGCAGAAGCTAACATATAACTTTTTGCATCATCTTCTGTAAGATCATCTTTTTTTACTAATTTAGGCCTTAGTGAAGGAAAATGAGTAGTAACAAGGCCATAATTAATGTTTGATTTAAAAAATTTATCTTTGTTAAGTACCTTATCTATAACCTGACTTAGTCCGGAAAGTTCAAGTCCCCCTTTTAAAGCACCTTTTGCATACTTTCCTAATATTTCTTCTTTCCCTTTTTTGCTTGCATACTTCTTTTTTATCTCAATATCAATTACCTTGCTATAATCCATGTAATACCACAATTTAAGTGCTTTAAAATAATCTTTTTGAACCATTAATACCCCATTTAATGCCCCAACTGATGTTCCACATACTATATCATAATTAATAGAAAGTCTTCTAAGCGCTTTCCAAACACCTATTTCGTAAGCTCCTTTAGCTCCGCCACCTGATAAGACAACTGCTCTTTTCATAAAGTTATTTACTTCTTCCTTGATCTTCTAAATTCTTATTATTTCCAGTTAGAAGTGCCGTTAAATCATTTATGTTAGCACCCTTAAAATTAGACATTGAAACTATTTTATCAGCATTACTCATTATTCTTCCTTCTTTATATTTACTAGTTGCAAGGGAAACAGGCCCTATTTTTCCTCTGTTAGAAGAATTTGTTAATATTTCTTTATTTGTACTATCTAATAAATTTACTCTTTCAAAGTTTTTTAATTCAAGAGGATTATCAAGACTGTCTTTAAATGAAGTTACAGGAAGTGGATACATATGATGAACAACTCCGTCTATTATTTTTTCAGCATCATCTTTAGCTTCAAAAATCTCTGGATACCAAGCATTTCCATTTATAACGGCTTCAATTGGATGTCTAAATCCATGCTTATTAAAAAAGTGTTTTGTATCTGCTGCCGGATTATTTTGCCAAGGTAGTTCATATAAATCATGCATCATAGCTATTCTTAAAGCGATTTCCATTTCAAAAGTAGGCTCATTTCTGTGTTTTTTTGACAATAAATACGTAACAATAGTATCTTCTAAAATATGCTCGCCAAGTGTTATTTCACCGTGATGTGGAAACTCACTAGTCATCCTTTTTTGAAATTCATCATGCAAAAAAATAGATTCTATAACACTATATATCTCATCTTTTTCATCTAATAATAAATTATACTTTTTAAATATCTTATCAAGTTTTTCTTTGTTTTCATCTAGTATCATAAAAATCCCTCCAATATAGATATATTATACCACATCTTTAATTTTTATGTTATAATGTATTTGCACGTCCTCGTAGCTCAGCTGGATAGAGCACTCGCCTCCTAAGCGAGGGGTCGCGCGTTCGAATCGCGCCGGGGACGCCACTTTATTTTTAAAAAAATAAAAATACATAACCATCTTAAGTTTATGTATTTTTTATTATCTTATAAAATTAACTAAGAACACCAACCAAACACCTATTTGTGCTTTAGCACGTGCTACTCCTTCAAAAGCTGCAACTATCTTATCCGATAAGGACACCATCCAAGCTTCTTTGGATTTAGGAGCAATATTTGAAATTGGAAACATATGTGATTCTATTATATTCTGTTCTTTTTCATTTACCCCAAAATATTTAATTGCATTTTCTTTTGCCATTTTTGGATGATCAATTAACATTTTTGTTGATGTCATAATATTTTTATCATCTCTAACCAAGAAGAAATCATGCAAAGCTCCCGCTCTAATAACCGCATTTGTATCAAAACCTAACATTTTAGATAATTTAAATGCTGTATAAGAAACTCTAACAGAATGATTATATCTAGTATTGCCATGATGTACAATTGACTTGGTTTTTAAAAATTCCTTATGACTTAGAATTGGAGATGCAACACTCATAAATTCTTTATCTTTATATATTTTATTCATTAAATTCAATTAAATCAACCTCTTTATCCGATTATATTATATTCAAAATAAATATAACTAATCATTTAAATGTCATACTTTAAGCTGACCTTCTAAGAATACCACAAATGCTTAACATTGTAAAGATACAAATGTTTGGTATACAAAAAAAAGAAATAGTAAAAACTATTTTTTGTAATCGCAAGAATTGCACTTTACTATTCCTTCTTTATCAGTAACTAAAAGACTATGGCATTCAGGGCATAACTCTCCAGTAGGCTTATCCCAAACAGCAACTTTACATTTTGGAAAATTACTGCATCCATAAAATACTTTTCCTCTTTTAGTTTTTCTCTCGACTATTTTGCCACCACATTTAGGGCAGTCGCAAACTTCAACTTGAGGTGCTTTTTCCTTTGGTTTAATATATTTACATTCCGGATATCCAGAGCAAGCTTCAAATTTACCATATCGTCCGTTTTTTATAACCATAGGCTTACCACAGTTAGGGCATACTTCTCCGGTTTCTTCGTCTTCTTTTTTCTCCATTTTATCAAATGCGTTTTCAACTTCTGGTTCAAATTCCTTATAAAATGATTCTAGAATTTTATACCATACTTTCTTACCTTCTGCTACCTTGTCTAAATCCTCTTCCATCTTAGCGGTATATTTAACGTTTATTAAATCACTAAAGAATTCTTGTAATTTATCCGTCGTTGTAATTCCAACTTCAGTAGGATTAAGTTTTTTTTCTATTATTTTAACATATCCTCTTTGCGTTAAAGTACTAATTGTTGATGCATAAGTAGAAGGACGCCCTATTCCTAACTCTTCCATTGCTTTAATAAGCTTAGCCTCGGTATATCTAGCTGGAGGTTTAGTAAAGTGTTGATCTTTTACTATTTCGTCTGCTATAAGTTCATCATTTACTTTTAATTTAGGAAGAACCTTATCTTCTGATGACTCAAACTTGCCATAAACTTTTAAGTAACCTTCAAATACAAGTACACTTCCTGTTGTTTTAAACGTTGTGTTATTATTGTCCAAAGTGATTGTTGTTTGATTTAACTTAGCATCTGCCATTAGGGAAGCAAGTGCTCTTGCATAAATCATTTCATATAGTTTAAATTCATCTTTTGTTAGGTATTTCTTTATAGAATCAGGCGTTCTATTTATACTAGATGGACGAATAGCTTCATGTGCATCTTGAACGTTTTCACGTTTTTTAGATTTTTTTACGTGGCCTATATACTCTTCTCCATAAGAATCTCTTATATAAGCATAACTAGATTTAATAAACTCATCAGATAATCTTACAGAATCAGTTCTCATGTAAGTTATTAAACCAATCGTATCATTTTCTATATCTATACCTTCATATAATTTTTGAGCTACTTGCATGGTCTTTTTAGAAGAAAAACCTAGTTTAGAAATTGCTTCTTGCTGCATAGTTGACGTAATAAAAGGATATTTAGAAGCCTTTTTCTTAGACTTTGTTTCATAATTTGATATTACAAATTTACTATCTAAACCATTTATTACCTTATCTGTTTCTTCTTCTGTTTTTAAATCCGCCTTTTTACCGTCAACAGTATCTAAGGAAGCTTCCATATCAGTAAATTTAGCAGTTACGGTCCAGTATTCTTCTTCTTTAAAACTTTCTATTTCTCTTTCACGATCTACTATTAATTTAAGTGCAACAGACTGAACTCTGCCTGCTGATTTACCACCTGTTTTAGACTGCATTAATTTGCTTAACCTAAAGCCTATTATTCTATCTAATATTCTTCTAGTTTCCTGACTATGAACTAAATCATCATCTATTTTTCTAGTATGATTAAATGCATCTTTTACAACGTTTTTAGTAATTTCGTTAAAAACAACTCTTTCATACTCTTCATCTTTAAGTTGTAATGCATCTTTTAAATGCCAAGAAATAGCTTCTCCCTCACGGTCAGGGTCAGTTGCAAGATAAACCATTTTAGCCTTTTCTGCATCTTTTTTTAGAGCTGTAATATCTTTTTTCTTGCCTTTTATTGCAACATAATTAGGTTCAAAATGATTTTCTAAGTCAACGCCAAATCCAAACTTACCTGATGTTGCAAGATCTCTTATGTGACCTTTACTAGATACTACTTTATAATCACTGCCTAAATATTTTTCTATTGCTTTAGTCTTAGTAGGAGATTCCACTATTACCAAGTTTTTACTCATAATTTATGCCTCCTTATTTGTTTTATGTTCCTCAATGTATTTTTTAACAGGTCCATATGTACGCCTATATCCGTCAATTATACCATACTTTTCTATTAGTTCAAGGTGTTTTTTTGTCGGATAACCCTTATGTTTTTTAAATTCGTATTCTGGATGTACTTTATCTATTTCATACATTATTCTATCACGGGTTACTTTTGCTATTACTGATGCTGCCGCAATCGTTATGCTTTTAGCATCACCTTTTATTATGGCCTCATGTGGCACACTTGTAAATCCATCAAGTGGCATAGCGTCCGTTATTATGTAATCAGGCTTTACTTTTAAAGAGTTAGTCGCTCTTAGCATTCCTTGTCTTGATGCTTCATATATGTTTATTTTATCTATTTCATCAGCTTCTACTACGGAAACTGAAACTGCAAGTGCTTTTTCCATTATGATAGGATAGTATTTTTCTCTTTTCTTTTCGGATAGCTTTTTAGAATCATTTAAACCTTCTAAAACAAAATCATGAGGAAGTATTACTGATGCTGCAACAACAGGTCCAAAAAGTGGCCCACGGCCTGCCTCATCACATCCTGCGATATTTTCGTAGCCTAAGTTCCATAATCTTTTTTCGTTGCTATATAGATCTACTTCCATTTTGCATTTCCTTTTTCTTTCTTAATAAGTCTAAATACCACTTTAAAGAAGTCTGTGATAAATATTCATTTAAGTGTTTTTCTTTGTTTTTTATTCCATCATCTTTAAACCACAAAGATAACAGATTTTCATAACTAGGATAAAAAGATTTTCCATTCAAAAATCCAAAGTAATCATCCTGAAAATTTTTGTCACCCATAACAAGCGCATTAAACGATATTGGGGAATTTTTCATCCTTATAGAGGTATTTAAATATTCATTACGTAAAAAAGTTCTATTTATATTTTCTGCGTTGATACTTCTTTTTTTATCTTCAACATCAAATAAAACACCCGTTTTATTCCATACATAAGCTATTTTTATTATTTCTAAGTCACTTTTATTTAATAATCCAGGATTATTAACAATTAATTTATTAATTGTATAATCGGTTATGTTTGCAAACTCAAAAATCTTATATATTGACTCATATTTTTTAATGTTAGTATAAGAATCATTTTCCATAGACTTTCTCTCTAACATAACTATCTCTTCGGCTTCAAATCCTTTATTTTCTAAATATTCAATTAAGCTTAATTCCATTTTAGTTCACCTCATCAAAAGTTACTTTACCTAACTTCCCCTCTCTTAAATCCTTTATTATTATACTAGATACTTTATCATAGTCAATATCTCCGCCTGATACTATGCATCCTCTTTTCTTGCCAATTGTCTCATATGCCAAAATGACATCATCATTATCATAATTTATGTTTCCATATCTATTAAATAAATTATCTGGGTATTTTTTATCCATCGTATCAAGAATGTAGCATGCAACCTTACCAAGCGGTAAAATCTCTTCTTTTATTGCAGAAAATGATGCTAAGTTATAAGCTTGATTTTCATCATCTATTTTAGGCCACAATATACCAGGAGAATCTAAAAGTTCTAAATCTTTATTTATTCTAATCCAAGAAAGCTTTTTAGTAACACCAGGTTTATCTCCTGTTATAGTAGCTTTTTTACCTACTAATCTGTTTATTAACGTAGACTTTCCAACGTTCGGTATTCCAATTATTAAGGCTCTATAAGCACGTTTTTTAAGCCCTTTTGCTTCTCTTTTGTCATCTAAACTTTTTAGCAAAAGACTAGTTGCACTATATATATCAGATAATCCTTTGTTATTAATTAAATCTACCATTACAACTTTATAGCCTTCTTTTTCATACATTTTAGCACACATACTAGTTTTATTTATGTCACATAAATCAGTTTTAGTCATAATCATAATCTTAGGTTTATCTTTTATTAAGTCATCTACATCCTTTATCTTAGATGAAAAAGGTATCCTTGCGTCTACTACTTCATAGATAATGTCTACCTTGTTAATGTTTTCTTTTATAAGCCTTCTTGTTTTAGCCATATGGCCTGGATACCAGTTTATGTTTGTTTTTCGAGGACTTTTTTCTTCACTACTCATTTTGATCACTTCTTTCTATTCTATCATTTAAAAAAATACTTAAAAGTATTTGTTTTTCGTTTTTAACTTGGAAGTATTATATCATATTTTTGTTTATTTATAAAGTCAAGAGCCTCAAAATATTTATCTTCATATTTGAATATTACTTTTATATTACCATCTTCACTAACAACAATATCTTCAATTAACTCATCTATCAATAATCTATTTAGTTCATTTATTTTTTCTTTCTTTTTAAATATATTCATCCAATCAGTATCGCTATTTTTTATTGTTTCTTTTTCCTTCTTTGAATACAAATTAGAAATTATGCACAAAATAATTAAAACAATAATAAATAGTACTGATATTAATAATTCTTCAAACATTTCTTACTACTCCTCCAAATCCATTTATTTCCATCATTTTTTGATAAAAAAAGCAATACAAAAAAACTTTTATAATCCTTTCGTACTGCTTAATCAATTATAAATTTCATATTTTTATTTAACTACATTGACATTATAGCCTCCAAAAGCCAACCGATATCAGCGTATAATTTCAACCGATTTCTGCTAGAATTTTTGTAGTGTTAAGGATGTTTTTAAAATGTTATTTAAAGAAGCAATTACTTTAAAAATACTTGAATTATGTAACAAATATAATTACACTCCAAATAAACTTGCTGAATTATCTGCTATTGCACCATCAACATTAAGAGCATTACTGGCAAACAATGTAGATAATCCAAGTTCTACAATTATCTTTAAAATATGTAAAACTTTAAAAATAGAACTTAAAGATTTTTATGACTCTCCATTATTTGATATGGAGAAATTGGAGTATTAAAATAAGAGGCTTGTAATAGCCTCTTTTATCGTTTTATCAGATATATTATTTTTCCTTAATTATATTTTTACTGCAAATATAAGTTACTAAGAAGTATCCTCCATAAATTGCAACAATAAATATTGCAACACCAATTATTGATGATACTAAATTAGCGGCTCCAAAGGAACTTAACAAAAAATTACAAAATTTAATTCCAAATACAGAATGTATAATTGCAACTAATAACGGAAACATAAAAAATATACCAATTTGTCTAAACAATGCTTTATTAATCATTTTTTCATCTACGCCTATTTTTCTTAGCATATTAAACTTTTCTACATTATCACTTGATTCCGATAATTCTTTAAGTGCTAGAATTGCAGCACAAGAAATTAAGAATATAATACCTAAGTATAATCCTATAAATGTAACCATTGCACCTAGTCCAATACTATTTTCTTTAATTGCCATTTTAGAATCAAAATCAATAACAGTATTATTAGAATTTTCTTTGCAAATTTCACTTAACTCTTTTTCCGAAAGATTTTTCTCATTTATATCTGTAACATTATAATTAGCAGTTAAATATTCATATTTTTTCATTGAATCATTTACTGCATTATCAGGAACAACAAAAACTCCCATATTTGAATATGTTGAATTCATTGCAATAAAACCTTCTACACAACTATCATATTTTGGTTTTAATTCCTTTTCATTTATATTAAGTATTGTATCTACCTTAAGTCCCTCATTCCTGAATTCTACATATTCTGAATAATTAGCAACAATAAAATATTCATCATCATTTAATGTATATTCTTTTAGTCCAAACAATTTTGCAATTTTGTTGTAATCACTTATCTTTACAATACTTTCCTTCTTATTGTATGGCATTAAAGGATATTTATCCTTTGCAATATCATAGTAAGATCCAATACTGGTTTTTAAGTCAATATTATCAAAGTTATAAACATCAAGTTTTACTATATCTTTAAGTTTGTTATCTACATCATAGCCTAATTTTTCAAGTGTATCATATATTGAATTTTTTGAATCTTCTATTTGTTTTTCAGAATAATGCTCATAATCAGTTACATTTATAAACTTACCAATTTGAACATCTGCTGGAGCCAATTTTTTCAAATTATTTGTCATAGATATTTTCATAGACATTGCACTCGATAGCACGCAAATCGTTATAAATAACATCAAACATATTATTGTCATCGAAAAAGTCATAGTATTTATTTTACTTGAAAACTGTCTAAGGGTGAAACTATTTAACCCTTTATAATAAGTGTTCTTCATACTTATAAATATTTTTAAAAGCAATCCCGATAAAGACCAAAACACAAAGAAAGTTGAAACAGCACCTATTCCTATAGGAACAAAAATACTATTTGCATTAGCCATTTTCTCAATGCCACCAGTAACCTGATAATAAGCAAATCCTAATGCTATACAAGAAATAATAAACACTATTGTACAAAACAATGGATTTTTTAATTTTATTTTTTCAGATTTTTTGTTAGAATGCATTAAATCTATCAATTTACATTTACTAATATTTATAGTATTAAATATCATAACTACAAAATACATAATACTAAAATAAATCAAAGTTTTAATACAAGCATTTGGTGAAAATACGAATTGAAATCTAGTTAAATCTGCTTCAAACATATTAGCAACCAAAATACTCATCAATTGTGATAATAAAAAACCTATTCCTAAACCAACTACCAATGAAACTATACCTATTATTAATGTTTCAATAAATAATATTAAGGATATTTTCTTTTTGCTCATTCCAAGCGTTAAATAAACTCCAAATTCTTTATTTCTTCTTTTTATTAAGAATCTACTTGCATAAACAATTAAAAACGCTAATATTATAGATACAAACACGCTAACACCAGAAAGAACATTGGTCATAAGTTTTATTATTTCTGCTGTTGTTGATGATACCTTCATCATAACTGACTGATCATCTATTGCATTGAACACATAAAAAATCGCAACACCTAGTATCAGAGTAAAGAAATAGATGGCATAATCCTTTATACTCTTACTAATATTTTTTAATGATAACTTAAAGAGCATCGTTTAAGTCACCACCAAGTAATGTTACAACATCTATTATTTTATCAAAAAATTCTTTTCTAGAATTTGTTCCTTTAATTATTTCATTAAAAATTTTGCCATCTTTGATAAATATGACTCTTGAAGAATAACTTGCAGTAAACGCATCATGTGTCACCATAAGAATTGTTGCTTGTAATTCTTTATTCAAATAATCAAATTTTTCTAAAAGCATTTTAGCTGACTTTGAATCCAATGCACCTGTTGGTTCATCTGCAAGAATTAACTTTGGATTAGTAATTATTGCTCTTGCACTAGCGACTCTTTGCTTTTGACCTCCACTCATTTGATATGGATATTTATTAAGTACATTAACAATATCCAGTTCTTTTGCAACTTTTTTAATTCTTGTATCAATTTCTCTCGAATTCACATTTTGAATAGAAAGTGCCAAAGCAATATTTTCATAAGCAGTTAAAGTATCAAGTAAATTAAAATCTTGAAATATAAAACCTAACTCTTCCCTTCTAAACTTATTTAGACTATTTCCTCTTAATTTTGTGATATCATTACCTGCTACATAAATATGTCCAGATGTAACTTTATCAATTGTAGATATACAATTTAAAAGAGTAGTCTTTCCAGAGCCACTTGCTCCCATTATTGCAACAAATTCTCCCTTTTCAACATCAAATGATAGGTTATCAATTGCTTTTGTAAGACTAGATTTATTGCCATAATATTTTTCAATTTTATCAATTTTTAAGATATTTTTCATAATCTTTCTCCTTTCTGATTACATTGTAATATAAAAGATAGGATTAGTCGTTATTCTAATATTACAGAATATTACAATTTTGTAATATTTATTTTTAGTATCCAAATCTGCATAAACTTTAATCAACTTTATAAAAATCATTTTTATAAAAGATAATTGTAATTTTTGTATATTTATGTATTTCAGATTCAATAATTATCTTATGTCCTAATTTATCGCATAATTTCTTGACAATATAAAGTCCCATACCTGTTGATTTTGCCATTATTCTACCGTTTTCACCAGTGAAAGATTTATCAAATACTCTTTTTATATCATTTTTAGGTATTCCTATCCCATTATCCCAAATAGTTAGATATACTTTATCTTTTTCATCTTTTACACTGATTTTTATTATTGGATCGTTATTATTTTTTTTATATTTAATACTATTGTTTATAATCTGATTTAATACGAACTCTAACCATTTTGAATCCGTTAAAACTTTTTCATTATGAATATCAACTTCAAGATTAACTTTGTTTTCTAATAAGTCATCTTTATTTTTTAAAGCAACATCTTTGATAATCTTCTGCAATTCAATTTCTTTGATAAGATAATCTTTCTCGGCATTTTCGCTTCGAACGAAATATAAAATTTGATCTATATAGTTATCTAACTTTCTAATTTGTTCTATATATCTTTTATCAAACATATTTTTGTTGTTATGAATTAATAAAGTTAAACTTGCTACTGGAATCTTTACTTCATGAATCCACATTTCTACATATTCCTTGAAATCGGTAATACTTAAATTATATTCTTTTACATTTTCAATCATTGACTTGTTTATATCATAAAGAATTTGATAAAAAATTTCGCCATCATAAAAGTTTGGCTTATTTAATATTTCTAAAATTAAATATTTTTTATCTAACTTATCAAGCGTATTTAATATTTTTTTGTAAAATTTGTATTTCCTGAAATAATCAAAAATAATATTAAATGTTGCAACTAAAAAAAATAATATTGTCAATGCTATTTTCAAATCATTTTCCACTTTAAATGCGTTTAACATAAGAATAGCAATTATGAATCCAACAATTGACGCAGTTATCTGTACTGTTTTATCTAATAAATATTTTTTAAAACTCATAATAATTTATACCCTTGTCCTTTTCTTGTTTCAATTCTATTTTCAAGTCCAAAATTTTGTAATTTATTTCTCAATCTACTAATATTTACTGTTAGAGCGTTGTCATTGATAAACTCATCATTGTTCCATAAATCTGTCATTAAATCATCACGAGTTACTATTCTACCACGATTACTTAAAAGATATGTAAAGATAATCATTTCATTTTTAGTTAATTCTAATACCTTTTCACCTTGTTTCAATATTCCCTTTTGTGGATTAACACTAATATTATCATAAAATAAATCGTCCATATTATTATCCATTCGTTTAAATATATTTTGTATTCTCAATAATAGGATTGTTGGGTTATATGGCTTAGTAATATAATCGTCTGCACCATAAGATATAGATAAAACTTCATCTACTTCTCCTACTCTGCTCGTAACCATAATAATAGGAACATTAGATTCTTTTCTAATTTCTTTTAATAAAATTTCACCATTTTTATTAGGTAAATTAATATCCATTAAAATTAAATCAAATTTCATATTTTTTATATTTTCTTTAACATTATCAAACTTTTCTATAATTAATACTTCATACCCTGAATTTTCTAACAAAGATTTTAACTCATTTCTGATGATTTTTTCATCTTCTATAATTAATATTTTTTTCATAGTTTGTCTCCTTTCATAATTTGCTTTTTTAATCATTCATATTATATCACTTTAATTTTATAAATTATAATAATTCAGAAAATTAAATATAATTATTTTATAATTTTTTCTGCTTCAACTTTATCTAGGTTACCATATTTAATCATTTTATTTATAACTTGCCTCTGTCTTTCAATTGCTAAATTTTTATTTTGAATTGGATTATATAAAGACGGAGCATTTGGGATTCCTGCTAGCATAATTGATTCACTATCATTCATATCTTTTGGTAATTTATTAAAATAACCTAAACTTGCTGACTTAACAGAATAAAATCCATTGCCAAAATATGAAGTATTCAAATATAATTCTAATATTTCATCCTTATTGTAGTTACTTTCTATGCTAAATGCCATAAAAATTTCTGCAACTTTCCTTACTATTTTCTTATCTTGTGTAAAATAGATATTCTTGGCTAGTTGTTGGGTAATTGTGCTTCCTCCCTCTACAAATTTCATTTTTTTTATATCATTTACAAATGCTCTTCCAATAGAAATGACATCTATCCCAAAATGTTTGTAAAATCTATGATCTTCAACTGATACAACTGCTTTTAAATATATTTGAGGCATATCATCAATTTTTGTATAATCTTCTTTTTGCCTGATTGTTGTAATTTTATCCTTTAATGGCATTTTATTTATGGCATTCTTATACATTTGATAACCACTACAAATAAAATAACTTCCTATACAAATGAATATTAATAAAACTGTTATTGTAATCTTTTTAACTAATTTCATATAATGCTAATCCCTTCTTTACTAAAAAGTAATTTATTGCAATAATATTATCATTTTTTATCATATAAGTCGTCATTCTAATATTACTCAATATTACAATTTTGTAATGTAATTTAATTATGTATCAAGGCTATTTCATAATTTTAAAAATAACCTTTTTTTATTTTAAAATATAGAATTAGTATTTCTATACTTAATTTTAAAATTGCAATTAGCATACTTACTCTGCCTTAAAGTAGTTAAATTACTCTGAGGATCAACATCTACAACTAACACTCTTTTTCCTTGTTTAGCCAATGCTACACCAAGATTAAAAGTTGTTGTTTTACCAACTCCTCCTTTCTTTTAATTTAGCCACCTTAATTTAATAAGATGGCTATGTATTCCATTTCTGGCATAAAAAAAGAACTGACCATTTTTAATCAGTTCAAATATGTTTAATAAATTTTATTTAATTTTAAAATTAGTTCATCAATTGGTTCTGTATATATACCCTGTTTTAATTTATCATTTTTAAATTGTATTAAGGCATTTAAAACTATGTTAGTTTCTATATTCTT
>FR881486.1 GCA_000434835.1 Clostridium sp. CAG:594
GGGAATTAGATTTGAAAACTTATCAGAACCAGTAAAGTTGGGAACAGCAGCTGTTACTGGAACAGCAGAAATAGAAGAAACTAAGTCTGCTGAAATAACAGGAATAAACGTTAGTTTATCAACACCAGGAGATAAAGTTACGTATACGGTAGATTTGGTAAATGAAGGAACAATAAATGCAAAAATAGATAAGATAGAAAAGACAACTTTAATAGAAGAACAACAAAAATATTTGACATTTAAAGTAACATATAAAGATGGAAAAGAAGTAAGTGAAGGAGATATCTTATCAAAGGGAGAAAGAAAGAACTTAATAATAACAATAGAATTTATAAAAGATTTAACAAAAGAAGATTTACCAACTAATACAAGTACAATATCATTATCATATAAACTAAACTTTGTACAAACAGATGATAATACAACTATAACAAATAACAGTTCGCAACAAGCTTGTACATCATTTGATAAAAAAGATACATATAGTGTTGGAGATGTAATAGCACTTTGTAATACTGATACAGGTAAATCAGAAGATTTTTATGTAATGAAAGATAATGGTAGTATTGTAACAGCACTTGCTAAATATAATTTGCTTGTAGGAGATACTGCAGTATGGAATGATGATTTTAGTGATATTACAACAACCCCAATATCAACTTCAGAAGAAGGATATGGGCTTCAAAATAGCATTGCTGGGTATTATGAACTTAACTCCGAAGGAATGCCAACAACAAATACATTTAAAGGTGTAATAGCTTTTGCAGAAGATAAAAATAATGGAAAAGGATACTGGGTAGATGATAGTGGTAACTTATTAAGTAAGTATGGAACAAGTTATCCAGCAAATGTGTTTGACAGTAATTCACTTCTTTATGAGCCACTAGAAAATTACAAAAACTATTTAAAAAACACATTAGGAAAAACAAGTGTAGATGCACGATTAATAACTTTTGAAGAGTTAACTGGTTTAGGATGCAGTGAATCTTGTACGTCTGCACCATCATGGGTGTATAGTACTAATTACCGTACTGCGTCCGCGTATGACAATTACCTCGTTTGGAATGTGTACTCGAATGGTGGCACTGATGGGAACCCCTTTTATGCCTCGGGCATTGGTCTCCGCCCGGTTATAACTGTATCAAAATCAGAGTTATAAAGATTAGAATACAAAAAGTTCTAATCTTTTTTCTTTTACCTTTGCTTTTGCTTTATATATGTTATATAATAAATTATGTTGTGATGATATGTGTCACTTATATAATTTATTATAAAGGAAGGTAAATATGAAAAAGAATTATATTAAAAGATTATTGGTATTTTTTACTGTGATAATAATATTTTCATTAGTATACATACCACTATTTAATGATTTAAAATTTGGTCTTGATTTAAAAGGTGGTTTTGAGGTTTTATATCAAGTAAAAAGAAGTGATGGAAAAAATTTGAAACCTGGTGATTTAAATAGTACTTATGACGTTTTAAAAAGAAACGTTGATTCACTTGGCGTATCAGAGCCTGAAATAACAATAGAAGGTGATGATAGAATAAGGGTAAAGCTTGCTGGTGTAACTGATATAGAAGGTGCTAGAAAAGCTTTATCTAACGTAGCTAACGTATCATTTCGTGATACGGATGATAAGCTTTTAATGGATGCTAGCGTAATTAAAGGTGCCAAACTTTCATATGATGAAAATGGTAAACCTGCTATTTCTTTATCCGTTAAAGATAAGGAAAAGTTCTTAGAGGCTACAACAGAGGTTAGCCAAAAAGAAACTGGTAAAAACGTAATGGTTATATGGTATAACTTTGAAAAGGGAGTTAATTCATACAACAAAGATGGTGAAACTTGTGGTAATGAAGATAGCATGTGTTTATCTGCTGCAACCGTATCTCAAGGATTTTCTTCTGATGTTATAATTACTGGTAACTTTGAAAAAGAAGAAGCAGAAAACTTAGCATCAAACATTAATGCTGGTTCTATTTCAACTAAATTAACTGAGATATCAAGTCAAAACGTTAATGCATCATATGGTGCTGGCGTTCTTACTAAGACTTTTGTAGCAGGCTTAATAGGTATGGCACTCGTTATTTTATTTATGACCATACTTTATAGATTTGCAGGATTTATATCTGGAATAAACTTACTTTTATACATGTTATTAGTAATGGGCGTGTTCTGGTTAATAGGAGGAGTTTTAACACTTCCTGGTATTGCAGCATTAGTTTTAGGTATTGGTATGGCAGTAGACTCATGTGTAATTACTAATGAACGTATTAAAGAGTCACTAGAAGAAGGTAATAGTTTAAAAGTAGCATTTAAAGATGGAAATAAACAGTCTTGGAGCTCAATATTTGATGCTAACGTAACTACTTTAATAGTTGCAATCGTATTATTTATATTTGGTGAAAGTTCTGTCAAAGGTTTTGCTACCATGCTTATGATTACCATATTTGCAACTATGTTTATAATGGTATTTATTAATAGATTAATATTAAGTGGTTTTGTTAAAACTGGGCGTTTTGATGAAAATCCAAATAAATTTGTTAAATACTTAAAGAAAAATAAAGAAAAAAGAAAAAAAGTAAACCTTAAAGCAGTAGAAATTACTAAGAAATGTTTTACTATAACATTAATATATTTAGTAATTGGTGTAATTTATCTAGCTGTAAATGGATTTAACTTAGGAATTGATTTTAGATCAGGTTCTGATGTTACAATAAAGGCTGATAAAATAACTGTAAGTGATGTAAAAAAAGACTTTAAGAAGTTAAAATATGACGTAGTATCAGTAGAAAAACAAGAAAATGATGAGATATACGTTAGATTAAATACTGAGTTAAAAGAAAATGGTATTAATAAAGTTAATAACTATTTTGAAGATAAATATAATGCTAAAACAGAGATAAACGTTGTAACTGATATAGTAAAACAAGATTTAGTAAAAAATGCGTTTTATTCAGTCGTAATAGCTGCTATTGCGATTATTATATATATTTCATTTAGATTTAAGTTTAGTTATGCAATATCTTCTATAACTACGTTGCTACACGATGTGTTACTAGTAATGGCTTTATTTTCTATCTTTAAAATAGAAGTAAACGTAATATTTATTGCGGCTATATTAACCGTTATAGGTTACTCAATTAATAATACTATCGTAGTTTTTGATAGGATAAGAGAAAACCAAGGTAAATATAAAGGTAAACTTACTAGAGAATCATTAAAGAAAATAGTAAATGATAGCGTATCAGATACTATTACAAGAAGCTTATATACGACAATTACAACGTTAATACCGGTAGTATGTTTAATTATTCTTGGTTCAAAAGGAATATTACCGTTTAACATAGCTATTATAATTGGACTTGTCGCAGGTTTTTATTCATCATCTTTCTTAGCACCACAATTATGGTATAAAATAGAAAGTAAAAATCTTCCGATTGATGAACGTGTTTCTGTTAAGAAAAAAACAGAAGAAAACCAAGATGTTATAGTTCAAGAAAATAATAAAAAAACTACTAAAAAGAAAGCTAAGAAAAAGAAAAACAAGAAATAAAAAGAAGGTGCAAAAACATGCAAAAAGAAGATGCATATACACTTGATGATTTGTTAGAAAAAGCAAAAGTATATATAAAAAGTGATGAAGATATAGAGTTAATTAAAAAAGCTTACCTTTTTGCAAGTAAAGCTCATGCAGGGCAGCTTAGATTAACTGGTGACGATTATATGCTACATCCTTTAAACGTTGCTTTAATTCTTACTGAAATATATGCTGATGCACAAACTCTTTCAGCGGCATTACTTCACGATGTAATTAATTTTGCAAACGTTACAATAGAAGAAATAGAAAAAGAGTTTGGGACTGAAATGAAGGCGTTAGTAGACGGAATATCTAGAATTAATAAACTTTCTTTGTCTGCTGATAACGAAGCTTTAGTTTCATATCATAAGAAAATACTAGTTGGCTTATCAGGTGACGTACGTATCATAATTTTAAAAATAGCAGATAGACTTCATAACATGAGAACCCTTTGGGCAATTCCTGAAAATAAGAGAAAAGAAAAGGCTAAGGAAACCCTTGAAATTTTAGTACCTATTGCACACCGTTTAGGTATAAATCACATTAAAAGTGAATTAGAAGATCTTTCTTTAAAATACTGGAAGCCAGACGTTTATAATGATATTTTAGAAAAGCTTAGTGAATCAAGAGCAGAACTTGATAAATCAGTTGATAAAATGATGGAAAGCGTATCTAAAATATTGGATGAAAATAACATACCTCATGAAATGAAAGGTAGAAGTAAGAGTGTTTATAGTATTTATAATAAATTGCAAAAAGGTAAGACTTTTAATGAAATATATGACATTTTAGCACTACGTTATTTTGTAAATACTGTCTCAGACTGTTATTTAGCGCTTGGTGCAATTCATGCTAAATATAAGCCAATGCCAAAAAGATTTAAGGATTATATAGCGCGCCCTAAGGCAAATGGATATCAGTCTCTTCATACAACGGTATTTGGAGTGGATGGAAAGTTATTTGAAATACAAATTAGAACCTATGAAATGGATAAAGTTGCAGAGTATGGTGTTGCATCTCACTGGTCATATAAAGAACATGGCATAAACAAAGTAAATGATATGGAACTTAAGTTAAAGTCATTTAGAACTGTTATTGAACTTAATGAACAGCAAGTAGAAGGGGAAGAATTCGTTAACACCGTTAAAAATGAAGTATTTAATCCTACAAACATTTACGTCTATACACCAAAGGGAGATGTTTTTGAACTTCCAATTGGATCAACTCCAATAGATTTTGCATACCGAGTTCACACGAGCGTAGGCCATCAAATGATAGGAGCAATAGTTAATGGTAACATAGTTCCGTTAGATTATAAATTAAAAGACGGAGACATCGTAAAAATAAACACTAATAAAAATAGTAAAGGCCCGTCACAAGAATGGATTAATATATGTTTTACAACAAGTGCTAAAAATAAGATAAAGGCATTCTTTAGTAAAATAGATAAAGAAAAAACAACGTCTGATGGTAAAGATATGTTAATTAAGACAATTAGAAGAAAGAAATTATCCATTAATGATATTATGGATGATAAAAAGATAAAAATTGCTCTTGATGATTTAGGTTTAAATAGTGAAAATGAATTATATTATGAGATAGGAATTGGAAAATATAATCCAACTAGCGTAATTAAAACCATTTTAGGAGAAAAGGAAGATGAAAAAAGAGCGCTTGAAAAAGTACTTAAATATTCATCTAAGACAATGGAAGCATCTGGTGACATAATAGTAGATGGAATGGATGATTTAAAAGTGTCTTTTGGAGGATGCTGCACGCCTGTTAAGGGTGATGATGTAGTAGGATATATTTCTAAGGGGAATGGTATTACAATTCATAGAAGAAATTGTCATAATATATGTAATTTAAATGAAAGAATTATTAACGTACACTGGAATGATAACGCAAGTAAAAAATACGTAACTAACGTTATCATATATACTGAGAAAAAAGATAATTTACTACTTGATATAATATCAAAAACAACGTCAATGAACGTAGGAGTTAAAAGTGTAAATACGATTAATAATACCGATTATAACGCTTATGATTTAGATATATTAGTAGATGATAAAGAAACTCTAGATAGATACATGAACGTAATTGGACAACTTCCTTTTGTAACTAGTATAGAAAGAGGTAACAAATAATGAGGGTTATAGTTCAAAGAAGTAAAGAATCTAGTGTAATAATAGATGGTAAAGTAAACGGAAAAATAGATAAAGGGTTTGTTTTATTAGTAGGTTTTACATTTGGAGATACTAAAGAAATAGTAGATAAAATGATTAACAAAATAATAAATTTAAGAATTTTTTCAGATAGTGATGATAAATTAAACTTATCGTTAAAAGATATTAATGGAAAAATATTATCCATATCACAGTTTACTTTATATGCTAAATTAAATGGTAGAAGGCCATCTTTTACGAAGGCTTTAAACTATGGTGAAGCTAAAGATTTGTATGATTATTTTAACGAAAAATTAAGAAATCTTGACATAAATGTTGAAACTGGTGTTTTTGGAAGTGATATGACTGTCAACATAACAAATGATGGCCCTGTTACAATAATAATAGATAGTGAAAGTGATTTTTAATAGCTTTCACTTTTTCTTTACAAAAGTTTAAAAAAATCTTTCTTTTTGTTAAATAATAATATATAATTTAATTATAGGAGGATATTATGAAAATAGCATTGATCATACTTTTAGTAATTGTTGTACTAATTGCGCTTTATTTTATTAGTACATATAACATACTTGTAAGTTTAAGAAACAAAGTAAAAGACCAATGGTCACAAATTGATGTTGTATTAAAAAACAGAAATGATTTAATACCAAACATTGTAGAAACAGTAAAGGGTTATGCAAAGCATGAAAAAGATACTTTAGATGCTGTTATAGAAGCTAGAAGCAAGGCAGTAAGTGCTACAACCAAGGATGATGAAATAAAAGCATCAGGTGAAGTAACACAAGCTTTAGGAAGACTATTTGCACTTGCAGAAAGTTATCCAGAACTTAAGGCTAATACTAATTTCTTAGATTTACAAAACAAGTTAAACGAAATAGAAGAAAAAATTAGATACGCAAGACAATTTTATAATGATTCAGTATTAACTTACAAAAATAAAATTGAAATGTTCCCATCTAATATAGTAGCTGGTATGTTTAATTTTAAACCAGAAGCTTTCTTTGAAGCTACTGAAGAAGAAAGAAAAAATGTACAAGTAAAATTTTAGTCTACTATAAAGTAGACTTTTTTCTTTAAGAAGGGAGAAAAGAAAGTGAAAAAAATATTTAAAACCTGTATTTTATTAATGACTTTATTTACATTTCCACTTATTGTTAAAGCAAATTCCATTGATAAAATAGACATGAATATATATGTTGATAAAGAAGGAACAGCTCATGTTACCGAAACTTGGAGTGCTAATTTAAATCAAGGAACAGAAGGTTATAAACCATATTACAATATTGGTGATGCCAACATAACTAACTTTAAGGTTAGTGAAGCAGATAGGGAGTATACATATACCGAGAACTGGGATACAGATTTAAGTTTTGATGAAAAAGCATATAAAAATGGTATCAACTATGTTAACAATGGTCTAGAATTATGTTGGGGTATATCAGAGTATGGTTATCATAATTATGTATTAACTTACGATATAGAAGGATTTGTTGCAAAGCTTACTGATTCAGATATGATATATTGGAGATTAATTCCTAATGAATTATCAAGCAAACCGGATGATGTTCATATAAAAATATATTCTGACACTTACTTTAGTGATAACGTTCCAGTATGGGGTTATGGTAAAAAAGGAGCTACTGCATACGTATATGATGGTTATATAGAAATGAACTCTGAAGGTACTTTAGATAGTGATGAGTATATGGTTGTTTTAGCAAAATTTGACAGTGGTACATTTGATACAAAAAACACAATTGATCATGATTTTAAATACTACCAAGATATGGCAAAAAAGGGTTCTACACCTTATAGAGAAAATACAATGTCCAAAAATGAATCCCTTTTATTTAGTTTTATAATGGTATTTTTTCAAGTTTCAGTTTGGGGCATAGTGATATTTGTTGTTATAAAAAGTGCTAAAAAAAGTGGAAGAATGGTAGGAAGTAAGGAACTTGATTTTGGTCAAAGAGGAAGAGTGCTTCCTAAAGATGTTCCAAACATGCGTGACATTCCTTTTAATAAAGATATTTTTAGAGCGTTTTGGGTTGCAGAAGCATACAAGCTTGATAATAAAAAAACTGACTTTTTAGGAGCAATCTTATTAAAATGGATGTTAGAGAAAAAAATAGTTTTAAGAAAACAAGAAGTTAAAAATCTATTTAAAACAACAGAAGAAAGTGTAATAGTATTACCTTCTAATACCATTTTTGATAATGATTTAGAAAGAAAACTTTTTGAAATGATGAGAGAAGCAAGTCGTGACGGAGTTTTAGAGTCAAAAGAATTTGAAAAGTGGTGCAAAACAAATTATAATCAAATCTTAGATTGGTTTGATGATGTTATAGATAAAGAAAGCTTTAAATTAAAGGATGAAGGTAAGATTACATCTACTGAAAAAACAACGCTTAAAGTATTTAAATCATACGTTTATGAAGTTGATCAATCAATGATGGATGAAGGAATTAAACTAAAAGGTCTTAAAAATTTCTTAGAAGAATTTTCAAGAATAGATGATAAAGAAGCAATAGAAGTTAATATGTGGGAATATTATTTAATATTCGCTCAAATATTAGGTATTGCAGATAAAGTTGCTAAACAATTTAAAAAGTTATATCCGGAAATAATTGAAAATAATGAATATGGATACACTTATAATGACTTTGTATTTATAAATATGATAAGTTATAGTAGTATGTCTACAGCTACATCATCAAAATCACGTGCTGAAAGTTATTCATCAGGTGGAGGTGGATTCTCTTCTGGAGGCGGAGGAGGAGGCTCTTTCGGTTCTGGTGGAGGTGGAGGAGGCTTTAGATAAACCTTCTCAAACTATCTTAAATATTGACAAAGTTTAAAAAAAATAATAAAATAATTATAGTTTTTAGTAAGAAGTGACAGCTTACAATACAAATAAAAACAAGACAATTTAAATCAAAACAAAAGAGCACTTTAAGTGAAGTAGGGTGGCACCGTGGACACATAAGTTCATCCCTATGCTAAAAGGCTCTTTTTTATGTAAAAAGGAGGATAAATATGATAACAAAACCAAAAGGAACTAAGGATATTTATGGAGATGAAGCTAAAAGATGGCAATACGTATCTAAGGTAATAGATGAAGTAATGGAAAAGTATAACTATAATTTTATACGTGTTCCAGTTTTTGAATCTAGCGAATTATTTCATAGAGGTGTTGGAGAAACAACTGACATAGTAACTAAGGAAACTTATGATTTTACTGACCGCGGGGGAAGACGTATTACTCTTCGTCCGGAAGGAACTGCAGGTGTTGTAAGAAGTTTTATTGAAAATAAGATGTATGGTGATAACAATAAGCCAACAAAACTATATTATAATTGTCCAATGTATCGTTATGAAAGACCACAAGCAGGAAGATATAGAGAGCTTACCCAGTTTGGATATGAACTTATTGGATCAGATGACCCATTGTCTGATGCTGAGGTAATATCTCTTGCAGTTAACATTTATAAAATATTAGGCTTAAAAGGTATAATAGTTAACATAAATTCACTTGGAGATAAAGAATCTAGAGATAACTATAGAGAAGCTTTAATTAATCATTTTAAACCACACATAAGTGAATTATGCGACGACTGTAAAGAAAGACTAGAAAAAAATCCACTTAGAATACTAGATTGTAAAGTAGATGCCGATAAAGAAATTATGAAAAATGCTCCTAAAACAATTGATTATTTAAATAAAGAATCAAAAGAAAGATTTGAAAAAGTAAAAGAGTATCTAAAGGTTATGGGCGTAGAATTTCAAGTTAATCCAAACGTTGTAAGAGGTCTTGATTATTATAATCACACCGTATTTGAAGTAGAAGCTAAAATAGAAGGCTTTGGAGCTCAAAATGTTATTGGTGGTGGAGGCCGTTATAACGGCATGATAGAAAGCCTTGGGGGACCAGAAACACCTGCTATTGGTTTTGCAGCGGGCTTTGATAGATTAATGCTTGCACTTGAAAAGGAAAACGTTAAAATACCTATTCAAGATAGCTGTGATCTATTCTTATTATACGTAAGTGAAGATGAGAAAAAGTATGCTGCATATTTATCAAACGAACTTAGAATGAACGGATTTATTGTAGAAACTGATTACTTATCAAGAAGTCTAAAGGCTCAGTTTAAACAAGCTGATAGATTAAATAGCAAATTTACAATCGTGCTTAACAGTAGCGAATTAAAGAATAATGAAGTTAAAATTAAAAATAACAAAACAAAAGAAGAAGATGTAATATCACTAGATGCACTAATATATTACTTAGATGAAAACATAGTAGAAGATGATGATGCTTCATCTTGTGATTGTGGATGCACTTGTAATCACGAATCAAATGAATGTGATTGCAAAAAATAACCATTAATAAATGTGAAAGGAATAATAAAATGATAGAATTTGAAAAATACATAGATAAAGAAATAACAATTTCTGGTTTTGCAGAAAAAGTTAGAAACATTAAATGGGTTCAATTTATAGTACTTAGAAATGGTACTCAAAGAGTTCAAATAACAATAGAAAAATCAGAAGAAAAGAATGCTGAAATGGTTAAAAAGGTTGAAGGCTTAACAAATGAATCAACTATTAAAGTAACAGGCAAATTAGTAAAAAACGAAAACGTTAAAATGGGTGGTATGGAAATAATACCTACTAGTCTTGAGATAACAAGTTTAGCTGCACCAGAATTACCAATTAGTATTACTAATAAAGATGCTGCTCAAATTGATACTAGAATGGATAATAGATTTATTGATTTAAGAAACGACTATAATATGAATATATTTAAGATTCAAAGCGAGTTTGTAAGAGCGATGAGAAAATATTTATATGATAATGATTTCACGGAAATACATACTCCAAAATTAATAGGAGCGGCTTCTGAATCAGGAAGTGAAGTGTTTGAAGTAGATTATTTTGGAAATAAAGCCTATTTAGCACAATCACCACAATTTTATAAACAAATGGCCATGGCGTCAGGATTTGGTAGAGTATTTGAAGTTGCACCTTGTTTTAGAGCGGAAAATTCCAATACTAATCGTCATGCTACAGAATTTACTTCGTTTGATATAGAATTCAGTTACATAGACTCATATGAAGATGTAATGGATTTGGAAGAGGATTTATTGATAGAAGGATTAAAGGCAGTAAAGGAAAAATATGGCGATTTAATTAAAGAAACATATGGTGTTGATGTTGCAATTCCAACTAAACCATTTCCAAGAATCAAATTGCAAGATTTGTATGAAAAGCTAACTGAAAAGTATGGTTATAAGGTTCCTGATCATGATATTGGTGACATGAATGCCGAGGCAGAAAAACTAACTAGTCGCTATGCTATGGAAGAATTTGGACACGAATTTATTTTTGTAACAGATTTCAGTAAAACTAAAAGAGCGTTTTATCATATGAGAAAAAATGATGTTCCTCAAGGATATGATCTTATATGGAAAGGTACAGAAATAACTACAGGAGCTCAAAGGGAACATAGATATGATATTTTAGTAAAACAAGCTGATGAAAAAGGATTGGGAGATGACATCAAATTTTACAAAGATTTCTTTAAATATGGATGTCCACCACACGGAGGATTTGCCCTTGGTATTGATAGATTAACAATGTTATTATTAGGATTACCATCACTAAAAGAAACAATGTTCTTATTTAGAGGACCTAATAGAATTACTCCTTAACATTGTTTACGTTAAAAGAACTTTTATATAGTTCTTTTTTTTATTCATTATTGTATTTTAACTAAAAATAATATATAATTAGTTTAGATTAAGAATAGGAGTGGGAGTATGAACGATGAAATAATAGCTTTAGAAGCTGATTTTGCTAACAATGAATACTTTGGTACTAACGTGTGGACAGAAGAAAAATATCGTGTTTTATCTGGTAATGTGCCTGTTTTACTTTCTGCACCTCACTCGGTTAATCAAATTCGCGGCGAAGATGTAAGAGATGCTGAAAAATATACCGGAGCACTTACAAGATTTTTAGCAAATGCTACATCATCATATGCTATATTTCAAATATTTACCCATGCAGATCCTAATACAGATGAGGAAAACGCATATAAAAATGCCGTTGTTAATCTAGTCAATTCATATAATATTAAATTATTATTAGACATTCATTCTAGTACGTTTAAAGATAATACAGATATAGATATAGTAACAAATAACAGGGAAACTTTAAGAGGAATGGATTACTTATTTGATAGACTTAAAGAACTTGGCGTTAAGTATAATATAAAAATTGATGAAAATAACGTTCCTAATAAAGAAAAAGAAAATGAAATTATAAACGTAACTTCCTTGATATGCGATATTCCTGCGATGAGGATAGTTATAAATAACAAGAGATTAGAAACTAGTGATGAAGATGATTCACTAGAAAACATAATAAACTTGATGGAAGAATTTATTTCATATTTCAATTATTCTTAAGTGTAAAGTTTACTTATAACACTTGTATAAATACATTAATTAGTGATATAATATAAATGACCTAGAGATATCGTGAGCTGGCACATTTAACCCGCTAAGATTTTAAAGGGAATCAGAATCAATGATGGTGTTCATGCTTAAATTTATTTAAGAAGTCTAAAATCATTGTGGGATGCCCACCTGCGTTAGTTTGCAGGTTTATCTTGCTAGTAAACGACTCTCTGGGTCATTTTTTTATTGCAAAAAAATAATAAAATTTATATAATTTAACTAGGTGATAAATATGGATATGTTTGAAAGAACAAGAAAAATAATTGATGATGAAAAGGTAAATAAATTAAAAAATACAAGTGTTTTACTAGTAGGCGTAGGTGGTGTTGGTGGTTCTTGCCTTGAGATGTTAATAAGAAGCGGTATTAATTACATTACGATAATAGATTTTGATGACTTTGAAGAAAGCAACTTAAATAGGCAAATACTTAGTTTAACTAATAATATTGGTAAATCAAAAGTATTAATTGCAGAAGAACGAATAAAATTAATTAACCCGAATGTTTTGGTTAAAGCAATTAATGCCAAGGTGGATGATAATTTATCACTTCCTTTAACTGATTATATAATTGATGCCTGTGATGATATAAATGCTAAAGTATTGTTAGTTAAACATGCAATTAAACATAATATTAAGATTATATCTTCATGTGGTACAGGTAATAGAATTAAGCCTGATAAGTTATATATATCAAATATTTGGAAAACAGAGTATGATCCTTTAGCAAAAAAACTAAGGTATACACTTAGAAAAGAAAATATTGATTATAAACTTCCTGTTGTTTGTTCAAAAGAAATACCTTTAATAAAGCAATCTGGGAAAATAGGTTCTATGGCTATGGTACCTAATAGTGCAGGTATACTTCTTGCAAGTTATGTTATAAATGATATTATAAGGAGTGATGAAAATGTTTAATAAAACAAAAATGTTTTTAAATAAATATAAATTAGAAAATCTTGCTAAACATAATTTAAATAATGATATTACAAGTAATAGTAATTTAGAATTTATCAAAGATAAAACATATTTAGATAATAATTATAAAGACTTAGATAAAAAAGAAAACTATAAAAAAACAAAAAAAGCAAATACAAAACCTAAAAAATAAAATAAGAGTAGTACTTGTAATAAATTAAATAAAATGTTACAATGTCTTATATAAAATAGGAGTTGAAAGAAATGAAAAAAGTAAAATTATTTTTAATGTTTATTCTAGGAATGTTAATTTTTAGTATAAACGTAAAAGCTGCTGATACTTATGGTATTAAATGCGATAAAGCTTATGCAAATGAACCTTTTGCATGTTCTGTTACAACCGCTAAGCCAGTTTCTATATCTACTGATTTAAAGGTTTATGAAGGATCTGTTTCAATGGATAAAAATGGAACTATAAAATTTAAAGCATCAAAAGCAGGAGATTATGATATATCACTTATTAGTGATGATGGAGAAACAACTTATAAAACTGTTACTATATCAGTTAATGAAAAAACTACGACGACAAAAACTACGACTACAACAACTAAGGCTAAGTCAGATAATAATTACTTAGAAAGTATAACAGTTAATGGTGAACAAATAGAATCTTTTGATAAAACTAAAACTAAATACTTTGTTGAAGTAGAAAATAAAGTTAAAAAAGCTACTATTAAGGCAACTTCTGAAGATGATGCTGCAGCAGTTACAATTGACGGACCTAAAGTGCTTGAAGTAGGAGATAATGAGTATACAATTTCAGTAAAATCAGAGAGTAATACAACTAAGTTTTACAAGGTTATAGTAACTAGAAAAGATAAAGAAGAATCTTCTAATACTGATATTAAAAGTATTAAAATAAGAGGATATCATTTAAACTTTGACAAGAATTCTAAAACGTTTTATTTAAACATTAAAAAAGAAGATACCGAACTTGATATAACGGTTAACACAAAAGATAAAAAAGCAAACTATGATATTGAAGGCAATGAAAATCTAGAAGATGGCAGCGTTGTTAAAATAATTGTTACCGCTCAAAATGGTGATACAGATACTTATAGAATAATAATTCAAAAGGAAAGTACTAATATCATTCCTTATATAATAGGTGTTCTAATTCTTATAATTATAATTGTTATAATAGTTGTTGTTATGAAAAATAAAAAGAAGAAAGATAATGACAAAGATGATAATAAAGATAAGAAATCTGATGGTAAAAAGAAACCTATAAATAAGGAAAATAAAAATAACGAAGACTTTGAAAATGAAAAAACAATTGAAATGCCTCCTATTAGTGAGCCTAAAGAAAAAGATAATAAAGAATCATATGAAGAAGAGTATGATGATGATTTAGATGATGAGATGGTTCACATTGATAATGATGAGGAAGAAGAAACTAGAATACTATCATATGCTGAAAGAGAGGAGCTTGAAAGGGCTAAAAGACAAAAAGAGGAAGAAGATAGTTCTGACGTTTCAAATAAAATAGATGAAGAATTAAATAAGAGTTTATCATTTGATTATGAATATGAAAATGATGACGAAGATGATGAATAGTATAATAAAAAAAGTAAGGATTATTTGTTTTCCTTGCTTTTTATTTTTTCTATATTATCTAACGTTATTTTAAGCATTTTTTCATACCTATTGTTTTTAGGCTTGTAATAGACTCTATTTTTAAGTTCATCCGGAAGATACTGCTGAACAACATAACTTCCTGGATAATCATGGGGATATTTATAACCAAAGGCTTGCGCATTTATATGTGATGGGACTTTACCTATGTTACCATTTTCTACGTCTTTTAAAGCTAGGTCAAGTGCGGTATGTCCACTGTTTGATTTTGGAGATAAGCATAAGTCTATTACCATGTCACCAAGTGGTATTCTAGCTTCTGGAAGGCCAACTCTTTCACAAGCATTAATGCAAGCATCAACTCTAACACCCATGTTTGGATTAGCAAGTCCTATATCTTCATATGCAATAACAGTCATTCTTCTATATATGCTATCTAAATCACCAGATGATATTAACCTTGCTAAATAGTGAAGTGCAGCATTAACGTCTGATCCCCTAATTGATTTTTGAAAGGCTGATAATACGTCATAGTGTCCCGTTTCATCAGAATCCATTGGACTTGCTGCTTTATTATTAATTTCTTTAATAAGTGATGTTGTTATTTTTTTATCACTACTACTATAATATGCAACTTCAAGTAAGTTAATTGCAAATCTAAAGTCCCCATTTGACATAGTAGCAATTAAATCTAACGCGTCTTTATCTATCTTTATTTCAGAAAGACTTTTAGATGCTTTTAAAATTCCTTTTGAAATGTCTTCTTTTTTTAAAGGCATAAGTTCAAATATTTGACATCTACTTCTGATTGCGGGATTTATTTTATGATAAGGATTAGATGTTGTAAGACCAATTAATGTTATTAATCCGTTTTCAAGCATAGGTAAAAGAAGGTCTTGTTTATCTTTATTAAGTCTATGTATTTCATCTACTACAAGAACTATATTTCCGTATAGTTTGGTTTCTTCAAACACTATTTCAAAATCTTTCTTATTGTTAAACGTGGCATTTAAAAATCTATGTTTTACACCTAACTCTTCTGTTATAGCATTTGCAATAGAAGTTTTACCAACACCTGGAGGACCATATAAGATTAATGAAAATATCTTTTTATTTTTAACTAAATTTGTAAGTATTTTATCTTTGCCAATTAAGTGCTCTTGACCTATAACATCAGATAGTTTTTTTGGCCTTAGAGCATTAGCTAATGGTTCGTTATTCATAATTAATCACCTATATAATTATATCAGTATAATTATGTTTTGACAAACAAATGTTTTTTTGGTAAAGTATATAAAAGCCAAAGGATGATTAGCATGATTAAAAAAGAAATATACATAAATAATATGAATAAGTTTTTAAAGGAACTTAATGCAACAAATGAACAAATAACAATAATTATTAATGTTTATACATCGTATTTGAATTCATTTTATAATAACATTGATATTGTTAATAATTGTTATACTACTAAACCTTATGATACTTTTAAGATATTTGATACTAACTTTAAGAAGAACGCATCAGATTTAGTATATTATAGTAGTAGGGATGAGATTATATTGAATTTTATAATAGGAAAAATAAAGGAATTAGACATATCAAAATTAGATGAACAGCCGGATTTAATAGATTTAAAAATGGAAATTGTAAACAATACATATAACAGAGAAATATATTGTCTTACTAAATGTTTTAATTATAAAAAATTTCATTTAAAATTATATGCTCTAGCTAACATACTTGGAATAGAAAATTATGTTAATAAAGTAAAATATAGTGATGAAGATAAAGACAATGTGAAATATTCTAACATAAGATGCGCTATACATGGCGTAGAATAAAAAGAGGTGGTAAGTTGTGATGATAAATGAATATAACATTGATGAATTTATAGAGCAACAGAGTAAAAAAATGCAAATAAAAGTTGATGAATTAGATTTTGGAAATAGTTTTAAAAGACAAATTATGTTTTCATATGAAACATATTTAAAAAGTTATATAAAGAATCTAAATGAGTATTCTTTAGATGACCTAAGATTTAACAAAATGCTAAATTTTATAAATGATGCATTTATAAAGAAAGTTTTAAGTATTCCTAAAGATCAAAGTAATATAAGGGCTTATATTAATTATATAAAAGGAAATGTTAATCAACTTGATCCATTATACTTAAGTTATGATGAAAGAAATTTAGTATTTTTAATAAGCTCTAGTGACTTTAATATTTTAAATGAGTCGCTTGTACATAAGGGTGAAAATTATTTAAGCTTATTACATAACTTACGAAGGCTAGCTTTTAAATTAGGTTATAATGATAAAAAAAGTGAATATAAACCTAATCTTGCATTTTCTGATGACACTGTGCCAAGTGCTATAAAAGATGCTATTAAAGAGGTTGAAAAGTAACAAGTAATTCTTGTTATTTTTTTTATTTAATTATATAATTGTTATGGTGGTAATATGATTGAAGATATAGAAGATTATATTAATTATGTTTATATAGAAAAAAAACTAAGTAGTAATACAAAAGATGCATACCTTAGTGATTTAAAAGAATTTTCTTCATATTTAGATAATAAAAAAATAATCGATGTTAAAACAGACGATATAAGAAGTTATATAGAACATTTAAATAATATAAATGAAAAGGATAAGACAATTGCAAGAAAAATAGTTAGCGTAAAAACATTTTTTGATTATTTAATGAAAACTAATAAACTAAATATTAATCCTTGTGAAAAAATAGAATCACCAAAAATCAAAAAAACACTTCCTAAAACTCTTAATAAAAAGGAAGTTTTAATGCTTCTTAACATAAGACCTGATAGTGCTAAAAAGTGGCGTGATAAAGCAATGATTGAACTTATGTATGCAGCAGGTTTAAGGGTATCAGAACTAGTTAATCTAGAAGTAAATGATATTAACTTATCTGATTGTTACGTAAGAATTTATGGTAAAGGAAAAAAAGAAAGAATAGTTCCAATTGCATCTAGCACGGTAGAATTACTAGATAATTACATCAATGTATATAGGCCTTCTTTACTTAAAGGCTATTTAACTGATAAAGTTTTTATTAGTAGTTATGGAAAAGGTATAACAAGGCAAGGTTTCTTTAAAATACTTAAGAAAACTGCAAAAGAAGTAGGGATAGAAAAAGACTTTTCACCCCATACACTAAGGCATTCTTTTGCAACACATCTCCTAGAAAATGGAGCGGACCTAAGAAGTATAGGAGAAATGTTAGGTCATGAAAATATAAAAACAACTCAAATATATACACATATATCAAATAATAAAAAAAGAAAGGATTACGATAGGTATCACCCACGTAATAAAAAGGGAATATAAAATGAAAATAGTAAAGGAAATTTTTAGAAGTTATGATATTAGGGGAATATATGAAAAGGAATTAACCAATGATTTAGCATATTTAATTGGACGTGCTTTTGCAACAATATCAAAAGGAAAAATAATAGTTGGACACGATGCTAGAACGTCATCTAACGCTCTTAATACTAATTTTATTAAAGGTGCCTTAAAGTCGGGAGCAGAAATAATAGATATAGGTTTATGTACTACTCCTATGCTTTATTACGCAAGAGAGTTTTTTAAAGAGGATTATGCCGTTATGATAACTGCATCTCACTGTGCTAAAGAATATAACGGCTTTAAGCTATGTGATAGTAATGGAAGTATGTATGGAGATAAAATTAAGGACTTTTTAAACCTTATATTATCAGGTAATTTTAAAGATGGAATAGGGCATGTAAGTACGTATGATTTAACTTTTGACTATAAAAAAATGATAATTAATAAAATTACTTTAGGTCCAAGAAAGATAAAAGCTGTAGTAGACTGTGGTAATGGTACTACTTGTTATTTTAATCCTGAAATATTAAAGGATTTAGGCGTAAGTGTTGTACCACTTTATTGCGAGCCAGACGCATCATTTCCAAACCACATTCCAGATCCTGCAGTAGAAAGTAACATGGTAGCATTACAAGAAAAAGTAAAAGAAGTAGGAGCTTCTGTTGGAATAGCATTTGATGGTGATGGTGATAGAATCGGTATAGTAGATGAAAAAGGAAATCTTGTTAAAACCGATATGTTCATGTTAATTATTTGGAAAAGCATATATAAAACTTGCCTTAATAAAACCGCATCATTTGATGTTAAATGTTCTGAAGCCTTAAAAGAATCACTAGAAAACCTAGGGCTTAATACGAAGTTTAACAGAACTGGGCATTCATACCTTAAAAAGGCCGTTAAAGAAAATAATTATGATTTTGCAGGAGAATTTTCAGGTCACGTATGTTTTAATGATGAGTTTTATGGTTATGATGATGCTTTATATGCAGCAGGTAGATTACTTAGAATACTATCTAATACTAATATGAATGTATCAGACTATTTTTTAGATGTTCCAACATATTATTCAACTCCTGAAAGCTATATTGAAGTAGGAGAGGAAAATAAAGATAAAATAGTTAATGCAGTTTTAGAGTATGCAAAATCCAAAAAATATGAGATAATAGACATTGATGGTGTTAGAATCGAATATGGAAATGGCTTTGCTTTAGTTAGAAAATCTAATACTGGACCTTATATAACGGTTAGATTTGAAGGAAAAACGAAAGAAGAAAGAGATTTACATAAAAACGAAATAATGAACATAATAAATGAAGTAAGGAATGATTAAATTGAATAACAAAGAAAAGATAATTTTATTTGCCTGTGATATATCAGGAACATTTAGTAATACTAAGTATCCAGAAAATAAATTTGATAAATATAATGAACTTGGGAAGTTAATGAAACAATTAGTAGATACTAGCTATTCTGATAAAATTATTTTTTCTTTTTTAACCGCGGATGATAGGAAAGAATTTTTAGAAGATTACATAAAGTTTTTTAATAAATATGTTAAAAATGATAATATCGAGTTGGGACTTCAATTTTTTGCTTTAGGTGAATTAGAAGTTTCATCAGATGGAAGATTTATCACTAAGGAAAATTATAAAGGGGTCTATAAAGAAGATAAAATCGCAGCATATGCTAAAGATTTAAGCGATGAATATGATGTTAAAGATATTATATTTGCTGATGATTTTTTAAATCCTTATAACATAGAACTAATAAACCATGAACTTAATTGTAATAGTATAAACGTATATGGGTTTAATCCTTTTTATAAAGATGATTCTAATAGCTTCTTTTATTCATCTAATGTTGACGGAATAGAAGGACTTGTTGATTGCATGAAAAAATATGTAACTGATAAAGAAAATAATAAACAAATTTAAGCCGTTTTAAGCATATAAATTAAAAGGAGGTATAATTATGCCAAATAGATGTTTATATGCTTTTATATTGTCTTTTTTAGCTGGTATATCAACTGTTATAGGAGCTTTAGTTATCTTTTTTGATAAAAGAAAAAATAATAAGATAGTAGAAGTTAGTCTTTCTTTTGCATCTGGTGTTATGATGTGTGTGTCATTAACAGATTTACTTCCTAATTCTTTTAGAATGATACTAGATAATAATAACTTGTTTCCTAAAATTATATTAAGTTTAATTTTTATGACATTTGGTATCATTATATCAATGTTAATAGATAAATACTTACCCGATAATAACTTAAATACTGATAATAAAAGCTTATATAAAATAGGAATAATAAGTATGGTAGCTATTGTGTTGCATAATATTCCAGAAGGAATTGCTACCTTTATTACTTCAAATAATAATTTAAAATTAGGAATCACGTTAACTATTGCAATAGCACTTCATAATATTCCAGAAGGAATATCTATTGCAGTTCCAATATATCACTCGTCCAATAACAAACTAAAAGCTTTTTTATATGCTTTATTATCCGGCATGAGTGAAGTTTTAGGAAGTATATTAGCATACTTATTTTTAGCTCCTTTAATAAATGATAATGTAATGGCAGCATTATACGCCATTATAGCGGGCATTATGATTCATATATCTGTTTATGAATTAATTCCAGGTGCATATAAAGAAGGCACGTTAAAAAGTGTTTTAAAGTACTTTTTAATAGGCTTTGGGGTAATGATATTAAGTCATTTACTTATGAGCTTATAACTTTAATTATTTACTATTTATATAACATGTGATACCATAATTTAGTGTAAAAAGATTGTGGGAGATCATATATGAATTATGAATTATTAAATAAAATAGTAGATTATATAGAATCTAATTTAACAGAAAAAATAGATTTAAAATATTTAGCAAAAAAACTTGGATTAAATATGTTTATAATGGAAAGGGTATTTAGCATAGTAACTAATACTAGTATAAAAGAATACATAAGAAAAAGAAGACTTTCATTAGCTTATGAAGAAATAAAAAGCACAGATAATAAGATAATAGATGTTGCAGTAAAATATGGATACGAATCAAGCGTTTCATTTGCTAGAAGTTTTAAAAGAGAGTTTAATGTAGCTCCATCAAAAGTTAGAAAAGATAAAAGTAGTGTATATAAAATGTTTCCAAAAATAGACTTTAGCTATAATTTTAGTTATGATAACATCGTAAAATTTTCTATTAAAAATATAAAAACATTTAACGTTTACGGAAATACAGTATTTGCTAAAAACTTAGAAGATTTTCATTATAAAATAAGAATACTTTATAAAGAACTTAAGGAAAATAAATCGTATGACATGTATAATGAAAATGAAAGATATGCCATATCATACTTTAAAAATGGAGAATACTACTATTTATTAGGAAGTAAAAAAAGAATTAAAGAAAGTGATGTTTTAAAAATTAAAGATGGTAAATACGCTATATTTGAGGTTGGTTCATTAAAACAAAAAGATATAATAAAAACATATAATTTTATAAATAAAATATGGAATAATTCATCACGTATAAATACCATAAGTAAATTAAAAATAGAAGTATATAAAAATGATAATTGTTTCATATACGTACCAATAAAAAAAGAAACATAATTGATATTAAAAATGTTTCTTTTTTTATACTTCAACTTGTTAAAATTATGTTGGTGGTATAAATGATTAAAAAATATTTTAAGATTACAAAGCAAACAAAATGGATATTATATATTTTCATAGTAATATTATCTGTTTTAGGAGCACTTAACTTCATAACGCCTATTTATCAATCTAAAATAATTGATGCGTTAACAAACAAAAATATAAATGAATTTACAAAGCTTTTAATTGTTTTATTAGCTCTTTTTGTAACTACAAATACTTTTTCTTTTTTAGCATGCAAATCATATTCATCATTTTTTAAAAATACTTTTATAAACATTCATAAAAAAGTTATAAGTAGTGTTTATGACTATGATGATAAACTTATAAATACTTTAAAGGGCAGAATAATAAGTACCGTAAATATTGATATTATAAATATTTCAGTTATGGCAGATTACATGTTTGATTTTATGCATAACCTAATACTTATAATATGCATGCTAATATTTTTTATAAAAACTTATTTCATTTTTGGAGTATTTTTATTTTTAATAACCGCTTTATATATCTTTTTAGCAAACTATTTAACCAAAAAAGAGACATACTACTTTAGTGGTCAAAGAATGTATTTAGACAAATTAATAGGTATGTTAGGACAAACTTTAAACGGAATAAAAGAAATAAAAACGTCAAATATAAAACCCAGTTTAAATAGAAAATATGATGGATTAAGAAAAATGTGGGCTAATAAATACATGGAAAAAAGAAAATACGTAATAGCACATAACGTTCTATTAAAATTCATTATGTATCTATCCAAAATAATATTATATATTTTATCTATGTATCTTTTGTTTAATGGTAAAGTAACGATTGGAATAATAATTTTATTAATAAATTATTTTGATAATATATTTACTTATTCTATTAAGTTAGTAGAAGATATGTCAAAGGTTAGAGAATATAATATTTCATTAGAAAGAGTATATAACCTGTTAGATAAAAACTGCACCAATTCTTTTGGTTCTATAAATTGTGGTAATATAAATGGACACATAGAATTTAAAAACGTTTCTTTTGCATATAATGGTGTAAGTACAATTAAAAACATAAGCTTTGATGCAAAACCTGGTGAAATTACCGTAATTACTGGAAAGACAGGAAGTGGTAAAACAACTATATTTAATATTTTGTTAAGATTATATAAACCATCTTGTGGCTGCGTTTTAATTGATAGTACAAAAATAGAAGAATATAAAAAGGATACTTACTATAAGAACGTGGCAGTTGTTAACCAAGAAAGTTTTCTATTTAATATGAGTATAAAAGATAATTTAAAAATGGCTTGTAAGGATGAAAAAAAACAAATTGAAATATGTAAAAAAGTTGGAATTCATGAATTAATACAATCTATGCCTAAAGGATATGATACTATTTTAACCGAAAACGCCGCTAACTTATCAGGTGGTCAAAAAAGATTATTATCACTTGCAAAAACACTTTTAACTGACTCAAAAATTCTATTATTTGATGAAGTAACATCATCATTAGATATAAAAACAACTAATAAAATAATAAGTATTTTAAAAGAATTAAAAGATAGTCATACGGTAATTATAATTACACATAAAAAAGAAGTAATGAAAATATCTGACGAGATCATTTTATTAAGTAAAGGAAGAATAGTAGGTAAAGGAGCATATAAAAATTTACTAAAAAATAATCATTTTGATAAATTAGTTAAAAATTGAAAAGCATGTTAATTATGCTATAATATATGTGGTGATAGTATGAAGTTAAAAAAGTTTTTTGGACATTTAAATACGGTTAATAAACATAGGTTTTTAGTGTTTAAATACTGTGTTAAAGCAGGAATACCATTTAGAGGATTAGTTCATGATTTATCTAAGTATAGTTTACTTGAGTTTTTAGAAGGAGTTAAATATTATAATGGTAATTTCAGTCCCATTAGTACTTGTAAAAAAGTAAATGGTTATTCTAAGGCATGGCTTCACCATAAAGGAAGAAATAAACATCATTTTGAGTACTGGTATGATTTTAATAGTCCCTTAAAGACGCCTGTTATACCGTATAAATATGTAGTAGAATTAATATGTGATAATATTGCAGCATCTAAAACGTACTTAAAAGATAAATGGAACTTAAATTCACAATTAAATTACTTTTTAAATAGAAAAGATTTAAAATATATTAATCCTAAAATTAAAGATATGCTAATTAATGTGTATAGCGATATGATAGATATTGGCATAGATGGAGTTTTAAATAAAAAATATTTAAAATATATGTATAAAAAGTACGTAGGAGAGTAGAACATAGTCCTATTTGTTATGATGTTTTTAGAAGATTTAGATAACATATAAGAAAGGTTGTATAATAATGAGTAAAACAATAGCAATTGATTTAGATGGGGTAATATTTGATACTGAAAGATATTTTAGGGTGGCATCAGAAATAGAAGACATTAATAATTATGGCCTAAATAACAAAGTAGATAATAGAAACATTAGATTTCAGGATAGATATAATTGGGATAAGGAATTTACAGAAAGCTTCTACGCTAAAAACGTATATGATATTGAAGAAAGATGTGGAATTATGCCAGGAGTAAGCTACGTACTTAGTTATTTAAAGAGTAGGGGATACAAACTATATGTTATAACAGCTAGAGGGTTCTTTAGTCAAAAACAAATAGATTTAACAAACACACTATTAAAAAAGTACGATCTATATAATATGTTTGAAAAAATAATATATAAATCAAATAAAAAACTAGATAAAATATTAGAATATAAAATTGATTATATGATAGATGATAATTTAGATATTTGTGAATATGTAAAAGATGCTTGTACATCTATTTACTTTAAAGATGGGCCAGTACGGCCTGCTTCATCTAGTAATATAGTCACGGTTAATAATTGGGGTGAAATATATAGATATTTTTATAATCAATAATTAGATTATAGATTCCCCTACTACTAT
>FR881487.1:0-1113 GCA_000434835.1 Clostridium sp. CAG:594
AAAATAGATAGAACAGCGCCAAAAATTCCTGAAATTAATATAATATCTGAAAGTTCTGGATACAATACTTTAAAGCCCAATATAAGTGTTAGAGCAGAAGATAAAGAAAGTGGTATAGGTTCTATTTTAACTTCATCTAATGGAAATGAAAAGCAAAGCAATTCTGATTATGTATCATATCCTATTACTTTAGGAAATAATTACGATACCATTCATAATTTGAAAGTTACAGCAGTGGCATATGATAAGGTTGGAAACTCTTACAAATCAGAAGAGAGTTCATATGATACGTATTTAAAATGTAGTCAAAAGACAGAGTCAAAACAATCAAGTTGGAATGGTAGTTGTTCTGCATCTTGTGGTGGAGGAAAACAGTATGGCACAACCATAACTTATTATAGCGATAAATATTTATCAGGCGTAAGCTGTGGCAATGATGGTGGAAAATCTGATTCTAGAAGCTGCAATACACAAGGTTGCTGCAGCAGTACTAGAGTAAAAAATTATTCTTATAGTTCTTGGTCTTCTTGCTCAAGATCTTGTGGTGGAGGAACAAAGACAAGAACTAAAACTCAGAATTTAATTTCAAATTACAACGGTCAAAGCTGTGGTAAGGGAAGATCTACTACGGAAAGTCAAAGTTGTAATACACAAAGCTGTTGTAATTGGGGTGGCGTTTCAATAACATCACATACCCATCAAACTAATAGTAATAAGACTAAAGCATATAGTAGTTCGGTAAATAAACTATCAAAGGCAACTTATGTTGATTTTACGTTTAATGTTCCGTCAGGAATGACAAAGGTTGAAACTCACGCGGCATTTTGTGGTGATTACAATACTTGTAAAGATATAAATTCAAGCAATAAAAATCAAACAAGAGTAAGATGTACTAATAGTACCAATTGTTCTAGCGGTTGGAGATATGTTGGAGCAAGTGTTAAAGTAAAATGTGGTGGTAAAACTGAAGTATTTAATTATGCACATAAAATAGGAGATAGTAATACCACTTGGTATGGATGGGAATAATTTATGTAAATTAGTTATTTTATATTTAAAAAACGACGAAATATGTCGTTTTTTTTGCATTTTTTTGAAATTTTCACTATTTTT
>FR881487.1:1153-3182 GCA_000434835.1 Clostridium sp. CAG:594
TTCACTATTTTTTAGGGGGTTTTTGAAAAAAATGGAGAATAATTAATGTAGGAGGAACTTTTTATGGAGAAAATACCGTATGATGTAATTTTGGATATAAAAAGCAAAGTTAACATAGTAGATGTTATAAGTGAGTATTTGCCAGTAGAACAAAAGGGTAAGAATTATTTTGCGATATGCCCATTTCATGATGACCATAATCCAAGTATGAGTATATCTCCAGAAAAGCAAATATATACCTGTTTCGTATGTGGGGCATCTGGTAACGTATTTAACTTTGTAGCTAACTATGAAAAAGTAAGCTTTGTAAGTGCCGTTAAAAAAGTAGCTCAAAAAGCAGGTATAAACCTAGATATAAACGTAAAAGATGATTATAAGCCTCAAGATACTAAATATGATAAATACTACAAAATGTTTGATATAACAAATAAATATTATCAAAATAATATTAAAAGTGTTTATGGTAAAAAGGCAATTGAATATTTACATAATAGAAAAATCGATGATGACATAATAAATGAGTTTGAAATAGGATTATCAATGAATGATAATAACGTAAGTAAACTGTTAGAGAAAAAAGGCTATGACGTAAATGAATTAATAGATATTGGCCTATGTGGCAAAAAAGATAATTTTATTTATGACATATTTAGAAACCGTATTATGTTTCCTTTATATAACTTAGATGGAAAGCCAGTAGGCTTTTCTGGAAGAATTTATAATGGTGAAAAAGATAGTAAATACGTAAACTCAAAAGAATCAATAATATTTAAAAAAGGAAATCTTTTATATAATTATCATAGAGCGCTATCCCATGCAAGAGAAAAGCACCAAATAATCGTTGTAGAAGGTTTTATGGATGTAATAAGACTTTATACGATAGGAATTAAAAACGTAGTTGCAACAATGGGTACTGCAATTACTAAAGAGCATGCTAACTTACTTATGAAATTATCTAAAAACATAGTTTTATGTTTTGACGGAGATAAAGCAGGAGAAAAAGCAACCATAAGTGCACTTGATGCTTTGGAAAAAATTGGAATAACACCTAAAATAATAAGACTTGAAGATGATTTAGATCCGGATGATTACATAATAAAAAAAGGTAGTGACGCTTATCTAACGCATTTAAATAATCCGATGAGTAGTGTTGTATTTAAAATTAACATAGATAAATCTAAAACCAACTTTAATGATTATAATGAAATATCTACGTATTTAAAAAACGTTTCTAAAGAACTTGAAAAAATAGATGATAAAGTAGTTTATGAACTAACGGTTAATAAATTATCTAAAGAAACGGGCGTAAGTTGTGATACCATAAATGACATGGTAAAAAGTATGCCTAAAAACGAGATTAAGGTAATTACTAAACGGACAAGCCTAAAAAAAGATAAATATCAAAAAGCAGAGGAATATTTAGTGCATTACATGTTAAGAAATGTAGATGCGGTGCTTATTTATCAAAACAACGTTTCATACTTAAATGATCCTATACTTTCTAAAATAGCGATGCAAATACTTGAGTTTTATGAAATAAATAGATATATTAATATAACGGATTTCACTGTTTTTTTAGAAGATAAAACTGATTTAATAGAAAAGAGTTTAATAATAGATGATTTAAGGTTACCAGACGAAGTTAATGTTGATATATTAATGGATTATGTTAAAACTATAGATGAGGGAATATTAAAAAGAGAAATAGAAAAAACTAAAAAGCAAATAAAAGAAGAAATGGATGTTGCTAAAAAGATTTCATTAACGGAAAAGTTAAGAAATTTAAAGAAGAAGGAGTGTAAATAACATGAAAGAAATAAAAACATTTGAACAAAGAAAAGAAGAATTATTAAAAAAAGGTAAAGAAAAGGGAGTGTTAACTTATGAAGAGTTAGCAGAAAGCCTAAAAGGTCTTGAACTTGATGCTGACTCACTAGATGATTTATATAACGCATTTCACGATAATAACATTGAAATTATCTCAGAAAACTTTGAAGATGATGACGATGATGATGATGCAGGTGAAGAA
>FR881487.1:3190-4083 GCA_000434835.1 Clostridium sp. CAG:594
TGATGCAGGTGAAGAAATATCAATTGAAGATGTTGCTTTACCTAAAAATGCTAGCATAAATGACCCAGTTAGAATGTATCTTAAAGAAATTGGTAAGATAAGCTTGCTTAGTCTTGATGAAGAACTTGCTTTATCTAAAAGAGTTGAAGAAGGCGATGAAGAAGCTAAAAGATTACTTGCAGAGTCTAACTTAAGATTAGTTGTATCAATCGCTAAAAGATACGTTGGTAGAAACTTATCATTCCTAGACTTAATTCAAGAAGGAAATATTGGTCTTATGAAAGCCGTAGATAAATTTGATGCATCTAAAGGATATAAATTTTCTACATACGCAACTTGGTGGATAAGACAAGCTATAACACGTGCTATTGCTGACCAAGCTAAAACAATTCGTGTACCAGTTCATATGGTTGAAACAATTAACAAACTTAAGAGAATTCAAAGACAAATGACACTTGAATTAAATAGAGAACCAACAGAAGCTGAACTTGCTAAAAAAATGAATACTACTGAAGAAAAGGTAAGAGAAATATTTAAGATATCTCAAGACCCATTATCTCTTGAAACCCCAATTGGTGAAGAAGATGATTCTCACTTAGGTGATTTCCTTAAGGATGAAAGCTCTATGTCTCCAGAAGAGTATGCAATAAACGAAGTATTAAAAGACGAAATAGAAGAAGTATTATGCACTCTTACTCCTCGTGAAGAAGAAGTATTAAAATTACGTTTTGGTCTTAAAGGCGGAACATGTCATACTCTAGAAGAGGTTGGTAATATGTTTGGTGTAACAAGAGAAAGAATAAGACAAATAGAGGCTAAAGCGTTAAGAAAATTAAGACATCCTTCAAGATCTAGAAAGTTAAAGGATTACTTAAGTGACTAATATTAAATTA
>FR881488.1 GCA_000434835.1 Clostridium sp. CAG:594
TTCTCCTTCTATTTTTATTATTACTTATTAATAATATCATATACCCCACTTTCCGGTCAATGTTTTAAATCTTATATGAAAACTCAAATGTAAAGAAAAAAGAACCCTCATGGATTCTTATTCTTCTGATTTTAATACTGCGTTTGCAAAAGGCATAACATCGTTTATTTTCTTATCCAATTCTTTTTGTCTTTCATCTAATTCTTTTTCTTTAGCATCTAATTCAGATTCAAACTTATCAAGTTCTTCTTTTTTATCATTAGAACTTTTAATTAAATCGTTAACAAACGATTCATCTTCTTCTAATTTTTCCTTTTCAGATTCATATTTAGAAGTACGTTCATTTATGTCATTTAATCTATTAGTTAATCTTCTTATCATTTCTTCAACTATTTCTTTTTCGTTAAATTCAGATTCCATAGTTTCAGTTTCTTTTTCTTCAGTAATTGGAGATACTGGAACAAATTCATCTTTAGTAGAAATAGGCTCTTCTTTTTTCATTTCTGGCATAGAAACAATTGGAGATTTTGCTATTTTTAGAATTTCCTCAACATCGTAAGGACGTTTAGATGGTTCTTCTTTTATTTCTACAGGAGTTACAGGCTTAACATCAGTAACTTCAGGAATGGATGGAATGTCAAGCGAAAAATTATCATCTTTCTTTTCTTCATCTTCAGTATTTATTTCAGATATATTATCACTTTGTTCTTTAACTTCAGGCATAACTGGAACCTCTGGTATTTCTGGAATAATAGGAGCATCCGGAACTACTGCCTCTGGAATAGGATTTATATCTGGAATAAATGGTTTAAAATCATCTTTAACTTCTTCTTTTACACTATCATTATCATAATCAATTGCAGCATTTAAAGATGAAGATACTTCACTTACAAAGTTATTTAAGTATAAATTACTTATTTTTTCTAAAGCACTCTTAACTTGTTTATATATTTTTGATTTATAATCATTTATTAAAGTATTTAAACTTTCTTGATTAAATGTTGCAACTCCGTTTAAATAGCTAACAAAACCATCAATAGTTTCTTCTATGTTTTCATTAACCCCTGCTGGATTAAAGAAATCTATTCTTTTAATTTTAACTATTTCTAAATACTTATCATTTAAAAGATTATTTAAACTATTTGCAAACGAATCTTTTTCTTCCTTTGACTTAATATCAGCATTTTCTAATTTATCATTTATCTTTTCAACAAATTGTTCATTAACCGTTTCAACACTTCTTAAATCCTTAATAACATAAGATTCTATTATTCTTGATATAGGATTAACTAACTTTTCCTTTGACTCTGATAAAGTATTTGAAAAATCAGCAGTATAAGAAGATAGTGTTACAACATCTCCTACTAAAGACGTTGTAACTTCATCTATAGTACTATTTAATGCTCTTAAAATAGATCTATATTCATTATTATTTTCACTTACCCTATCTAATACGCTATTTAATAACTTACTCATTTTCATTACCTCCCATATCATTTGCATCCTTAATTTTGTTTAGACCCTTAATTAATGGTTTCATATTAAGGAAAATAACTTCTGCTTCTGATAATTTAGAATTAAGTTCTACTTCTCTATTATTTAATTCTAGCTTTCTTTGAGATAATTTATTTTCTCTTTCTATATTAGCTTCTATGTTTTTATTTGTATCAGATAGTCTTCTTTCAACTTCTTCTTTATTTTTTTCTAACTTACTTTCTTTTCTAGATAACTTTTCTTCAGCTGTATTTAAGCTTAATATCATTTTATTGAATAAAGTCATATCATCATACTTTTCAAATTTAGATGAATTATCTTGAATGTTAACATTATTATTTACTTCTTCTATATTACTTACGTTTTCAAACATATTATCTTCCCCTTTATATTCTTCTATTTCTTCGTAATTAGATTCTTCTTTTATTTCTTTTTCTAATTCAATTACTAAAATATTTAAATAATTATTATCGGCATCACTAATCATTTGTTTTAAGTCTTTTTCTAAGTTATCTTTAAGATCACTTACTAACTTTTTAGCAGCATCCGACATAAACTTATTTTCTTCTATTTTAGGAATTATTTCTTTATCTACATATATCCTTAAATCATTTATAATTTCAGATAAATTCAAATCCTCCGTCATGTTAAGTTGATTAGAACTTTTATTATTTTCTAATTCTTTAATATATGTTTTCTTAAGTTTATCCATTTTTATCTTTTTGTTTGCATAATCTTCTATAAAAGCATCATTTGTTATTTGAAGTGCTAATGAATCAATGAACAACTTTCTTTTTATCTTCTTTATTATTGGTGTTTTAATTATTTCAGCAGTTTTATCTCGCAAAGCGTCTTCCTCTAAGGCGCCTCCTACCAAACTTACCATTTCCTCAGAAAAACGATATATTCTGGTATTTATTACGTCTACCAAGGTCTTAGAGATAATTTCATCGTTTAGCGTACTACATTTTAGCAAAACACTATTTTTTATTTTCTCAATTGTACCTATCACAACTAACCTCCTATTCTTAAACCCCTTTTTAATATGAAAGCTATAAGTTATTTACTCTCTCATATTATAACTATTAACATTCTATCACAAAAAAAGATAAATTTAAACAATAAATTCATCTTTTCTCGTATTTTTATTTTTACCTTTTTTAAGCAAAATGTTATACATAATAAATATTACTAAAGAAATCATAGATACAATAAGGCCTTCCTTCATTTTCTTTGGATAATAAATCATCTTAATATCATGAGTCCCACGCTTTATATCACAAGATAAAAACGCTGTTAAAGTCTTATAAGTTTTTACTTTTTTACCATCTACGTAAATACTCCATCCATCATCATAAGAAATAGTTGTAAATAATGTTTTATCTTCACTTACAGTTATTGTTCCATTTATTTTTGTATCGTTATAGCTTGTTACCGTAAGCATGTTATCCTTTATTTTACTATAGAATTTTTCAAATGAATCTTTATTTAAATAGTATGCATAAAAGTATATAAAACCATCATCTTCCTTATCAAAAGTCATTCTAACATTAACCTTATCATCCATTAAATTACCTAAGTCTAAAACGTAATATTCATCAGAAGTTATTGAGTGATACTTATCATTTACAGTGAAACTGGTCATATTACTTCCACCAACATATAAATAAATATTATCTTTTTTTGCATTATCAAGTGTTACGGTAAGTTCTTTTGATCCACCATCTAATTTATAATTATACTCACCATTTGCGTATGATCCAGATAAGTTATGGACCTTACCACCCGATACGCTATCTACTTTAATTTTTTCAAAAATATCATTTACACCATACGCACTAGATACAAAATTACTTTGGTTTAAGAACGGATTATACGAAATTAAATCAAGACTTTTTATATCATTACTTACTGCGTACGCTACCTGCGATGAATAGTTATAACCTATAGCATTGTAAGAATCCTTAGAGTAAATAGGAACGTAATATTCATTTTCTATATAATCTCCCAATAAATATTTTATATTAAACATGGTATTATAAACTGGCGTATTATAATCCTTATAATAATAGCTGTTGATGTTATTTCCTGCAAGTCCTAAATTTCTTTGAGCTTTAGCAGTACTTTCATAAGCCATTGAAGTAAATGTTGATATACCACTATAATTATACCAAGCGCCATCATTAAGCGTTAAATAATCAGTTTTCTCTATTCTATATAAGTCATTATCATCCTTTTTTATTTTACTAATTAAACTTTGATATGGCTTTTTATCACTCATAAAGTTTTTAATATCATGATTAATATCCCAGTTTATACATATACCATATATTACCTCAAACATAACCGTTATGGTAAATATAGGATATATCAATCTTTTATTACCCTTTATCTTAAACAAGATAATTATTAAATAATACAAAACAAGAAGAATAAGACAAATTATTGTTTTTGTATCATTTATGTTTTCAAAACCAAGTTTATTTGAGACTAAAACCAATATAAATATTATTCCAAACGAAATACTTAACATAAATATATTCACGTCTTTTATTCTTAAAATAGAATAATATCCAAGTGTAATTAAAACAAATACATAAATGAATGAATACCTATAAGGAAGGTCATTTGGAACGTGAAAAGCATGCCATACAAAGTCCAATGTTGTTACGTTAAACGAAAAGAAAAAGAAAAGAATTATTAGTAAAGACATTATCTTAAATTTTAAATTAATCTTTTTATTCATGAATATAAGTAGTATTAAAACTAACGTAAGCATTCCTGGATATACGTTTGGAAGCGGCAGCGTATCACTTGCAAAAACGGTTCTGTTAACACCAGTAAAATGATTAAATATAAAGTCTGATATCTTAAACGAAGAAGAAAGTTCTGGAAAAGTATCACCAGTTGCAGAAATAGATGAAAGTGAGTGTGCTAGTGGAATTAGCATAAACGAAACTAATCCCGCTGCTAAAACGGATGATAGTGCAAACATTAAAATCTTTTTTAATATGTTTTTTATTTTAAAGTTTCCTCTATATATAAATAAGCCTATAAAATAAATAACACTAAATATACATATCATATAAGATATAAAGTAATTAGCAAAAAGCATAATAGCAAGAAATACTATGTAGACTACCGGATTATCTTCATCTATTATTTTATTTATACCAAGCATTATAAGTGGTAAAAACGCCATTCCATCAAGCCACATTATATTCCAGTAATACGCACAAAAATATCCTGAAAAAGCATATAAGACGCCGAATAAACAAGTTAATAAGCCATCTTTTTTAAATGTCTTTTTAAGATAATAACTCATAGAAACTGATGCAAAAACAGCCTTTAAACCTATTATTATGGAAAACGCCATAACTATGTTTTCCTTTTTAAATAAAAATAAAATAATGTTAAACGGACTTGATAAATAATTTAAAAAGTTCCTGTAAAAAGGAAGCCCTCCCGCCGTATTAAAAGAATATAAAAGAGAACTTCCCTCTTTTACCCTGTCATATAACTCGTTTAATAAAGGACCATATTGATGATAAAAATCAACGTCTAGCATCGAGTTATTACCAAATGGTGCTATCTTATTTACCGTGTATATAATTGATACACAAACAAGTGAAATAAGACCCGTTAAAATGGTCCATTTATTACTATTTATAAATTTTAAAAGTTTATCTTTCATATCATCACCATAAAAATGATAACATAATTTACCAAATTTAGAAAGATTATTCTAGCACATTTTTTATTACGCTATCCCTCTTTTCATAAATTACTAGCTTTTCATTTACATCTACCGTTGCAAGTAATATGTCTTTAATATTTTTACCAGATACCTTTAACTGTTTTAATAGCCATGCTCTATCTTTATTTATGTTAGATAAATTCTTTTTCATTATCTTACCATCAATTATAACGTTTGCTACCAAGCCTTCTTTAGAAGCCTTTAAATTCATATCTTTAACAGTTACAGGATTATTTTCTTCCTTTAACATAAAACTTATTTTTCCGTTAGCTTCCATAAGCGCATACTTTATTTTGCTCACGTCGAAATATCCAGCTATTCTAGTTGTTTCTAAAAAGTCATTTATATCCATTTTTACCCTTTTTAAGTTTTTATATACAAATCTACCATTTTCCATTAGTATCGTTGGACTTCCCATAAAAATTCTTCTAAGAATTATGCTTTTCATAGTAAGAATAGAAACCAATACCGCAACAAAACCAAATATTAACACGCCAAAAAGCCCATTTAATACTTGTGTGTCTGTACTAGTCGTCATTTCCGCCGCAAAATTACCAATAGAAATACTTATTACGTAATCAAATAAACTAAGTTCTGAGACCTGTTTCTTACCAATAAGTTTGGTCATAAAAAACAAAAATACTAAAGAGACAATAGCTCTTTCTGATACTAACATTATTTCATTCCAATTAGTATTTATTATATCTTTTATCATAAGTTTCACCTATTTATATGGTTAACAAAAAATAATGTAATATACAAAAAAAAGAGCCTTAAGCTCTTACTTTAAACATTTATAATCAGTATCTTTAGTCTTATAACATACATCTATACTTTTATAATTTTTTACGTCTACTTTTATACTTTCATCTTCTTTTGCAAGTTCAACATAACTATTATCATCTAGTTTATATTTCATATTAGTAACCAAAGGTCCACAATCGATTTTTTTATTTTTAACAACACAAGATCTAATATGATCATTATAAACAGTTCCAACACTATATTTTGGATTAAAATCCATCATTATTATGTTATAGCCAATTACACCTACTATTGCTATTACAGCAAGTACAAATAATCCAACAAATATTGATTCCTTCTTAGTTTTTGAATCTGCTAATCTTGGTCTTCCTACCTTATTCTTTTCTTCTTTTTTTGCCATTTTAATTTTCCTCCTCACTACTAGTTGTTGATACTATTCCTTTTTCGATTATAGTACTTTTAGTTATTGTCTTTAGTCTATTAGTACCATCTATTTTATACTCTACGTTGAAGTAAATTACTCTTGTTACATCACTTTCTTCAAACAAAACGGTATCTGCTAAACTACTAGAATCAAGTCCTATATAACTTCCATTTCCTATCTTGTAAGCTATGTTTGTAACACTTGCATTACTACAAGTTATGTCATATTTAGCTTGATTTGATTTAACATCTTTTAAATTAAGTGTGCAACTTCCTATAGGTTCAGTTTTTTTGACAGTAGAAGTTTTATATGTTTTAGTAGAATATTTAGATACTTTACTATTATTAGCATAGTAAACAACCTTAAAAGTTATTCCTTTTTTTATTTGTTCATTTGAAAACTTAATCTCATCACTACTTTTTTTAGTAAGTAGTTTTTCATAGTTTTCTTCTCCAACTTTATACTGTATTTCTTTTATTTTAGCATTATTACATCCTATGTTATAAGATATACCGTAACTTGTTTTAGAAAGTGATGTAAACGAACACTTGCCTTCAGCATTCTTTATTACTTTAACGTTAAAGAAAGTACTTAAATTACTACCATCTTTAGTAGTTGCTGTTATAATTGCATTACCTTCTTTTAGAGCTGTTACTTTTCCAGAAGAGTCTACCTGTGCTACTTTTTCATCAGATGAAGTATAAGAAATATCTTTATTATAAGCATTTGCAGGTAACACCGTTAAATACACTTTTCTAGCTGTTCCAGCTTTTATTGTTATATCTTTAACAAGTGGGCTTATTTCTTCTACTAAAACATTTTTATTTGTATTATTTTGTACAACAGAACCCTTTAAATTTAAGTTTCTAAATCCAAATAAAGTTCCATATCCAAAAATTAATAGTAAAATAACAAAAGTAAAAGATATACTTGCAATTATTAAAGATTTTTTCTTAGTTTTTTTATCAGCAAGCTTTGGTCTACCAACAGGATTTTTACTATTATCTTCAAAACCTAAATACTCTACTATTTCTTTCTTCATATTTCTCACTCCATATAGTATTCTCTATTAAAATATTATCATTAAAAATATTCCCAGTAAACAAAATTATATACGTAGTGTAAAGTTAAATGACAAGAAAAAACAAGTCTTTTTAGACTTGCATATTTTTTATATTTCTGATTTAGAAATTGTTATAACTGGACGTGCAAGAAAACCAAGCGTCTTATTTTAACACTATCCTATATTATTAAAATTAATAATACCATTTTTCGCTTTATGTCACGCTTTTTTTCAAAAGCATGACACATTTTTGGTGCTTGCCTCTTCCAGAAATTAGCACCTATAAATCATTCTTACGAATGATTTAGATATCAGACTTTGAGATTATTATAACCGGGCGAAGACTAAAGTCCTCAGAAGAAACAAAGTCGTTGTGATAAAAGTTACCATTCGAATTCACATACCAAACGTCGTATTTGTCATTCGTGGAAGCAGTCCAATAGTCAGTACTATATACCCATGATGGTGCTGATTTACATGTTATTTCATTCCTACTACATCCTAAACCAATTAACTCCTCATAAGTTATTAATCTTGCATCTATACTTGTTTTTCCTAATGTATTTTTTAAATATGTTTTATAATTCTGTACTGGTTCATAAAGAAGTGAGTTACTATCAAATACGTTTACAGGATATTTAGTTCCATATTTACTTAATAATTTACCACTTGAATCTGTCCAATATCCATAATGACACCCATAAGTGTTTGTACAACCAGGTATTCTTTTTGTTTCGTCAGGTGTAGCAAAAGCTAATCTATTAGCATTACTATCTTGTCTGTTTGTTTCAGTGTTAACGTTTTGTTTTGCTAAAGCATCTACTGTTGTTCCATTATCTTTTATTACATTAAAGCATTCATTTTCTAAACAGAATTCATCACCTACTGAGTATGTTTTAAAGTTATTTCCTTGGCTTACACTAGTAACTTTTTCATCAGTCTGCACAAAGTTTAACTTATATGATAATGATATTGTACTTGTATTAGTTGGTAAATCTTCTTTTGTTAAATCCTTTATAAACTCTATTGTTATTGTTATTTTTTTGGTTTCACCTTTTTCTAAGATATCACCTTGTTTTATTTCATATCCATTTTTATCAGTTACTTTAAATGTTAAATATCTTTGCTGTTCACTTGTTAATTGTGTCCTTTCTATATTATCTATTTTAGCATTTATTGTTCCTTTGTTTACTAGGTCTACTGTATATACTATTTTATCTCCAGGTATTGATAAACTAACATTCATGTCTGTTATTTCTGCTGCTTTTGTCTCTTCTATTTTTGCAGTTCCTGTAGTAGTTGCACTACCTATTTTTGTTGGACTAGATAAGTTTTCAAATCTAATTCCCCATTTTGCAGCATCTAAATATGCCGTACCATTTATATTTAGCGTAGTTGATAGGGCTGCGAATGCAACTGTTAAGCCTGCAATTACTACTAATAACACTACTATAACTAGTGCCTTTGTTCTTCTTTCTTTTTCCATCCTTACTTTCTCCTTACTACTATTATCTTTCTTCTATATAATACCATACAACCTATATAACAAGTCAAGTTTATACTTTTTTTTGCGTAAAACAAAAATTAAAATTAGTATTTCAATACATATTTTTCTCTAAAAAAACAAGTCTTTTTTTAAGACCTGTTATTTAAGTAAGAAATCAATTAATACTGGTCCTAATATAATAAGTAATATAAGCGGTATAAAAAACAATACCGAAAAAATACTTATCTTATTTGGAATTTTATTAATCTGAGCTTTAATATCCATAATTTGTTTATCTTTTAGAAAGTCTAATTGGTTATACATAGTTTCTATTATACTATTACCAAAAAGATTAGATTGTTCCATGTTTAAAATAATATTATTGATTGTTAAACTAGGTATTCGCATGCTCATAACTGATAAACTTTCTGTTAATGATTTACCAAAGTTAACTTGTTTTATAGTTTCTTTAAATTCACTAGATATTTCAGAGTCTATGTACTTACAAGCCATTTTAATTGCGTTTTCCAAGTTTCTACCAGATTCTAGTGCAAGTGTTAATACTTCAAAATAATAATATGCCTCGTTATCTAGTTTTCTTTCTCTTTTTTTAAGAGGCTTATCTATCATAAAATATCCTACTAATATATACCATAAAACAGTTGCAACTGGTGCGATTAAAGCTCCAAAATCAGCGAATATAAATAATACTACAAAAACTATCATTGATGTAAATAATCTAAAATTCATAAAATATTCAGTAGTAAATTTCTTAGATACCCCAAACTGATTTATTTTTGCATCTATTTTTTTAATGTCTTTTTCTCTATAAATGCGGTTTATAAATGATTTTTTATTTTTCATTAGTTAAACCTCACTTTCATTATCTTATTTACTATATAAGCATATAGTCCGTATATTAAAAGTATTAAGAATAATAATATATTTCCTAAATTAGTATTAAATAATGGCATAAAATAGCTTGGATTTAATATTGTTATTATTCCAACAAACAAAAAAGGCATTATAAGAAGAATCTTACTAATCATAGTAGCACTTGATGTTAGTGACTTCATTTCTTGTTTTAATTTTCTTTTACTAAATAGCATTTTTTCTATAGAAGAGAATACTTTTATTATATTACCACCTGTTTTATTTAAAATGCTAAGTGATGATGTTATGTAACTTACTTCTTCTGATTCAACACGTTTTGAAAAACGTTCAAAAACAACGTCTAAAGAAAGCCCATAACTTATTTCTAAGTGCATCTTTTTAAATTCCTGAGCGATAGGTCCTTTAAGTTCTTTTGATACTATCTCGATTGCCTGCATCGTGCTTCTTCCAGATCTAAACGCATTATTCATAATTATAATAGCGTTTAATAAGTCTTGCTCAATTTGTTTTTTCTTTACGTAATCATAAAACTTAAAATATATATCTATCAAGAAAAATCCAAGTAATGCTGATACCATAATATCTAAAATGCTGGGAAATTTCCCTTCTATTATTCTTGCAAATGTTATTATTAAAATAAATGCTATACTAATGTAGAACTTATTACTTACATAATCCATTGCACATACATCTTTATCATTCTCATATGTTATGTACTTGTTAAATTTAAGTGAATACTTCTTTAGGAATACTGATTTTTTAAGTACTTTAGTTAGTTTTGCAACCATCTTTTTATATTCGTTTGCTAAAAGGTCAAAAAATGAAATAGAATCATCTTTAATTGATGAAATACTATATTTAGCTATTCTTTTTTCCAATTTTAAACTATTATTATAAATAATAAGATAAAATATTACTATTGCAAGTAAGATCATTACTACTGTTTGAACAATAAATATATTCATTTTTATTCACCTTCTTTACTTTTTAAAATTAAATATATCGTCTAAATCATTAATTCCTCTACTCTTTATCTTCTTATAAACGGTTGGAACACGCTTTTTAAGGTCAAATGCTCCGTCTACTTCACCATTTTCTGTAAGACCAGTTTGTTTAAAATTAAATATCTCTTTTAATACAATCATATCATCTTTAAAGCCATCTACTTCACAAATTGAAGTTACTTTTCTTCTTCCATCTGATAATCTTGATACGTTAACTACTATATCAATTGCGTTTTCTATGTATTCACGAATTGCCTTAATAGGTATTTCCATACCTGCCATTAAAACCATTGTTTCTAACCTGTTTAGTGCCTCAAGTGGACTATTAGCATGCATTGTAGTAAGAGAACCATCATGTCCTGTATTCATTGCCTGAAGCATATCAAAAGCTTCTTTACCACGAACTTCACCAACTATTATTCTATCAGGCCTCATACGTAGTGAATTAATTACTAAATCACGGATGGTAACTTCTCCAGTTCCTTCATAGTTAACTAATCTTGTCTCTAAGCTTATTACGTGTGATTGGTTAAGTTTTAACTCTGCTGCATCTTCTATTGTTATAATACGTTCGTGATCTCCGATAAAGGATGATAACGCATTTAATAATGTTGTTTTACCTGCCCCAGTACCACCACATATTATGATGTTTAGTTTTGCTTTTACAGCTGCATCTAAAAATCTTGCCATGTAAGGCGTCATAGCACCAGTTCTTAAAAAGTCATCTATTCTTTCCATATCACGTCTAAATTTTCTTATTGTAACAACAGGTCCCTTAAGAGATAAAGGAGGTATTACAGCATTTAGTCTTGAACCATCTTCTAATCTTGCGTCTACCATAGGGTTTGCTGTATCAATCGTTCTTCCAAGTGGTTGAACTATTTTTTGAACGGTTCTTATTATATGTTCATCATTAATAAATGATACAGAGTCATCTTTACTTATCTGACCATCTATTTCAACATATACTTCGTTTTTACCATTCACCATTATCTCGGTAATGTTAGGATCTTCAAGTAATTCTGTAATTGGACCATAACCATTTATTTCATTATCAATTAAGTTAAATATATGACTACGCTCTAAGTTGGTTAAATCATATCCTAATAATGCTTTATCTATTTCATCATTTATGTATTCATGTAAAAGCTTATTATTAGGTACTTTATCATCTATTAAATTAGAAATTATTGTATTTCTTAAGCTATCAAGTAATTCTTTATCCTTAAATATATCATAGTCTTTAACTGGTTTAACAGATACTTTTTCTTCTTTTACGTCAAAGGCTTTCATTAAATTAGGCATCTTTTTTTACCTCCTTTTTAACTGGCTTTGCATCTAAAAGGGCACTAGCAAGTTTAGTAAGTTTCATAATATCACCTTTCTTGCTTAATCTAATCTTTTTATCAAGAGTTAATATCTTTCCATCTATTACATATTTATCAATGTCTTTTATGTAAAATGATCTATCTATCGTATAGTCAATGTTATGTTTTATAATGTTTTTAACGTCAAATAAAGAAAAATAATCTTTACCAGTATCTTTAGATGAGTTAAATACCACTTTATAGTTTTCTTTTTCAGTATCTTTAAATATTGCAACCATACTTCTTGCGTTTTTTAAATCTACCGGATCATTAGTTACCATAAATAAGGTATTATCACTTTTATCTAACGCACTAAGTGATATTGGGCTAATGTTATGTGATGTATCAATTAATATAACGTCATATTTATACATTGCAGACATTATGATTAAATCAATGTATTTAGAATCTACCTTTAAAGCACATCTAGGATCTTTAGGCGCTGCTAAAACATCTATTTTATCGTTATATTTAGATACATAGTTTTCTATTCCATCAAATCTGTTATTACCCATATCATCAACAACGTTATATATTGTTTTATTAACGTCAACATTTAAACTAGCAGCTATACCACCACTATTTAAATCCAAATCCATAATTAATACTTTTTTATCCATTAAACTATAAATACCCGCTAAATTAATTAACGTGGTAGTTTTTCCAACCCCACCTTTACAAGAAAATATAGTTATTATTTTTGCTGCATCTTTTTTCATTAGCTTACCTTCTTTTCTATTATTTTTTTATCATCTTTGATGTATCCTTTTAAAGAGGATTTTTCATTATATATTTCTTTACCTACTATAGAACCAAAAAAGCCTTTAGTAGATTTAGATAAAGTAACTGATATTTCTTTTGTTTCATTATTAATGTTGATTTCATAAGAGTCTATATCAGAATCATTTTGATATATTAAATCAACCATATTATCATAAGGTTCTTCATCTATGTGTTTTAATCCGTAATTTATTACTTGCTTATTTAAGTTGTCTAATCTTCTTTCGTTATACTTTGCAAATGATACATCTACCACAAACGTTCCTATCATTATAAAAACAGGAACAAATATGACAAATATAGCAAGACTTTGCCCCTTATTATTAAGTTTGCTCATTTCTAACCACCCTAGTTACTTCCACATCAAATACTTTATTTATAATATATGATAATCCTGGCGTTATTGGCTTTATTTTTTTAGATACCGTAATATTTGCATAATCACCTTTTATATCAAGTGAAACCTTAACATCCTTATTATCCATTTTGCTATTAATTTCTTCTAGAGTATTACCTGATTCATAAAAGGTTACTATATCATCCGTCTTACTTTCTAAATCGCTTTTAACAGATATTACCCTTCCAAAGTCTATAATGCAAAACAAAAGCATTAAAGTAATAGGTAAAATAATAACAAATTCAACTAACGCTTGTCCCTTATTATTCTTCATATTAATCGTCCCCTATTATCGCTTCTAATTATATCAAAAAAAATAGAAAATAACAATTAGTTATTTCCATTTATAATTACTTTATAATATTTTTTTGTTTCTTATTGTTTTTGCAACCAATAGTTTTTACGTTAGAAACTTTTTCTAAGTCATAAAATTCTACGTTACAATTTTTATATATTTCTACTACATCTTCTTTTGTTACACCTTCTTTATACCATTCAAAGTATTTATTATATAACTTATGTTTCTTAAATAACCTTATTCTGCCAGATATAGTAAATAAATTTATAACATCAGAAGAATCACTACTTAAATTAGTATCTACTCTTTTAAAACCTAATCTCTCAATATTTAAAACGTCATCTAAAATACGCACACTTTTAAAAGAGGCCGGTGCTATATTGTTATCCTTTTCAATGTAGTCAGTTAAGTATGATAAAACTTTAAATGCATCTTCTTTTGTCATGCCACTTGGCAATTTAAAAGGTTTATAAGGCCAATCAACCACTTCTATATTTGTCTTAGAGTTATATGGTAATCCAATTCTATTAAACTCCATAAAATATAACCTGTATAAATCTTTATCATCCATTTTATGGTCTTCTAATTCTGCATCAAATTCAAAATTTCTTTTCTTGCTATCTATGTACATATTAAACTCCTTCAAGTATTAATTAGTTGTTGTTTTTAAATATTGTGTATCCAACAAGCCCAACTATAATAACTAACATACCAATAATAATTACTCCGTTGTTGTTAGCTCCTTCTGCGTTTTTTACAACGGACATAGTCAAAAAATAATCTGAGCAGTGAGTTATATCAAACGTTACGTAGCCGCCTGATACTATAATGTTAGATTTTATAGTTTCTATTTTACCCGTTTCATCATTATAGTAATAAAGATTAAGTCTATCTCCATCTTTGAAACTATTAACTGGTAGCTTTATGGTTGCATCACTTGGAAGATCACCATGATAATTAAAGGATACAAACTCTTTAGGAGTTTTTTTATCAGTTAATTTATTTATCTTTTTTTCAAACAAAGACTTATTTTTTATTCCCATATCAAACTCAAAGCCGTTATTATTATAACTTTTTTTATCGAAACTCCAAGAATATAAAAACTTTCCTTTTTCTGACAAAGTAAATATTACTTTATCATTAGTTTCTATTTTGTTTACCTTATCTTCGGCGCTGATACTGCTTACGTGCAAAATAAAGACTAAAAAAGCAAATAGTATAACAGATATTTTTTTCATAAGCGTATCATTCCTTTCGTTAAATAAAGCTGATTACTGAAATAATAAGGTTATAAATCATCATAACTATAACGCTTGCGGTAAAGTTGTTTGATTTATAATAATAGTTAGATAAAATCATCATCGAAAACAAATAACATAAAGAAGTTATTATGCTATTTAAGCTAAGTGATGTATAAGCTATGTTAAAGAAAAAGTAAAAGACAGATGAAAATATTATAAACGTCCATTTATTATCGATTATATCTCTTACAGACTTTCTAAATATAACTCCTTCTACTAATGGATAATAAACGCTTGTAAGTAGTATTAATGCAAGCGGTGATTTTTTAAACATAGTAAGTAGAGAATAATCGTTTTCAGAAGTTTCGTTTATGTTTAATAATATTACTATTAATGCATTAGTTATTATCATTACTGCAAATATTAAAACAACGTTAATTAAAATTGACTTAATGTATTTTTTCTTATTTTCCTTAAGGTCTTTAAAGTCATTTTTAAAAGTATCTTTATATAGATAAATTATTAGTAGTACAAATAACATGTAAAATAAAAGTGTAAGCCATTTAATACCTGATAAAAACTTCATAAGGTATGGGAAAATAAAGTATAGTATAATTATCATTATTGACTTTAAACTGTTTTTGTTTTTTTCTTCCTTTTTCATAAGCAAAGCCTCCTATAATTACTTTAATTTTACCAAATAGATTTATTTTTTGCAACAAGAGAAAAGACACTTGTAAACAAGTGCCTTATGGTTGATTATAACCATCTTAATAACAATCTCAATTTGTTTATCAAAGATAAAGCCTCCTTCCATTTATTTTTTTTATACTACGTTTAAGATGCACGCTATATTTTCTTATACTTTAAATATAACACTATTTATTTAGAAAAACAATATACATTTAATATACGTAAATCTTATTTACTACCATCATTCTTATTTATAATATACAAAACTAAGAAAATAATTATAATCATAAATACTATTATAACAATGCCATTTTTATTCGGGTTATTAGCAGCATTCCTAACAATAGATAATATGTCTAACACCCAAGATTTATACTTCATAGGCACACCTCTTTTTATCATCGAAAGCAATTATATCAGAAATTAAAAATAATGTTAATAGGTAAATTTTATGCAAAATAAAAAATGATACTCAAAAAGAATCATTTACTAATCTTGTTTTTTCCTAACGTATAAATAATTAATATAACAATTATAATTATCATTCCTATAATTACTATTCCACCATTTTCATTACCTAATAAGGCTTCTCTTACAATAGATAAAATACCTATATTCTTCATCTATATAATCACTTCCCTTCACGCTTAAATTTAAAGCGGCTTTCTCATTATACCAAGATTTTAAAACAAGAAAAGACCTAATTAAGAATTTTAATGACTTTTTAAAAAACTATGTAAAGTGACGTAAAAAGCTTTATAAAATTATGCTTTTAATTTATAATTAACGTGGTGATAACATGAAATTATTAATGATATCCGACATACACGGAGATTTTAAATCTTTAGAAAAAGTACTTAAAAATGAGAACTTTGATAGACTAGTTGTGTTAGGTGATTTATTTTCATACGGCAAAATCATATTAGATTTAAATAATAATGAAATAATTAAGTTGTTAAAAAAATATAAAGATAAGCTTATTTTAATAAGAGGAAATTGTGATTATTTTATAGATTATGAAAAAATAGGATTATATGCTAATGACATAATTACAATAAGAGTGAATAATCATGATATAACACTTACTCATGGTAATAGATATTATAGAGGATTTATGCCAAATTTTCATGGAGATATATTTGCATCTGGTCACACGCATATTCCATCTATTATAAAAGAAAGAGATACAATATATATAAATCCAGGTAGTATTGGTCTTCCAAGATCAGGCAGTCAAAAGTCATACCTAGTATTTGACGATAATTATATAGAAATAAAAACAATAGATGGTGCATTAGAAAAAAGGATGAACATTTAACGTTCATCCTTTATGTATTTATAATACTGATTAATAGTTTCTTTTATTTCTTTATACACGATTTTATTCATATGGTGGTCATTCATTGTAGTGTTTAATAAATCATCTAAGTCTTCTAATTTTATATACACGCATTCATAATCATGCTCTTTTTCCCATTCATCTAAATTCATATTATTTTTATTAGGTAAATCGTCTGTTCTTATTAAAAAATAATTAAACTCCGTGTATGTCACATCTCCTTCTAAAGGAAAATTTCTATTATAATACTCTACTTTGTATATTAAAGGATAACTTTCTTTTAAAATAATACCCGTTTCTTCTTTTATCTCCCTTTTTAAGCATTCATCTATTGTTTCACCAGCTTCTAAATGGCCTCCAGGAAATTGATAATTACCATCACACTTGCCTAATAATATCTCATTTTTACTATTTATAATAAGACCTCGGGCACGGTATACGTATTTATTTATTTCTTCTTTTTTTACATTGTCATTGTTATAAATTACTGTTTTCAAAAAAATCATCTCCTTTAGCTAGTTTTATTTCAATTGCAAGCGTTCCATACTTTTTTATATCAGATTGATTATAATATATTGACATATCACTTGGGTTTGGAATGTCTTCTTTTAAATAACCAATAGAAATTTTATTGTGATTTTTGTATAACTCTTCAAAATTTTCATAATGATATAAGTTGACGACTCTAACGAGAAGTTTTTCTTTAGTTTTTATATTTGTAAATTCTATTAAATCATCCTGTTTTATTTTCTTTCTTTTTTCATCATTTAAACGCATTTCAATGGTTTTGGTTTTATTTTTTATTTTTGTAAATGGATCATCTTGAAGTTTCATATAATGTGTCATATTTTCCTCCTTATATCTTAAGTATATCATAATATAAAGAAAAAGCCCTTTATTAAAGGCTTTTTCGTAAAATTTCAATTTGTTTTTCAGTAATACCTGTGATATCTATTATATCTTTAATTTCCATACCTTTTTTAAGTAATTTTCTAGCAGTTTCCATATTGGCTTCTTTTTTGCCCTCTTTTATTCCTTCTTCTTTAGCATACTTTAAGTCGACTTTTTTCATCCAAGAGTCCATCTCTTCTTTTACATATATCCCTTGTAATATTTCATCATCAGATAGCTTGCATATCTTTTCGTTTACTTTATCCATTACATCATCACCTTCTGATACTTCCTTTAATTCTCTTTTATTATCTAATATCATTAAAGCAAGTTCCCTTTCAAATGTATTTAACTTATCTTTATTATAATACATATCTTTTATTTTTGAAAGATTTACGTGATATATTATTGGATCATTACTTTCTATGTAGTCACATCTTTTCTTACCGGTTTCTTTTTCTATCATTTCAAACTTTGTAATTAGTTTATCTCTAAACTTCCATTTAACATCAAAGTTTACTTGGATTATCATTTTATCATAATCTATGTATTCTTCTTTTTCTTTTATACTTCCTAATATCAATCTATAAATATACATATTATTTTTATGTGTTAATGACTTATAATATCCCTTATTCATTTCTAGATTTATTTTCATGTTTTCTACTTCTACTATTAAATCTGATATTTTTCTTTTGTCTTTTTTTGATAGTTTTGTATGCTCAGTATTTTTATACACCAAGTTATCTAGAATATATTCTTTATCTATATTTAGTATATTACTTAGTATTCTTGCTAGATATTCTTTATTTTCACTTAAAACGCTTTTAAAGACATAATCATATGTCATTGGTATTACTTTTCCTTCTTCTAATTTATTTATTTTATCATCTCCTTTCAATGCCTTACTATAGCCTAAAAGGATGTTTATTACAAATTGGTTTTCTACATTAAAAAGTATGCAAAAAACTATTTTTATCTTAGCAGAACACTTATTTTTGATATGTTTTTTCTTATCATTGTTTCTTTTTTGTACTTTTTTATAAATCGTTCGACAAATTTAGGCATTTTAAAAAAATCCTTAATTTTAAGGATTCTTATTCAAAATAATCTAGCATCATAGCTTTTTTAACTTCTTTTAATGTTTCCCTTGCTTTTTGCCTTGCTTTTTCTGTACCTTTTCTTAGTATCTCATATATTTTTTCTGGATCTTTAGCAAGTTCTTCTCTTCTTTTTCTAATAGGTGCTAACTCTTCTTGCATGATATCATTTAAAAATCTTTTTATTTTCATATCTCCAAGGCCACCTTTTCGGTAATGATCTTTTAACTCATCTAAGTTTTTATACTCAGGCATAAATTTTTCAAACGAATCATCTTTGCAGAAAACATCTAAGTAAGTAAATACAACGTTACCTTCTACTTTACCAGGATCTTCTACCCTTATATGGTTTGGATCAGTATACATACTAAATACTTTTCTTTTTATTTCTTCAGCGCTATCTTTTAGGTAAATACAGTTATTTAAAGACTTACTCATTTTAGCATTACCATCTATTCCAACTAGTCTTCTTTCGTTTACATTTTCTGGAAGAAGAGCTTCTGCTTCAACTAGTGTATCACCATAAATAGAATTAAACTTTCTAACTATTTCTCTTGCTTGTTCTAGCATTGGTAACTGGTCATCTCCAACTGGAACGATATTTGCCTTAAAGGCAGTTATATCCGCTGTTTGGCTTACTGGATAAGTAAAGAAACCTGCTGGAATACTTTCTTCAAATCCTCTTAATTCTATTTCCTGCTTAACGGTTGGATTTCTGTGCAAGCGAGCTACACTAACCAAATTCATATAGTAAAAGGTAAGCTCAGTAAGCTCTGGAACCTCAGATTGAATAAAGTAATTAACCTTTTCTGGGTCAATGCCGCATGCTAAATTATCAAGTGCAACTTCTATTACGTTATCCCTTACCTTTTTTGGATTATCAAAGTTATCCGTTAGTGCTTGCGCATCTGCTGCAAACAAATACATTTCATCATAATTTCCTTCGTTTTGAATTTTTACTCTGTTTTTAAGTGAACCAACATAATGTCCTATGTGTAATGGCCCTGTTGGTCTTTCTCCTGTTAATATAATATTTCCCATTATAACTTTTCCTTCCTTCTATTTATATTTTTATGTTTATTTAAATTGTTAATACACCATCGTTTTGTAAACATAATAAAAAATCCCTCCTATATATTAAAAAAACTCTAATCCAACCATAGGATAAGAGTTATAATTCTTAAGTTTAATGCCACCTAATACGTACTATCATACATATGTTATAAGATAACGGGTAACTTCCGTAATGCCATACTATAATTTTCCGGCATCATCTTGCAAGTCCATTTACTAAAAAGATTATATAGCATCCCACCAAACAGCTACTCTCTTAGGATAATCAGATTTTAGCTACTACTCTTGCTAAAGCGATTTAAATATAAATATAACTAAATTATATAGAAATAGTGCTATTTTGTCAACATCATATAAAATACATTTTTTCGTAAGTAGCATCCTCTATTTTATCAAAATGATTTTTAATAGCGTTGCTCTTTGCCTTACAAATTACATCATCATTAAATGAATATAATGATACAAAAATAGAATCACACACCTGTAAGTAAAGCTTTGGTTTACATTTCTTATAACAACTAAGGTCTGAAATATAACTCATATTAGATGTTTTATCATAAATTGCAAGCGATAAAAACACTATGTAATAATATCCTTTTTTTATAATGCTTTCAAACTCATCTTTTGTATATATATTCTTTTTAAATAAAGAATTGCCATTTTTATCAAACACTTCTCCACTTACCATTATGTTATCAAAAGAAGATGTAATACCATCTAGTATTTTACATAAATAATTATCATATGAATTTTCAATTTCAAAACTAATTCCTAGCATAATAATCACCATATAAAGTATATCATAATTTTTATTCATTAACCATTTTATCTATACCGTTAAATAAATTATTCATGCCCCATTTAAATCCTTTAGCAAAACTTTTAGAGGTAAAAAGCCCAAAGTTAGATACCTTGTTTGAGTAATTCTTTTTCATATTAACCACGTAATTTTCTACCTTTATTTCTTTGCCTTCTTTAACGTCATTTTCGAATTGTTTTACCTTCTCCTCGGTAAGTGATGCTTTTTTATTATTTAAATCTTCATAGTAACCACCCGCTTGCGCAAAATACAAAACTAAAAAGGAAAAGAATAATAACCAAATAAACCCATGAAATATCTTTTTATAACTTATCATATAGTTTCCCTTATGTACTTTATTATTGCATTATTAAGTACTTCTATCGTGTTTTCTACTTCTTCTTTTGTATTATCTTTTCCTCCTACTTCAACTAAGAATACGTTTTCTGATAAATCCTGATTATAAACACCATTATATCCCTTACCACCGTGATATGCTACGTTTCTTGATATAGTTGGAATAATTTCTTTAACTATGTTATTTAACCTTTCCGTATTTACCTTATTTTTCTCATAATTAGGGTTATCAGTTCCAACAACAAACAAAATTTTAGCGTAACTTTTATTTTGATAAGAAGTTGTTGTTATGCTTTTTCCAGCAGAATCCCTATGAATATCAAAAAAATATTTTAAATTAGGATTTTGCATCATCTCCTCATTTAAGTAAGTTTTTGACGCCGTATATGATTTATAGTATTTTAAATTATTATTTTCTAAAAAAACTTTCATGCTCTTTTCTTCTAACGAAGCCTTATACTCGGAATTATTTAATTTACTAGTTAAATAATTTGCAGCAGAATAAACGTCGTATCCGTTATAACTTTCCGTTTGATGAGTGTTATATACGTATATTATAGGCGGACTATCAAGCACAGATGAAGAAACATTGTTTGTTTTTACATCACTATTATTACTTTTTTTATTATCTGATTTAGTTACGTTACCCACCTTTTTAATATTATCATTTAAAAGGCTTACCGGATTATTAATTATATTATCTAACACTTCCTCGCTTTCACGTGCCACATTAAATTTTATATAGTTAACATCTTCATTTAATATCTTATTTTTTAACTGGTTATCCTTTAAATACTTTAATATAAAAATGTATGAAAAAAAGAAAAAGAAAGTAAAAATAATAACTTTAAATTTAGATTTCCTTTTTCTTATAATTTTCCTTGATTTAAATTCTTTCATAGTATCACCCACCATCTATAAAATATCATAGATGATGCATCTTATTTGTCGGTTTTAGGTTATATGTTATGAATACTATGATTTATTCCGTAGCTTATTACGTCACTTAATTTTGAAAGTATAAAATCAACTTCTTTTGGAGTCACCATAAGATTATATCCGATAGGTGTTAAAACCTCATATAACAGCTTTTTTATTTCGTTATCACTAAGTGCTCCTACAAGCCCTAGAAAGTTTTTTCTATCGGCAGGCGTTATTTTAGTTTCTTTATTTAGATAATTAACTGATCCTTTTATAAACTTATTTGATTTATCATTTATATGGTTTTTATTATAAGCATAATTTTTAACCATATAATTAATAGTGTCTGAAACTATTGTACTTGCATCTATAACAGTTGGAATTCCGACCGATATTACCTTGGTATTAAGGGTTTCTTTTGATATTTCCTTTCTTTTGTTTCCAATACCGCTACCTGGAGAAATTCCGTTATCTGTAACTTGAATACTTTTATTAACATTTTCTATCGATGATGAACATAAAGCATCTACTAATATTACCAAATCCGGTTTTAATACACCTACTACTCCTTTTACATAATCACTTGTTTCTATTCCAGTTTGACCTGTAACACCCGGTGCTATAGCTGCCATTTTAGATAATTTATCATCAACATTTATGTTCATATCAAAAAAATGATTTGTAACAATTAATTTACAAACAACAAGTGGGCCTAATGCGTCCGGAGTAGACTTTTCGTTTCCAAGTCCTATTACAAGGGTTTTATAATCTTTGTTATATCCTATCTTTTTAAGCATCTTCTTAAATTCTCTTTCAAATATATTACTAACTAAATTTTTAGCATCACTATCCGTTACATCATCAAATAAAATAGTTAGATAATTGCCTGGCTTTTTATTAAATGGATTATCTTCATCAAGCTTCATCCAAGATATTTTAACACCATCTTCTAATGTTTCATTACTTAACTTACTAGTTTCTTCATCTAATAAATCAACTATCATATCAGTTCTTACTTCGTATTTACTTAAATCTATTTTATGCATTTTTTTCTCACCCTTTTATATTTTTACCAAAAACAGTAATTATTATTGATTTTTTATTATTTTTTTGATAAACTATAAGAAGTTAATGACGCCAGGAGGTGAAAAAATGCCAAATATTAAAAGTGCTAAGAAAAGAGTTAAAGTTACATCTACTAAACACGAATCTAACATTCCAGTTAAAGGTAGTATGAAAACTGCAGTTAAAAAGGTAGAAAAAGATGCTTCTGTAGAAAATCTTAAGATTGCTAACAAGAGAATTGATAAAGCACGTAACAAAGGAATTATTACTGACAATAAAGCATCTCGCTTAAAATCAAGATTAGCTAAAAAAGTAAATGAAACGAAGTAATTATACTTCTTTTTTTTATGCTTTATTGGTATAATAATTATGGTGATGATATGAATATAAAAAAACTAGTTAAAGTAGCAGTTACGGTTATAATAATAGTTATATTAGGATTTTTAATAAAAGATAATTATTATTTATTAACAAATAAAATAGAATACGTATACACAAAGTATCTTCAAGGAGATATAAGACAGAACTTAACTGATAATAAATACCGCAAAAAAGAAAATTATGATTATGTAAAAATAAACGAAAATACTACTTTAAAAAACAAAGATGACGTTAAAAATATGATATACACATATCTAGATGCTGGTTGGAATGAGTATACCGTTAAGTGTGATGCTGATTATCTAGACTGCACTAACGACATAAAAGAAATTGTTCAAAATAATACTTATTTAACCGATCTTTCAAATTTTGTTCATCCTTTTAACACGTTTGACAAGATTAATACAACATTTGCAGCTAGTGGCAAAGTAAAACTTAAAAAGGAACCTAGATATAGTGATAGTCAAATAGATACTTTAAATAAAAAGATAGATGAAATATACAAAGAAAATTATGACTCTAGCAAAAACGTTTCAGAAAACATTAAGATATTTCATGATTACATAGTAAATCATACTAAGTATGACCAAAGTAATACAACCGGGTTATCTAACGTAAGTTCAAGTTCTGCTTATGGAGTTTTAATAGATGGCATCGGAATATGTAGTGGTTACAGTGATGCAATGCAACTATTTCTTGAAAAAATGAACGTTAAAAACTATCGTATATCATCTAGCACTCACGAATGGAACTTAGTCTATGTGGAAGGCGCTTGGCGTCATTTAGATTTAACCTGGGATGATCCTATTATGAGTGATGGTTCTGATGCTTTAAAAGAAGATTACTTTTTAATTGATACAAACACACTATTATCTAAAGATGATGGAGAGCATAACTTTGATTCTTCAATATATATTGAGGCAAAATAAAAAGGACAATAAAAGTCCTTTTTTAGTTAAACAAATTTATAATAGAAGCCTTAAGAGCGTTATAAATTTCTGGATTAATAACAGTAAGTGTTGCAACAGATAAAAGTATTAATAAAATAATTATTATAATTATAAAACTTATGTTAGCCTCCTTCATAGTATCCTTATCTAATTTTGAAGGTCTTCCAACTTTGCCTTTTGCCATTTTAACACATCTCCTATCATTAATATGATACTAAAATAATCAATTATTTTCAATATAATTAACTACTTCTTTTATCGTATTGTCAAAGTTATTTACATCACAATTAAACCACTTTACATCAAGTTGATGATTAAAGAAGGTATATTGTCTTTTAGCATAATTCCTTGATCTTTGTTTTATTAGGTTTACTGCATCTTCCTTGCTTATTTTTTTATCAAAATACATATATAATTCTTTATACGCAATTGCAGTTTTAATTGCTTTACTAAATATTTTTCTGTCATAGAAGTATCTAGCCTCTTCTTCTAAGCCTTCTTCCATCATTTTATCTACCCTTTTATTAATTACATCATAAAGTTCATCTCTAGGTCTTGTAAGGCCTATTATTTTAGCGTCATAAATCATTTTATTTGACGTCTTATTAGAATTACCATCACTATGATTATTTAAGTAGCTTTCTAATCTTTGTCTATTATTAACATGTATTTTTGTATCATTATCTAACTTTTTAACCATATCATATAATTCTTTATTAGTATAAGATGAATAATCATTTCTTATGCCATCATTTTCTTTAAATTCATAGTCATATAGCAAAGCCTTTAGATAAAGACCAGTACCACCTACTATAATTATGTTTTTGCCGTTTTTAATTAAATTATCCATTATTCTTCTAGAATCTTTTTGATAATCATATACCGAATAATCTTCATTTACATCCTTTATATCAATCATGTGATGTGGTATACCTTCTTTTTCAAGAGAAGTTACCTTTGCAGTACCAATATCCATCTTTTTATATATTTGCATACTATCGCAAGATATTATTTCTGCATTATAACGTTTAGCTAAAGAAACAGATAATCTTGTTTTACCAACACCAGTTGGTCCTACTATTGCAATTATCATAAAAATCACATCCTTAAACTAGTATTAATTATATCATTATCATTATAAGTTTTACACTCAAAATATTCGTTAATTATTTTTTCGTATGCATGATTAAGTATTTCCTTATTTTTCTTTAAAGAATCAAAGTAAGTCAAACTAGTATCTACCCTATAAAAATCACAGTCTACCAGTTTAAAGTCACCATCTAAATAAATTATATTATCTGGCTTTATGTCTACAAGAACTTATATCTAGTCTCATTTTATGCTCCTTTTATAATTGTTTAATGTTAGTAGTGAGTTTACGCTACTATCTGTCACTTTACTTATATCCTTAATCATATCATCTAAAAACGTTTCTTTACTTAGCACACTTTTGGAAGTATTAAATCTTAACTCAGAAGATATAATATAATCAAATAACATCTTTATAGAATAATTAACCTGACTTAAATTGCATTTATATATTTTTTCGCAATAATCATCACGAATGTCAAACGCATCAGTATCAGTTAAAGAAAGATTATCGCCTAAAAATACATGTGCCATTTTAACATCACCAAGCAACACTTCTTCTTTCTTTAATTCAGGTAAAAACTTATCATAATATATGCTTAAAATTTCATCAAATGATACGTCTTTCTTTCCAGTTAAAACCTTATTCCTTAGTGCAATAAGATTATCTCCTTTAGCCATAGGCATATAATAGCCCTTTAATTTATCCTTAAAAAAACCTTTTTTAAAAACTAAAGACTCTGGCCATAAAATTATTTTAGATCCTTTATTTAAATGGCTCAATATATTTTCCTTATCATAATTAGTAAGATTATAATTAAAAAGTTTTATAACACCATTCTTATATTTATAACAGCATCCATTTACTCCACTAGGTTTATTAGACACTGGCTTTAAGGTTTTCATTCTTACACCACTTAAATATATATCATCCATCATAGTCTCCTTGATTTATAAACTTTTGGCCACTTCTTTTAATGTTTTAGAAGAATAACCACTTGCTAAAAGTAAGTCTTCAATTGCACAATCAGCATAATTTTTCGTTTCAATTAAATAATCATCTTTCCTACATTCATAGTTTTTAAAGAATAAATATCTTTCTATAAATTCTATGAATATAGTATTAACTAGCATGTAATTAACATTAAGTAAGTTATCTAAACTTTCTTTTTTATAGAAATCAACATCACAAACTTTAAAATTACCATTACCAATAAATGCATTATCTTCTTTTAAGTCATACATAACGATGCCTTTATTTGATAATTTTTCCGCTAGATTTAAAGCACTCTTCCAAGATGATAAAAGTTCTTTTAACGAAACATCTAAAGTTTCTTCTTTTATTTCTTTCATGTTTTGCATATTATTTATATTTTCCATTTCATACATAGCAAGAAATCCATCTAACAAATAAATATTATTTACATTTGATATACCATCAAACCTATTTTTCTTAAAATATAAAAGATTTTCAAGTACATCTTTTTCACTAAATATTATGTTTCCATAATTATCTTGTAAGTAAGGTACTTTGTTATATACCTTGTATGCTTTATCACGAGAGAAATAAACGTCTGAATATCCTCCACTTTTTTTATCATATTTAGATAAGTTTTTCTTTAATTTCAAATACTCTTCATTTGTTAATCTAATAACACTTTCACTTACCATAATATCCCCACCAATAACCAATAACTAAACTTTAAAAATTATAAAAACGATTTATAATTAATTATTAACTTCGTATATTATACATAAATTAAGAGCCATGTCAAATTACATAGCTCTTTTAAACATTTTTTCAAGTTCATAATTACTGTAAAATATTGTAGTTGGCCTACCATGCGGGCAAGTATATGGATTATCACATTTTCTTAAATCGTTAATTAGTGCTTCCATCTCTTCCATTGAAATATTCATATTAGCTTTAATTGCCATTTTACAGCTTAACATAATAGCAGCTTTTTCCCTGAATTTTTCAATTGAAAAATGTTTTTCCTCACTAATTAATACCTCTAATACTTTTTTAATACTTTCAACCTCATATCCCTCTTTTATCCAGGTTGGATGTTCTTTTATGGTAAATGAATTTATTCCTGATTCTTCTATATCAAAATGCATATCTTTTAAGACATCTATGTTTTGTTTTATTATGATAAACTCATTAGATGGGAATTCAAGTGTTAAAGGAATAAGCATTTTAATGCTTCCCTTTAAAGGATTACCAAAAGCTTTTAAATATCCCTCATAGTTAATTCTTTCTTTTGCAGCATGCTGATCTATCATATAAATACCCAGTTCATTATGACAAATTATGTAAGTTCCTTTAGCAAGCCCTACGGGATACATCTCAGGCATAATAACTTTCTTTTTTTCTTCGTTATAATTTTCTATGTCGTCTTTTACGTTTTCATTATAATCAGTAATATCTTCATTAACTTTCATTACTGGCTCATCAAAAATAGAATAATCAATCGTATTTTCTTCTATTACCTTTTCTCTTTCTAGGTTAAGTTGTTGAAGTACTACTTTAGGTTTTTCTTCTTTTTCTACTTCGTTTTTCTTTTCTATCTTAGGAATTAATAAGGCCTTATCTAAAACATCTTTAATTCCCTTTCTAACTAATTCCTTTAAGTCTTCAAAGTTACTAAATTTAATGTCTAATTTAGATGGATGAACGTTAACATCAACTAAAGATGGATCAGTATTAATATTTAAAACAACGATTGGATACCTTGTCTCTGGTTTATATGTATGATACCCATCATTTATTGCACGGTTTAACTCAGTATTTCTAACAACCCTGTTATTTACAAGTGTTACCATATGATTTCTAGAAGACCTTGTAACTTCTGGTAAAGAAATAAATCCATCAACGTCATAATCATCATTAAAAACGGAGATTTTTCTCATTTTTCTAGCTACTTCACTACCATATATTTCTTTAATTACCTTAAGTAAATTTCCAGAACCATCAGTATTTAAAAGTACTTTATCATCACTTATTAAAGTGAATTTCTTATCTGGATATGATAGTGCCATTTTATTAACATACTCACAAATATTAGCAAGCTCACTATATATACTATTTAGATATTTTAATCTTGCAGGCGTATTATAAAATAAATTTTTTACGGTTATTTCTGTACCACGTCTTGCATCGCTTGCTTCATCACTTACTAATTTACCACCTTTTATTTCTATTTTAGTGCCAACATCACCAGTTGATGTTTTAAGTGTAACTTCTGAAACTGATGCGATAGAAGGAAGAGCCTCACCTCTAAAGCCTAAAGAAGAAATTCTAAAAAGACCTATTTCATCTAAAAGTTTACTAGTTGCGTGTCTTTGAAATGCTAAGAGGGCATCATCATGATCCATACCGCATCCATTATCAATTACCCTAATTAGTTTTGNTACCCTAATTAGTTTTGTTCCAGCTTCTTTTACCTCAATTTTTATTTCATCAGAGCCTGCATCAACACTGTTTTCAGTTAACTCCTTAACTACTGATACACATTTTTCAACAACTTCTCCTGCTGCTATTTTGTTAGCTAAAATATCATCCATTACTTTTATTTTGCTCAATTTTACTTCACCTTCTATAATTAGATTATATCATATTTCTAGCTAATAACCAAAATGGTTTTATATCATATAATAAGTTATAAGGAAGGAGATTTATAATGAATCAAGGATTTAGTTCAAGACAGAATGCTCAAAATAGTACCGATTATGGTTACTACGTACCATATGGCTACACAAATAATAAAAGTGACGAAAGATTAGCAGGTGGTTTTGTATTTCCATTTTTACTAGGTGGTGTAACAGGTGCTGCTGTTGCTCCTGCTTTCTGGAATAATGGTTATAATAACAGACCTATTTACTATGCACCTTACCCATATATGCCATATAATCCATATCCACCAAAAAGATGGTTTTAAAAAAGAGATTTAAATTAAATCTCTTTTAATTTGCAAATAAATTTATAAACTTTGGTAAAAATACATATAATCCAACACAAAAAGCAGTAAAAGCAGATATTACAACAGCTGCTGCTGCAACGTCTTTAGCAACCATTGCAAGTGGATTAAAATGGCTTGTATATAAATCAACGGTAAGTTCTATTGCTGAATTAATAAGCTCTGATGTAATAACAAGTGTAACCATCGAATAAACAAGTAACCATTCATATACTTTCAGATTAAAAATAATTCCAAATATAGTAACTAAAATAGTTGCAATAATATGAATAAGTAGGTTTTGTTCTCTATCAAAAAACTTTTTTATCTTTTTCATATAACTTACCTAAACATTGCAATTATCTTTGGCACAAACACAACAAGCCACATACCTGCTGCCATCATGTCTGCTATAAAACAGGCTGCTGATGCCGTGTCTTTTGCAACTTTAGCAAGTGGATGAAACTCTTCTGTTACCATGTCAACAACCGCTTCTATTGACGTATTAAAAAGCTCTGTAACAAGTATTAAAGCTCCCATAACAAGCGTTATAACCCACTGAATTGGTGTTATATGAAATCCAAAACCACAAGCTATTATAATAGTCATTACAATAACGTGAAGAAGTAAGCTCTGTTCATGTAAATATGCATATTTAAGTCCATCAAAAGAATATTTAAAGCTCATAAAAATTCTTTTTAATCCTATTTTCTTAAATCCTTGTTCTTCTACGTATTTTCCTCTTGATATTTCTACCTTAACTTTCTTTTTTGATGCCATAACTATCTAACAACTCCTTTTGTAATCCAAACATTTTTATTTCGTCTTCTTTTGTCATATGATCGTATCCTAATAAATGTAGTAAGCCATGAACACCTAAGAAGCATATTTCTCTTTTAGTGGAATGTCCATAATCTTTAGCTTGACTTATTACCCTGTCGTAAGATATATATACATCTCCTAAAACCCTAAGACCTGGCACATCAATTTGCTTGTTATCTTCTAGTGCAAACGTAATAACATCCGTTTCCCTATCAATGTTTCTATACTCTTTATTTATCTTATGAATACTTTCATTGTCTACAATTATAACATTAAACATAACGTTTTTCAATTGTAACTTTTCCAAAGCATAATTAATGAAATCCTTTAGTAAATCTAGCTCTTCTACTGGTTTTTTATACTCGTTAAAAAATTCTACATAATTCATGATAACAACCTCCAAAAATTAAACTTAAACGATAAATATATTATAATTAAAATTATAGCTAAACACAAGATGTCTAAGAAAATTTGATTCTTCATAAAATTTGGAAGTTTTTTTATTAATTTATCACTAAACTTATAAATAAAGTATCCTATAACACCTCCTAAAGTATTTAATATGACATCATCAATGTCTGCGGTTCTTCCTATTTTTGTTTGAGCAAACTCAATTGAACAAGAAACTAAAACCGATATTAATAATATAGGATACATTTTCTTATTTTTAATGTAGTGGCTTACAAAAAGACCAAATGGTACAAATAAAAGTATGTTTCCAAGTACGTTTCTTATAAAAAGTCTAGATGATACGTTATATCTAAATATCTCTCTAAACGGAATAAAATTATTAGTTCCATAATTGTTATCTTGAAACGTTACAATGTAATATAAAAGAAGTATGTAAATAATAAAGCATAACATTAAAAGTTCTTTATAAAAAACAAATTGCTTTTTATTACATAAAAGATAAGTTATTCTAATTGATATTAAGATAACTGCAAAAATAAAGATCATCGGCCATACATTATGAATGGTCTTCATAAAAATACTTGTAAACATTATTTATACCTCTTTAATTTTCATTTGTATTTTCTTTGTTTAATAGTGAAGTATCTGCATCTTTAAAATCAGTAATATTTTCATACACTTTAAAGAAAACACCTATTTCTATTTTACTCTTATTTTGTTTAAAGTTCAAAGTTTTTTTACTTATTATATATTCATCATCCTTAAGGTTTACACTTATTTTATTTTCTGCTAGTTTTGTAGCTTTTTTAATTGCTTCTTTAGTTCCTAATTTCTCTTTTTTAACCTTTGTTTTTCTTTGTTTTTCCATTCTTACACTAAAAGGAAATATTTTTTCTTTTATAAGTACGTTTTTATGTTCTAAATAATTAGTAGCATAGTTTTTTCTAAGAGGGGCTTCCCTTTTCATAAAAGATACTATAATATTTTGTTTAACGTCATTTAAATATATAACCTCTTCATAATAAAGTGGGTATTCTATCGTTACTAAGTACCATACTTCAGCGTATACGCACCCCACCGCTCGAACCTGTCCTTTTACTGTTTCATCTTTAATAATATCACCTGATACTATTGTCTCTCCTTTTGATACATAATCATTTTTCTTTTTTAAGATTACCCCATTAGATGCTTCTATTTTCATAATTACACCATCTTTTTTAGCTACTATGTGACGAGGCTTGTCATCTTCTTTTTCTTTATTTAACTTGCGTTCAGTTACCTTTATAGTAAGTTTACTACCATATCTTTCTATTTCAAGCCACTCTATTTTATCTTTGTTATCACTAACTATTTTATTAATTATTTTCTTTCTTTTTTTAAATGATGGCACAAAATGAAAACAAGAAATATTATTATCTTTTAATTCATCATAAATTAAGTTTCTCAAATCACTATTATTATGAACAACATTTATTTCAAGTATGGTGTTACTTATTAAAAACAAAAATAAGAATCCTATAATAAGTGATATAACAAAAGTATAATTTTCTTTAATATAAGAGGTATATTTAACTATTCCATACTTTCGGTTTATATATATTTCATACGTTTTATTTTTTGATAAAAGTTCTAAATAATCATCATAGGATATTTTTATCGTAACATGCTTATGACTAACTTCTTTAAAATCTTCAAACGAAATCTGGTTTAAGACATATCTTTTAATAAATAGTTTAGGATTCTTACCAACAATACTTATATTTACATAACTATTCATTATGATATCCTAATTCTATCATTTTTATGTCACCAGATATTACCATATACTCTACAAACATAGTTTCTATAACAAGGTTTTTACCACGTATAATAAACCTATCATTTTTACTTGATACCTCTATTAAGTTTGATGTAAAACGTTCTATATTATCATAATAATATATTTTAACCTTTCTATCTATTATCTTTATTTCAAAGTTATTACATTCTACATAATCATCAATTATCTTTTTCAATTTCAAATGCACATCACCTACATAATTGTATGAATAAGCATATAAAAATAGTAATTAAAAAAAAGATTAGAATCATCTAATCTATCACGTTTCCATATAAAAACTCACCTGTTCCGTTATTATAAAATGTCTTTTTACTAACAGTGTCATACATACAAGGCTTGTTATCTGAATCTAGGCAAGGTATTAAATTTAACATATCACCCACCGTAAATGAATATATTTTAGCCTTTGATACTCTTTTTTCAAGAAGTTCATCTCTTATAGTTGTAAAAAGTGCAATTTTACTAACAGAACCACTTTTATTCCAATCATCAGTATTACCAAAATATGAAGAAACAGCAGTTGCGGAAGTATCATTTATATCTATGCCACCATTATACATTTTTATTAAATACTTATCTTGAGTATTCAAATTAAATACATACTGTCTGCCATTTAATCCTCTATTAGCAGATAATCCTTTGCCGCTCCATCCCTGCCCCATTTCAAATCTAAAATTATTAGTTAACGTTCCAAACAAATTTATATCATGCGTCCAAGCTTCTGTAAAAGCAACTTCAATAGTTGTAGTTGTATTTTCATCAAAAGTCATATTTTTGGAAATTACAATATACTGAGTACCAGTACTTTCTAGATATTCAACTCTTTTATAACCACTTGGTAATTCATTTTGAACTTCACTAGGAGTTGTTGTATCTTTCTTCTCATCCGTTTGTACAAAATTTAACTTATATGATAATGATATTGTACTTGTATTAGTTTGGCAGATCTTCTTTTGTTAAATCTTTTATAAACTCTATTGTTATTATTAGTTTCTTTGTCTCACCTTTTTGAAGTATATCTCCTTCACTTACTTCTTTTCCATCTTTATCCGTCACTTTAAATGTTAGATATTTTTGTTGCTCTTCTGTTAACGCAGTTTTTTCTATTTTATCTATTTTTGCATTAATAGTTCCTTTATTTACTAAATCTACTGTATACGTAACTTTATCTCCAGGTGTTGATAAACTAACGTTCATACCTGTAATAGAAGCTGAATTTGTCTCTTCTATTTTTGCTGTTCCAGTAATTGTTGCACTGCCTATTTTTGTTGGAATAGATAAGTTTTCAAATCTAATTCCCCATTTTGCAGCATCTAAATATGCCGTACCATTTATATTTAAGGTAGTTGATAATGCCGCGAATGCTACTGTTAAGCCTGCAATTACCACTAATAACACTACTACAACAAGTGCTTTTTCTCTCCTTTGCTTTTCCATGTTTTCATTCTCCCACATCTATTATTACCTTTTATCATTTTATCATACATACATTATTTATAATTAACCTTATAAGATTATATCTACTTGTTAATAATAACATATACCCCCCCCCGGGTGTCAAGAAAGAAAAAAAGCGGATAATTTATATCCACTTTAATTCATTAAATACCGAGTAAAGAAAAATTAAGAATCGCGTCTTTCACGTCTAGCTGCCTTACGGCTATTTTTGATAGCTTCTTTCTTAGCGTTTCTTCTTTGAACTCCTGGTTTATCAAAAGCTTGTTTCTTTTTTACTTCTGAAGGGAGACCGCTTTTAGCTACTCTTTGCTTGAATTTCTTTAACGCTCCATCAACGTTTCCGTTTTTAACTTGAACAGTTATCATTTTTCTTTCCCCCCTCTCCTTTTTTTCTAATAGTAATTATAACACCTTAAAAAAGTTATTACAATAATTTTTTCACCTTTTGTAACAAAAAAGGACAGTTTTTGCAAAAATTATGCCATATTTACTCTAAATTCATTATTATTCTGATTAATGTACCAATTATTCTACCTAATTGCATTAAAAATTCTAAAGAGTAGCTTATGCAAGTTAAAACAAGTGGTAAAAGGCATATTATAAGTAATATTTTAGATACCTTTTTTATTTTAGAGGACATGAGTTCCCTCCAATAAATCTTCTTATACTACTTCCAAAATACCTGCCTACATCTAAAAATGAATTTATACCTCTAACTAGCGCATTAATTAATGATGCACTAAAAGTAGCTCCTGCTTTTATTTTTTTTAATTCACTTATATTTAATTTTTTCAAAATATCATCCCTCCTACCTGCACTTAAATGGTCTTGCAATTCCGTCAAATATTCCTACGACAAAAGTTACGCCTGCTATAATACCAGCGATTGCCCAACCACTTAAAGCGCCTGCCTTTAATTTTTTTAATTCTCTTTGTTTTAGTTTTATCATATATCGTCCTTCCTTTTTTATCTTTTATTTTTATTATCTTGTTAAATAAATACGTATTGTAATTTCTATGACTTATAAACACCACTATCTTATCTTTATAGTCTTCTTTTATAGCACTAAGCACTTTTTTTTCTAAGCGGGTATCTAGGCTACTTGTCGTTTCATCAAAAATAACCATATCAAAATCATTATTCAATACTTGTGATATTTTAATTAAGGCTATCTCTCCACCCGATAAATTAGAATTTGCACTATCAACTAAAATGTTGTAATCAATGCCTTTCTTTTTAAATTCTTCTTCTAATACAATCTTAAAATTGTGTCTTAGATTAAGTTTACGTCCAAGAGTTATATTTTCTAAAATAGTATCGTCAAATAATTTTATATCTTGTTCTACGTATATAATGCTCCTTCTTAAAGTATCAAAGTTATATTTACTGATAGTTTTTCCATTTATAAGTATCGTCCTTTCATCAAAACGTATTTTCTTTGTTAATGCTTTAAATAGTGTTGTTTTACCACTGCCAGTTGAGCCTTTTATTAAAACAAAATCCCCCATGGATAACCTAAAATGAATATCGTTTAAAATAATTTTATCTTTATATTTATAATAAAAATTATTAAATTCTACATCTTTAACCATTATCTTATATCCAAAATTTATTTCTTTTATTTTATATAATTCACTTATCCTTACGCTAGATGCCTTATAGTTAGAATGTAAGAAAAAAAGAGTGCATATATTCTGGCTTGAATCATATATAAAAGATAAAACATAAGTTATAAAAAGTGTGTCTTTTACATCTACTTTTTCTAATAATGATATAAGAAGTGATATAGATATTCCAATTAAAACAAGTAATTTATTAATGAAGTCTTTTTTTACACATTTGCTCTTTATATCTTTAAAGCACGCTAATAAATCATTATATAAATTAGTAATTTTATTAGAAACGTATGATTCCTTTCTTAAATTTTTAATATCATAAATATTTTCTATTGTTTTAGAAATTCGAGCGTTTAAATATTCGTTTTTCGTTTGTAAATCGTAATTTTTATATGAGTTCTTTTTCCAAAAACGCATATTATATAATATTAGTATTAAACATAAAATAAAGTTAAAGTAAAATATATGAACGTTTAAAAATAGTAAAAATATAAAGGAGATTAGAATTATAACTACGTTTACAAACAATACTTCTACGATAGATAATAAAGCTTCTTTTACATAAGACAAATCATTTATCTTCGATATTAATTCTCCAACTGGCTTATCATGATAAAACAAGTAAGGGAGATTAAATAGTTTTTTTAAAAATGGTATTGTAAGTGTTTCATCAGTTTTTAATTGGTATTTTAATAAACTTAAATCCTTAACATAAGAAAACATTTCTTTTATAACACCTAACAATATAAAAGATAAAAATAAAATAATTAAGTTATTTTTAGTACTGATGCTTTCTACTAAATATGACAATAGATAAGAGTAAAATAAACTAAGTAAAGTAAAAAGTAAAATTAATATTGTTATTAAAAGAATGTTTCTTCCATTAATAACATTATTTAGCAAATATGGATTATAATTTTTAAATAAAATTGCCACACCTGTATATGATTTATTAAACTCATCTTTTAGCTTGGTTATAAGTCCATATGAAGGATCCATTATGTAGACATTATTATTACTTACTTTTAAAACTACTACAAAGTGTTGGACATTATTATTAATCGTATGTGCAATTAAAGGGAAAGTGAGGTTTTTATTAACCTTTAAATTTTTATACCCACAAGATGAAATACCAAACTCTTTTGATACTTTAATAATTTCATAAGCACTAATACCATCTTTTTCCTTAACTATTTTTTCTTCTACACTTTTATATGTTACGTTTTTTCCAAAATATTTTAAAACATATAAAAGACAAGCAATTCCACAATCATTAACTGACTTTTGTACAACCATTTCTTTTTCTATTTTAATCATCTCCCAACAAAAGTAATTATCCAAAACAAATAATTTACGTAATAATCTTTACATAAAAAGATTTATTTTGTATAATTTAATTAGTGAAAGA
>FR881489.1:0-150 GCA_000434835.1 Clostridium sp. CAG:594
TAAAGTGTTTTTTATTCAATTTTCCTAACCAATTCTCTATATCTCTTATCTCATCTTCTAATTGATATTTTTTGATTTGTTTTGCAATCTTTTCTAATTCGGTTATATTCATGTGTAACCTCTCTTTCTTTGGTTATTTATTATATATCA
>FR881489.1:228-22164 GCA_000434835.1 Clostridium sp. CAG:594
ACTTCTTATAAAATGGACTCTAATGCTAATTTTATCATTTCATCAAAGCCAGTTTGTCTATCAATGCTTGATAAACTTTCTTTTGTAACTAAATTATCTGATATAGTAAGTATACAAGCTGCTTTTTTGCCTAAAACGTTAGCATTATGAAAAAGAGCAAATGTCTCCATTTCAATAGCAGTGCAACCATATTCTTTAAATAAAACGTTTGGGTTTTCAGTTTCATTATAAAATGCATCACTATTGTATACAATTGATTTAAGTACGTTTATATTTAAATCTTTTGCCGTTTTAATTATCTTATCATTTAAAATTTCACTACTACTTAATACCTTTTTACAAGTACCATTTTGCACTAGGGCATAACTTGATTTAGAATAAGATTTCTCTGCTAAAACAATACTTTTAAGAGGAAGTTTATCTGTTGTTGCTCCTGCTGAACCTACTCTTATAATATTATCTACATCATAAAATTTATACAGTTCATAAGAATAAATACCAACTGATGGATTTCCCATTCCATGTGCCATAACAGTTACTCTTTTGTTTTTATAATAACCTGTATATGCATACATTCCTCTTACTTTATTAACTAGCTTATAATCACTTAAATAGTTTTCTGCTATATATTTAGCACGCATAGGATCTCCTGGCATTATAACGGTTTTGGATATATCTTCTTTTAAAGCTTCATTATGTGGTGTTGGCATAAAAAGCCTCCTTCCTATGATTAAATTATATCATAATTTACTTGATATTTTAAAAATATATGTTAGAATAGAAAACACTTTACAAAGGATGATTTATATGAAAAATAAATACAAATGGAATAAAAAAGAAATATTTAAAACTTATTTAGAAAATATAAGGGAAATATATGGTTATGGGAACATAATAGAAAGACTTTATGATAAAGACTATTTAAAAGATATGATTCATGAAACATTAAAACTTCCATACTATTATCCAAAAATTTTAAGATATTTAAATTTTAAAGATGATATGAATGAGGATTACAACTTTGTAAATGAAGTATTAACACCTTTTCAAAAAGAAAAAATAGAGATAATTATTAAAAATGCTTTAGAGTATAATTTCAATTACTCATTAAAATATAATCCATATAAAGAAAACACAGATTATATAAAACTTACTAAAGAATATTTAAAAAACATAAGTTTAACTTTATACGATGAATTAAATAACGTTATAGATAATAACAGATTATACATAGATAAGCATAAGGATTCAGATAATATAGCATTTGAGGGTTCTTGTTATTCTTTGGAAGATAAAAATTTCTACAAGATAAATCATACCTGTTATAATAATTTATTTATTACGCTAAATCATGAAAACGTACATGGCACATTTAATAAAATATCAAACAGAAAATTTGACAAGAATAAAAAACTTGCCTTATATCGTGAGGTAGGAAGTATTTTAATTGAATTATATGGTAGCTGCTATTTATATGAAAATGGTTACATAGATGATAGTCAATACAGTTTCTTACACGATTCCGTTTACTTAACAAATATTTATAATGATGCTGAGTTAACCGATCTTTTATATAAGATGGCAAACGTTTCTTTTGATAAAAGTATAAAAACAATGAAAAAAGTTATTAACTCAGAAATACAAATTAATCCTAATTATGATTTTAAAATAAATGAGCTAAATGAACTTCCTTTATCTTACTATTTAATTTATTTATATTCTGCTGCAATTGCTATTTGTATATTTGAAAAATATAAAGATAATCCTAAAGAAGGTATGAAAGTAGCAATAGATATTATGTTAAACGTTAATGAAGAAAATGAAAAAGAATTATTTGAACTTTATGATATAAATTTAGAAAAATATTTAAATGCATATAAACTTAAGAATAATAGCTCAGTAAAAAGAAGAACAAACTAATCGTCAGTTTGTTCTTCTTCGTCATTATTCTCATATTTTACTAATACTTCACGAGGTTTTGAACCATTAGGTGGTCCTACTATACCTCTTTCTTCTAATAAGTCTATCATTCTAGCTGCTCTGTTATATCCAAGACGATATTTTCTTTGTAAAAGTGAGGCACTTGTCTTTCCGCTTTTTATTACAAAGTCAACTACTTCATTATATAAAGGATCATCATACTTATCATCTTTTGAATCATATGATGCTGATTGTGAGCCTGCCGGACTAGACGTTAAGTTAGTAAACTTTTCATCATACTGAGCTTTTTGTTGTTTTATAGTATAATCAACAACTTTTTGAACCTCTTCTTCAGATACAAATGAACCTTGAATTCTAGTTGGAGTACCCTCTCCCATTGGAAGGAATAACATATCACCTTTACCAATTAATTTTTCAGCTCCAGTCATATCAAGTATTGTTCTAGAATCTATTGAAGATGATACGGTAAATGCTATACGAGATGGAATATTTGCTTTTACAACACCCGTTATAACATCCGTTGATGGTCTTTGCGTTGCAACTATTAAATGAATACCTGCTGCACGAGCCATTTGTGTAATTCTCATTATAGAATCCTCAACTTCTTTTGCTGCAACTAACATAAGATCAGCAAGTTCGTCTATTAAAACAACGATGTAAGGTAGTTTTTTTGCTGAAGTATCACCAGAATCTATCTTCTTTTGCATTAATTTGTTATAGCCTTCAATATTTTTAGTACCACTATCACTTAATAAATCATAACGATGTTCCATTTCTTCTACAATCTTTTTAAGAACAATAGAAGCTTTTTTAGGATCATTTACAACTGGTGCTAATAGATGTGGTGCACCATTATACATAGAAAGTTCTACCTTTTTAGGATCAACCATAACAAGTTTTACCTCATCTGGTTTAGCACGCATTAGAATTGATGTAATAACCGAGTTAACACATACTGATTTACCTGAACCTGTTGCACCTGCAATTAAAAGGTGCGGAGTCTTATTTACTTCCATCCATCTAGGATTTCCCATAATATCTTTACCTAATACTGCAAGAAGTTTGCTATCTTCTTTTTCTTTTGGAACGGCTGCTAAAACCTCTCTTAATGATACAGGTGTAGTAACTTTATTAGGAATATCAATACCTATTGTACTTTTACCTGGTATAGGAGCTTGTATCCTTACGTCTTTTGCAGCTAGTGCTAATGCAATTTCCTTATTCAAACTTAATATTTTATTAACTTTTGTTCCTGATTTAACTTCTAGTTCATACTGAGTTACGGTAGGTCCAACATGCGCTGCAACTACTTTACCATTAATATCAAAATCAGTTAAAACTTGTTCAAGTAATTTAATGTTAGACGATATACTCTCTTCATTAGCTTTTGTATTTACTTTTTTAGGAACGTTTAAAAGAGAAATTGGTGGAAGTTTATATTCACCATTTATAACAGGTTCACTATCTTCTTCTACCTCTTCTAAATGAGTAGGATTTAAATCATTAATATTTGATATAACAACCCTTTTATCTTTAGGAGATTCTTTTTCTTCTGCTTCAACCTCATCTTCTTCTAATTCGTCATCACAAGAATCCTTCTTATTAAGCCATTTTTTAGGAACAAAGAATAAGATTATCTTTCTTAAGAGAGTTGCTGGTGAAATATTAAATATAAGCATTGCACCAAATAATATTAATACCCAACATATTATCTTTGAACCTAAAACATCAAATGCAAGAACAAATAAATATGAGAATATTGCACCAAGTATTCCTCCACCTTGAATAAAGTTAACATCATTAAACCCTGATACAATGTTTGCTAAAGTATCTTGAAATACCGCACTTCCTACGTTTGTATCATACATTATGTATTTTACGTGGGACATTGAAAGAATAGCTATTGCAAATAAATAAAATCCAATTAGTTTTTTAGTAAATAACTTAGGTTTTTCCCTAAATAATAATACGTAGCCTCCTACTAATAAAAAGTATACCAATCCCCAATTATAAAAAGCTCCAAATAAAAATATGCCAAAATTACTTACCATTCTTCCTACAAAACCTGATCTAAGTAATCCTAGTATTGTTAAAACTATATATAATATTCCAAATATTTCTACTGGAATTTTTCCTTTTTTCTTACTTGAAGATGATGTTTTTTTCTTTGCCACCTTTATCACCTCACTATTATAAATTAATTATAACACGTAAAATTAAAGATGTAAATTTAAGGTTTACATTTATAAAGCAAAAAACAACTATTTAAATAGTTGCTTCCTTTATTTTATTTTTTTATCTTCATCAAATGATTGATCACTAAATGCATTTAAATATGCAACTGTAGATTCTATTTCATTATTTAATCCTAAAACTAATGGTTCTTCTTCATTAACGTTCTTAAGTCTTAAAAAATCATGATTTTTATAAACATATGCCATTATATCTCTTGGTATTATTTTTACATCATTAAAACCATATTTTTCTATAAAAACATTAATGTTTTTAGTAGCTGTTTCAATATCAGTTTCTTTATAATCATTAGCCATAAAATAACTATCTAATAAATCATCTTTATTATACATATTACCTAAATTCCTTTCATAAACGCTTAGTAGTTAACTATTCTATCACAAACTTTTTCATTAATCAATTACTATTTCTTCCGTAATTAAATAAGTACTGTATTGCTATACCACTATACTTTCCATAAGTTATGCTAGCAAAGGCTCTTATGTTTTTTTCACCCTCTATATTATATTCTTTTTTCATAACTTTCTTAACCCAGGTATCAACCGGAAACACATCATATTTTTGATAAGCAAATAAAAGTATACAAGAAGCAACCTTAGGTCCTATTCCAATATTTTCCATTAACTTATCTAATGCTTCTTTAGTATCCATACTATAAAACGAGTCAAGATCAAGTTCATTATTATTTAGTTTATCTATAATATTCTTTAAGTATTTATCTCTAAAACCTACCTTACACTCTCTTAAATCGCTTTCTTTTACATCTTTTAAATCTTTATACTGTGGAAAAAGATAATATTCTTTATTATTAAACATTACTTTTTTACCATATTTTAAAGCAATGTTATTAAGTGCACTTGCAATTGATGGAACACTGTTATTAGCAGATATAATATATTCCATTATGGTTTCAAAAGGATCTTGCTTTATCATCATAAGTCCCTTAGAAAAATTTATGGCATCATCTAACTTTTTATCTTGTTTAAGTAAATATTCATTTATCTTAGAATAATCATTATCTAAGTCAAAGTAATTCATCACAACACTTTTTAAATCATCTTCATTATTTGATGATACATATAAATAATTATTCTTTTCATAAACGTTTATTACCCTGTCTTTTAAAATTACATCAAAACTTCCATCTTCCATTTTAAAGAACCTAAATATCTGCCCGCAAGTTATAGTATCTTCTAGCTTAAATGGTTTTTCTATCTTTATTTTTATCATGAATATAATACTCCTTATCCATAATCATATTTGTTATTATAAGAATAATAATTCCTAGTATAGTGCTTGCTAAAACATCAGTTAAATAATGAACTCCAAAATAAATTCTGCTTATTGGAATTAAAAACATCATACAACTTAAAAATATAATAAGTGGTTTTCTTAATTTCCCATGAACATGTTTTTTAACTATTAAAAGAAGAGTCCCATATAATAAAACCGCTGATATAGTGTGTCCTGATGGATATGAAAATCCACCCTCTTTAATCCACTTCCAAGAAGGCCTTGTTCTTCTAACTATTTCTTTTATTCCTTTCATTAATAAAACGCCAAGCATAGTATTTATTAAAACATATTTAAAATCTGATAATTTCTTTGTTTTAATAAAAGGTATAAGTGATATTAAAAGAACCATTATAACACCTATGCTGGAGCCTATTTCTGTTATAACGTATAAAATGCTTGTTACTGGTTTGCACTTTAGTCTTATTAATAAATTAAATGCTGCCCCATCTATTTTGCTTGTTTTTAAAGTGATAACAAGATAAGTAAGTACTAAAAACAAAACTAAAAGAACTAATATACATAAATATTCTTTTTTTATTTTTTTATTCATGAACTATCACACTTCCTTTTCCAATTTTTTAAGTCCTTTCTTCATTTTTGAATTAACTTTTTCTTGAACCGCAGAATTAAGATCAGAAAATACTCCTAGGTCATTAGTTCTTTGCATATCTTCCGTCCTTATTCTAATTTGTATATTTGCATCTTTATAATTTACGTTTGTGTTTAATGACTTATAGCCATTATCTTTTGGAGAGGCTATATAATCAATTGTTTTTCCACCTACAAACTCACCTATTTTATTTACAACACCAAGCGTAAGATAACAATCAGATAAATCTTTTACCACCATCTTTATAGCGAGCAAATCATCAATGTTATTAACATTACCTTCTCTTAATGATTCCTCATACATCGCACCAATGTTTTTTATTCGTGATTTAAAATACATCCCAATTCCTATATGACTTAGTTTTTCTAAAACTTCATCACCAAATAAATTACAAGTTTCAGTATATTTTTGTTTTAATTTATTTCTTTTCTTTTCGAATTTCAAAAACTCATCTGGGTGCAAATAATAAAAAGAAAGGTCTTGAAGTTCATCTTTTAATTTATAGATTCCAAGTATCTTTAATGTAGGAACATAAAACGTGTTAGTTTCATTTGCAATTTCTATTTGCTTTTCTCTTTTCATAGGTCCTAAAGTACTCATATTGTGAAATCTATCTCCACCTTTAATTGCAAGTGACCTAACATCTTTAGTAATACTTCTAATAATTTTCTCATGAGTTTCATGATTAACATCATGTCCAACTTTAGTAACACCATCTACTAATGTCGCTATAACAGTACCAAATTCTTTTTCACAATCTTTTAAAGTATAAGATGTATCTTCTACCGTATCATGAAGAAGTGCCGCTGCACAAGTTTCTGCATCAAGACCATATTTAACAAGAATACTAGATACTGCAATTGGATGAGTTATGTAAGGCTCACCTGTTTTTCTAGGTTTACTATTTTTATGAAGATAATCTGCTTTATAAAGAGCTTTATAAATAAGTGCAATATCATTACGATCAAACTGACTACTATTTGGTATAAGTTTTAAATATTCGTTAAAATCAGTTACAAAATTATCTTCTATATTAGGAAAATGTTTCTTAAATTCATCCATACTATCACCTTTATATTTACAAATAATTCGTTACATATATAATACTACAAACGTTTAAAAAAAGCACTAATTAAATAGCGCTATTTTATCAATTCTTCAAATATTCTAAGGGAAAGTTTTATTGAATTATGTTTAAGTCCCTTATCTCTTAGTTTTATAAAATCATCTTTTATTACGTTAACGTTTAATTTGTTTATCTCATCCTTATCAATTACAACTGGATCTTTTTCTTCTTCCCTATGATATTTCAAAATAAATTCTTTTGGTATCTTACCATCATTTACAATTACAGTATCAATTTTTCTTTTTCCTAAGTGATTATTTAATGTCTTAATATGATCACTTACGGTATAATCATCAGTTTCACCAGGTTGCGTAAACATATTACATACGTATAATATTTTTCCCTTTGATTCATCTATTGCGCGAACCACATCATCGCTTATTAAGTTACAAATAACGCTAGTATATAAACTACCCATACTAAGAATTATCATATCAGCTTCTTTTATTTCTTTTATTACTTCAGGATTTATTTTAGGTGGAGTTTTATAATAAATATCTTTAATTCCTGATTTATATTCCGTTATATTATGTTCTCCTTCTATTTTTTCACCATCATTCATAATACCCATTAGAACAACGTTATCTTCTGATAAAGGAAGAACTTTTCCCTTTAAATTAAGTACTTTAGAAAGAGACTTTATACCATCAGACATATTACCAGTAATATTACAAAGTGCCGCAAGTAAAAGATTACCTACAGCATGTCCATTTAAATCACTTGATGTATTAAATCTGTATTCTAATAAACTTTCAAATAAAGGTTCTGTATCAGATAAAGCAGATAATACCTTTCTTAAATCTCCTACCGCTGGAATGTCAAACTCTTCTCTTAACTTACCAGTTGAAGAGCCATCATCACATACTGATACAACAACTGATATATCAACAGGAAATTCCTTTAGTCCTCTAACTAAAGTAGAAGTTCCTGTACCTCCGCCTAATATTACAATTTTTTTACTCATAAAAATCACCTTTCATATAAATATTATTTTCTATTTCATATCCTAAAGATGTTTCATCTCCATGACCAGGATAAAGTTTAATATTTTTATCATATTTTTTTATTAAATTAATGCTTTTTTTCATTTCTTTTATGTTTCCAGAAGGAAGATCACATCTTCCTATACTTCCTTTAAAAATAAAATCTCCAACAAACATTACGGCCTCGTTCTTAAAGTAATAAGTTACAGCATCATCCTTGTGTCCAAAGGTCTTTATTATTTCAAAGGAAAAAGGACCTATCATCTCATTTTTACTGCTAGTATAATCTATCTTACAAACATTATATTTTTTAATACAATCCTCTAACGCTCCTATGTGATCTTCGTGGTAGTGAGTAATTAAAATAGCAAGCACTTCTTTTTCTCCTACTAATTCTTCTATTTTATAAAAGTCATCCCCAGGATCTACTATAAGACATTTATCACCCTTTGATATAACATAACAATTTTCTTCTAAATAGCCTGTTTTTACGCATCTAATTATCATATTATATCTCCTTTATTATCGCTTCATAAAGTAAGTCAACTAAGTAGTTGCTAGCTTCTAAATTATATTTATTAACAAGCCTATCAAACACGTCATCACTCATATCTAAATTAAGATATTTAAAGATAGATTCCTTTTTATTATCAAATTCTTCTAAATAATTTCTAGTATAAGAATTATCAATTATTAAAAGTGGTAAATCACCTATAAACTTCTTAAAGTTTTTCATAAGAGTCTTTGTTGTCTTAACATACTTAAAAGAATCATTATCATAATTAGTCATATTAAGTATGTCTGGAATCTTTATTTTATTTTTATCTAATCTATAATCAAATCTATCTTCTAATTTTATTCCATTTATTTTAAGTGCAGAAAGTTGTGCTACATCACCACCAGAAACCTTTGTTGGAATAATTTCTAATATTATATATCTTTCTTTATTTAAATCCATTTTATACCTTCTTTCTTACCCAAATACAATTGTATAATTAATAACTTTTTAAGTCAACTAGGATAAATATATGATTTAATTCCATATTATTTAAAGAAAGGAGATTAATATGTCACTTAAAAAACTAAAAATACTAGGTGTTATAATGGCGTTTTTACTTTGTTTTCCACTTCACTTTTTGTATGATAAAATACCAAGTTTTATAACAAGTATAATATCACCTGTTAATGAAAGTATTTGGGAGCATATGAAAATACTTTTTGGAAGTATACTATTTTCTGGAGTTATTCAAAAAATAATAGTTAAAGTAAAACATTTAAATTATAAAAATGTCTGTATATCTAATGTTATAGCAAGTATATCTTCCATACCAATTTTCTTGATTTTTTACCTTCCGATATATAGTTTAATAGGAGAAAAAATTTTAATTACAATACTTTTAATGCTTATAACAATCATAATATCACAGCTAATAACAATTAGTATAATAAACATGAAAAAGGATTTAAAATTGGAAAAAGCATCTATTTTATTTATAATAATAATTTACCTAATACTTACTTATCTTACGTATAATCCGTTAAAGTACGAACTATTTAAAGATCCCATAAATAATATTTACGGCATAAAAAAAGAGAGCTAGTGCTTAATTACTTTAAGTCACTAACTACTCTTTTTAAAAATCCATTTTTTGCTATTTTATTTTCTACTAAGTAAGAAATGCTAACTATAAGACTACCTAAAAACGCAATTAACATATCTTCCATTGTATCACGCACTCCTGTATCAAGAGAATGCTGAACGTTCATGCCAAAGAATGTATCCGCTCCAAATTCTAAAAATTCCCAAATAGAGGCAATCATAAGTGTAAATGATATTATAAATAAAAAGTTAAATCCTCTATTTTTTTCTTTATATATTCCAAACCAATCTAATACAACAAGTGCTAAAATAGATGTTAAAACGCCAGATAAAAAATGAGTGAATAAGTCATACCACCAAACTTTGTTATATAAATTAACAACACTCCCTATAAACTGTGCAAGTATTATAAAGATAACGTAAACTAATTCCATTGCAGAAGTTATTTTTATTTTAAATAATTTACTAAATATTCTTGGAAGAAGTAGTACTAAAGGAATAGTTATATCCCCAAGTAATCTATCATATGAGCCTACGTTTAAATCTCTAACAAAGAAACAAGCCGCTGCAAGTGAACATAAAAATATTAATACGTTATTTAATTTCTTCATATAAGCCTACCTTCAAAGTCATCTAATTTATTATAAATATCTTCTAATGAATCATCCTTATAATTTGATAATTTATTTTTAAATAAATTAGAAATCTTAATTTTAAAATCTTCTAAATCGTCAAAGAAATTATGTTCTTTTTCTATCACACCAAATTCTTCAAGTAATACTTTTTTGCTATCTTTTTTACTATTTATAGAAGTATTTTCTAATTTTTCTTTAATAACTTCCTCAACTACCAAAATAACATTCCAAAAATTATCTTTATCTATTTCTAAGTCATTTAAATGTTCAATAAATTTATCATAATCATTTTTATTTAAACTAGTTTTCAAAGATTTTTTTAAACTTTCCATTGATATCATAAAATCACCTAATCCTTCTTAACAAAATTATATGCATCACGGCACATTTCATTAATATCTTTTTCTGCTTTCCAACCTAACTTTTCATAAGCATATGATGGATCTGCATAACAAGCATCAATATCTCCTGGACGTCTTTCTTTTATTTCATATTTAACATCAACTTTATTTACATTCATAAATGTATTTACTAATTCAAGAACACTATATCCATTACCAGTACCAAGATTATAGCAATCACATCCTGTCGTTTTTAATATCTTATCTATTGCCTTAACGTGTCCTTTAGCTAAATCAACAACGTGAATATAGTCTCTAACACCAGTTCCATCTTTTGTATCATAGTCGTTACCAAATATTCCAAGACACTTAAGTTCCCCAGTTGCAACCTTAATTATATATGGCATCAAATTGTTTGGAATACCATTTGGATTTTCTCCTAAAAGACCTGACTTATGTGCTCCAATCGGATTAAAATATCTAAGTATTGCAATACTCCAGTTATTATCAGCCTTATATAAGTCCTTTAATATTCTTTCTATCATAAGTTTTGTTGTTCCGTATGGATTTGTTGTACTAAGAGGAAAATCCTCTTTTATTGGAAGTGATTTAGGTTTTCCATAAACCGTTGCAGAAGATGAAAACGCAATTTTTTTAACGTTAAATAAATCTGCAACCTCAAGTAAGCTTAACGTAGAATCCAAGTTGTTACGGTAATACATAAGCGGTTTTAAAACTGATTCGCCAACTGCTTTGTAACCTGCAAAATGTATTATTGCATCTATTTTGTTTTCTTTAAATATTTTTATTAAAGCTTTTTTATCACATACGTCATTTTCATAAAAAGCAACCTTTTTACCTGTTATTTTTTCAATGTATGATACTACTTCTTTTTTTGAGTTTGATAAATTATCAACAATTACAACATCATATCCCGCATCAAGAAGTTCAACGCAAGTATGACTTCCTATAAATCCTGTTCCACCAGTTACTAATATTTTCATTTTATAATCCTCCTATAATTTAATTATACTACAAAAAAAGAATTCTATAAAGAATTCTTTATCACTTTTAACCTTGCTGTTTTAGAAAGAAAGTCATCCTTAGTCATAATCATTACATAGTCATCAACTAAATTACCTTTTTCATTTTTCCATGAATCTTGCTCTATCATAAATGGTTTAAATCCTAATTTTTCCATTACTCTTTTACTTCTTATGTTTCCATCAGAATATTTACATATAACGTTATCGTATCCTATGGAGAATAAAAACTCCATTACTTTTTCTAAAGCCTCAGTCATATATCCTTTATTCCAATATGATGGATGCATATTATAGGATACAAAAACGGTTTTAGTATCCAAATTTTCACCCTCAGTTAATATGTTTCCAGTTGGAATGTTATCAGCATATATTATCCAATCAAACATATGTCCCTTTTTTATTTTGGAATAATATTTATTTATACCACCTTTAAACCAAGCCTCTATTTTAGATAAATCTTGTTTAACTAATTTACACTCACCATCTACGTTTTTTAGTTTGGAAAAATCATACTCATAAACCTTTAAAAAATCATTTATTTCACCCTTTTTTATTATCAAGCGATTAGTCTTTAATAAAACTGTTTCATAATTCATAATACCACCACCATAACCATACTTAATAATTAAGGCTCATTGCCATGTATGGTTATTTATTATAAATGTAAAACATTCATTAATCAACAATATTTTAATTTATTTTTAATTTTTTTTGAAGTTTATAAACTAATTTGATTTTTTGAAAAAAAACACTTGATTAAACGTAAATTTCTTGCTATTATATTAATGCAGTTTATGGCGAGATAGCTCAGCTGGCTAGAGCGTTCGGTTCATACCCGAAAGGTCGTGGGTTCGATCCCCTCTCTCGCTACCAATTGTAAATAACTAGATGACTTCCATCTAGTTTTTATTTTTTTATAAACGACCTTTCGTAAAAAAGCACTTGATAGCAAAATTAGTTTATGACATGATGTAGCTAGATGAAGGATGCATATAATTCATTATTTGAATGTCCACTTAAAATCATTTAAAGGACATCAGCCTAAAGCTGGTGTATATTTTTTATAACTATTATTATTGCTAATAAGAGTGATAAAATTATGGCAACATAACGAAGTACTTTAATAACAAAGATTTGCTTTTTAATAATACTATCTTCTATTCTTTCATAGAATAAGAAAAAACACCCAATATATAAATGTTCCTGGCCTCATGTTATCACAACTTTAAAAATTAAAAAAATTCTATTTTACATTATATTATTAAAAAATCCGTTTTCTGTAAAATTTTAACAAATTAAAGAAAATGTACTATAATTTAAACAGAGGTAATTATTATGACTTATAAGGACGTATTAGACAATTTATCAAAATCTAAATTCAGAAGTAGCTTTCATTTAAGAAAGTACATGATTAGTTATATAGATGAAAAAGGTTTTAAAAAAATAAAAGAACACGCATATGATTTCATAACAAAAAGGCTTGCTCCAAAGGACATACCAAACGATGGAAAACAAACTCCTATGAAAGGTCATCCTGTTTTTATTGCACAACATGCCTGTGCTTGTTGTTGCCGCGGATGTTTAGAAAAGTGGCATAAAATTCCAAAAGACAGAGATTTAACCAAAAAAGAAATTAATTACATCGTAAACTTACTTATGCTGTGGATAAAAAAGGAATATGAACAATTATAAATTCATATTCCTTTTAATATTATCTATTTCAGTTTGCATAGCACGAACCATTTTCTCTAGCATAACAATGGTTTCATTATCGGGCGTATCGCTTGGTGAACTATTACTACTAGAACCAGAAAAAGTATCAGCGTTATTTCTGCCTGTTTCAGTAGATTCTTTAGGCTCTAGTCCCCTCTCTTGCATTACCGCTCTATAAAAAGCGTTGGTAGATAAAACTTGTGCAACAAGCATTAGCCAGTTACCAACAGCATTTTGTTCATTTGCAGTCATATCATCAATTAATATGTAACCAACTACTACCGCACTTAAAGAAAATAATTTAGGAGGAACATTTGGTAACAAAATAAAATCCCTCCTCGTTATTTAATTATATTCAAAAACATCATAATTAATTAAATGCAAGTTCAACATCTAAATTCTCATCTTTAAATGCTATATATAAAAATATTATGCCACTTATCAAGACAAGAAAAGAACCTAAAAACGATAAATAAGTTAAATCTTTCTTACTTTTAGAATCACTTTGCTTTAGCTTTAAAATATCATCATATGAACTTTTTGTAAAATAGAAATACACCACTAATAAGATAGTAAAAATAAGAACCATTAAACGTCGATATTTTTCCTTACTTTTTAAATCTCTAGTTATAAAATATTTTCTTTCTACGTTGTTAGAATACCAACTAATTATTATGATTCCTATATATAAAAGCCATATATAATCTTCAGTTTTAAGTTCATCTAATTTTTCTTTTAACTCATTACCATTCATACTTAATTATATGATAATTATTTAAATATACTATATAATTTAGCTAAAAATGCCTCTTGTTTAGGCGCTCTATAAACACTTTTTGGATGTTTATCTTCTATAGCTCTAACAATTTGAACGACAATAGAATCTAAGCTTTTTTTCTCGGCCATTTTAAATGCAAAATTCTCTATCTTTTTTAGTTTCTCTTTTACATCTTTAAAATACTTACCATCATCATATTTATTATTTAAATAAACCTGGTTAAATCCAGTATGATAAAGTCCTGGTTCTATTAATATTACCTTAACGTTAGATTTTATAAAAGAAAGTTCTTTTTGAAGGGACTTAGTAATGGACGTTATACTTGCCTTTGTTGCAGAATAAACACCTGAAAAAGGTATCGGAAACATGCTTGCAAGTGAAGACATAACAATTATTCTTCCCTTATTTTTTTCTATCATTTTTCTTAATACGATTTGCAAAAGTCTAAATGACGAAAAAACGTTAACCTCAAAATTTTCTCTTACATAATCCATATCAGCTTCAATAATACTTCCTCCAAGTGCTACTGCTGCGTTATTAAATAAACAATCTATGTCCAAATCTAAGACTCTTAATCTGTCTTTTTCTGATGTTATATCAAGCTTTAAAACAGTTATGTTCTTTTGTTTTCCTATTTTTTCCTTTACTTTTTTAAGCTGTTTATTAGTATGACAAGTAAGATAAACTTTGTGTCCTTTTTCTGCTAATGTTAATGCAGTTAAATATCCTATGCCACCTTTAGCACCTGTTATTAATATTTTCATAAAAAAATCACCATTAATATGGTGACCATTTTAATTATTTTTATTCAAAAGTAATGCTTCATATTTATCTAATAATTCATAAATGTTAGTACAACTCATAAAGCATATTGCAGCGTTTTTATGTTTTAATAACTTATCTACTGTATCAAGTGATATTTTTTCTGCGTTAGGAACATTCTTAATTATTTCATCACTTGAAACTCCAGGATAATCTTCCTTTCTTTCCCTATCACAGTGTATATCCATAACGTATGCTTTATCAGCAGTTTTAAGAGCACTTATAAAATCATTCATTAAAGCTTTAGTTCTAGAATATGTATTAGGTAAAAATACTGCTACTATTTCCTTATTTGGATACTTTTGTCTAGCTGACTGTATTGTAACTTTAATTTCTGTTGGATGGTGAGCATAATCATCAATTGTAACTACACTTCCAAACTTTTTTTCTTTAAACCTTCTTTTTGCATTTTTAAAAGTATGAAGTAAAGTGTGAATCTTTTCATTATCTACTCCTTCCATATTGCAAACCGTAATGCACGCTAATGCATTTAATATCATATGGTTACCAAATAGTGGAATATCAAAGTGTCCATATAATTTTCCTTTTATATAAACATCAAATTTACTTCCGTTTTCATCTAAAGTAACGTTTTTACATACAACGTCGTTGCAATCATCAAAGCCATAGTAAGTAACATCATTTTTTAAATTCATTTTTCTTACGTTTTTATCATCTCCGCACGCTATTACGTGATGTGCTTTATTAGCAAATTCTTCAAATGTTTTTATAATTTCATCTATATCTTTATAACATTCCGTATGCTCAAGTTCTATGTTTGTTACAATGGCATAATATGGATGATATGCTAAAAAGTGTCTGTTAAATTCACAAGATTCAAGGGTAAATAACTCATTTTTCCTATCAGCAAAGCCTGACCCATCACCAATAAAATAATTACATCCCTTAGTTTCTCCTAAAACATGTGAGATCATGGTTGATGTTGTTGTTTTTCCGTGAGTTCCAGAAACACCAATAGTCTTAAATTCACTACTTAATTTACCTAATAATTCGTTATAAGCAATTATTTTTAAGCCCAAGTTTTTAACTCTTTTTATTTCTGGATGATCCACACTAAAAGCCTTAGAATAAGTTACTATCGTATCTTTTGGAATATCATGCGTACTATCATAATATATTTTAATACCACGTTTATCTAAACCTTCTTGCGTAAATTTATGTTCTTTATAATCATCATAACCTGATACTTCATGTCCTAAATCAAAAAGTATTTCTGCAAGAGTTGCCATACCAGATCCCTTAATACCTATGCAATAATATTTCATATCAATTCACCTCTTTATTAATTATATCATTATTTTTTAAAAACTTTATAGAAAAATGATAATAAATATGATATAATTCTATTGTTGATGCCGGTATGGCGGAATTGGTAGACGCGCTAGACTCAAAATCTAGTGGTAGTAATACCATGTCGGTTCAAGCCCGACTACCGGTACCATTTAAAAATAAACAAGTCATTACTTAAAATGATTTGTTTTTTTTATAAGATTTATGCTAAAATAAATCAAAAGGAGAAATAGGATGAAAACGTTAAAAGTAATTTCATTTAATTCAAATAAAGAAATTTTACTACTAGATAATGATGGAAAGTATGACTTACCTTCTTTTACGTGTAATGATGATATAAATTATAAAGAGTTTTTAAAAAAAGCATTAAAAGAAAAATATAAATTAAAAACAAAGGATGAATATTTTATATATAAATTTAGTTGTGGTAATACTTTATATTATTACTCTGAAGAGCCATATAATAAAGATGAATTTAAGAAAAACAATGATAATTTATTATGGATAAATGAAATGGAATTAAAAGATTTTTTAAGTGCTCAAAAAGAAAATTATAACGAACTAATAGAAGTTCTATCAAAAGCAATTGGAACTAATTTTTCATATTCCTTAAAAGAAAGAGAAAAAAATGAGGAAGCATATAACAATGCAAAAAATACTTTAGAAAAAAACTATATTGCCTCAAAACACATAAATTCCATAATTGGTCACGATCCAAAAAGGCTTGATAATAGTTACAAAAAGATCATTTTAGAAGAATTTAATAAAGATATAAATTTAATAATAACATTAAAAGAAAAAGAATATATAGATAGCTTAAAAGCATCCAAACTATCTGAATTAACTTATAAAGAAGCCTGCTTAATTTCAAAAGATAAGGAATGGAATGAGCTTTTAGACATTATATATCCTAAACTTTATTTATTTTTATTAAAAAAAGATAAAAACAACCTAAATGGTAAAAAATATGATATTTTAGAAGAAGAAATTAAATTGAGTGAAAAAAAAGATTTTACACCTGCCATACTAATTAACCTATGTCAAAAATGTATGAATTCATCTTTTGATGATATATTTAATGATATGTTAAAAAGGAGAAAAAAAGCTAATAAAGAAAAAAATAATTCACACTAAATGAATTATTTTTTATTTTTGTTATTTATCTTTTTTACAACTGCTTCTATCTTTTCTTCACTTAAAGATTTTCCTTCAAAACTCTTTAATACTTCAACTGGCAATGCAAATACAACTGTATTAGACTGATCAGATGATATATCACATAAAGTTGATAAAGTTCTTAAATGCATTGCACCTGGAGTCGCACTCATTAAATTTGCTGCCTTAGCTAAATTTTCAGATGCTTCAACCTCTCCCTTAGCTTTAGTAATAACTGCTTCTTTTTCTCTTTCTGCTTCAGCAACTCTTGCAATTACCCTCTTCATTTCTTCTGGAAGAGAAACATCTTTTAGTTCAACGTTTTCAACTTTTATTCCCCAAGGATCAGTCGCCTTATCAATTATATTACATATTTCTTCTGATATCTTATCTCTTTCACTTAATAGCTCATCTAATGAAACAGAACCAACTGCATTACGCATAGTAGTTTGAGCAAGCTGTCCTACTGCAAAGTAGAAGTTTTCCACTTCTAAAACCGCCTTCGATGCATCAAATACTTTATAATAAATTACTGCATTAATTCTTACTGATACATTATCTTTAGTTATAGCATCCTGTTCTGGAACATCTACCGCTTTTGTTCTTATATCTACCTTTTTATAGCTTTGAAAAATAGGTACTACTATTCTCCAACCTGGATTCATTATTTTACTAAACTTTCCTAAAGTAAATTTAACTCCTCTTTCATACTCATTGATTTGTCTTACAGACAAAAGCAATAATATTATAACTATAATAATCAAAATATACATACAATCATCTCCTTACTTTTTTTCTTCTTTATATCTTGATATAAATAGATCCTTTTCTTCATCTGATATTTCTTCATTCATATTAATTTCAGGAAGTTCATCTTTTGATGATAAATTAAAGTAATCCAAAAATTTATTAGTTGTTTTATAAAGCATAGGTTTTCCTGGCAAATCACTTTTACCTGCTACATCTATTAGTCCTTTAAATAGTAATTTACGAACCATATCTCTTGAAGATACACCTCTTATCTCATCTATTTGACCAACTGTTATAGGTTCATTATATGCAATTATTGCAAGAGTTTCTAATGCTGATTGAGAAAGACTTCCACTTACGGTTTTATCAACTAGTAATTCATAATATTTTTTATGCTCTTCCTTAGTCGTTAATTTATATTTATTACCTAAATAAACTAGTTTTAATCCCCTGTTTTCAAACTCAAGAGATTTTTTATATTGTTCTAATAATTTTAAGGCTTCATCTTTTGATACTTCAAGTAACTTTACAACGTCCTCTAAAGAAAGACCATCATCACCAGTTACAAAAAGTAACCCTTCAAGTACTCCTATTTTCATTTTATTCTCCTTCTTTTAAAGAAATAACTATGTTTTTAAAATTTCCTTCTTGAGTCAATAATATTTCATCTTTTTTTACCATTTCTAAAACCGATAAAAAGCTTATTATTACCTCTTCCTTAGTTGATACTTCAAAAATATCTTCAAAATTAATTTTCTTTTTATTTCTTAATATATTTTTTATCTTATTAACTTTCTCAGTCACTGATAATTCTTTTTTTGTTATTTTAGTTGCAATAGGCCTATCAAGTTCTTTTCTTTTTAAAAGATTGTTAAAAGCATCTATTAGGTCAGCAACTCCAAGCTCTTCACTATTTTCATCTTCTTTTACATAACGATTTAAATTATCAGGTTCCCTGGTAAACACCATTTTTCTAGTTAGCTCTAAATCTTTAAATTCACTAGTTACTTCCTTATATCTTTTATAAGCAAGTAATCTTTCAATTAATAATTCTCTAGGATCTTCCTCATAATCATCATCTTCTTTTTCCTTCTTTTTAGGAAGAAGCATTTTTGATTTCATCTCTATAAGTTCAGATGCCATAACTAAATATTCACTAGCAATTTCTAAATTAAGTTCTTTCATATGTCTTATGTAATCTAGATATTGTTTTGTTATATCTTCTATTTTTATATCATAAATATCAATATCTTGTTCTTTTATTAGGTGTAATAAAAGGTCTAATGGACCATCAAAATTATCTATTGTTACTACGTATTTATCACTAATATTCACTATAATCACCTAATTTCATAAGTAATTATAACATATTTAGACATAATTTAAAATACGTGTTATAATTTATCTTGGTGATTTGTTATGAAAAAATTTACAATGAAAGATGAATCTTTTGTTTGTGAAAATTGTGGTAAGATAGTAGAAAAATTAAATTATACCGCAAGAGACCACTGTCCATATTGCTTATATTCTAAACACTTAGATATAAATCCTGGGGATAGACTAAATGATTGTTTAGGATTGTTAAAGCCTATAGATATTGAAAAATTTAAAAATACGTATAAGATAATTTATAAATGCGAAAAATGTGGAAAATTTCATAAAAACGTTATGGCAAATGACGATGATATAAATATGATTATAAAAATATCAAAAAAGGATTAAACTTAAATGTTAATCCTTTTTATTATTCATCATGATTTGTAAGTTTTTTAGTATCAACGTTATTAATGACATCAAATCTTTTTGAGATTTTATCCGTTGTTATATGAATGTCATTAGCATCTCTACTTACCGCATCAATACTTCTTGATAATTTATCCCATCTTTCTTTATATCTTTTAAAATCAACAGAAAGTTTATTTAATTCTTCATGTATGACACTCGTGTATTTATCTTTTTCTATGTTTTTAATTACAAGTTCAATAGTCGTTAGAGTAGACATTAAAGTAGTTGGTGATGCAAGCCATACCCTCTTTTTATAAGCATAGTCTATTATATCTGGATGATATGCATTAAGTTCTGCAAATATAGCCTCAGCTGGTAAAAACATTATTGCTTGATTGCTTGTTACACCTTTAATTATGTATTTGCTTGCAATTGCATCAATGTGTTTTTTAACATCTGATTTAAAGTTTTTCTCAGCATTTTGCCTTTCTACTATTCCTGCCTTTTTATCTATCATTAATCTATAGTTATCAAGTGGAAATTTAGAATCAATTGCAACCATACCAAGTGGTTCTGGTGCAAACAAAACACAATCCGCTATCACACCTGTTTCAAAAGTATATTGAAGTTTGTATATTTTATCATTGTTTTCACCAAATACGCTTACCAAAATATGCTTTAAGTTAACCTCACCAAAAATACCCCTGGTTTTCTTATCAGTTAAAATAGATTGTAAAGATAAAATATCGGTTGATAAACTATCAATTTTCTTTTGAGCTTCATCTATTTTTGATAATCTTTCTAAGACAGATGTAAATGTTTTATTAGTTTTTTCAAAATTAACGTCTAATCTTTCATTAACGTGATCATTTATCATATTAAGTTTATGTTCTATTCTATCGTTAAGTTTTTCAAAATCATTATTTAAATTAGTGCTAACACCAGATTTAAACTCTCCTAATTCTTTAATAACATTAGTTTCTAGTTTACCTAAACGTTCAGTAATGTTACCTTCATTAATGTTTTTAGATATTGAAAATATAACTAAGATGATAATCAATATAAGTAATCCTATTATTAAGTATTCCATATGTTTTGCCTCCCTATTCTATATACAAGTATATCACAAATTTAAAATGAAATGGTATGATTTACACTAATTCATATTCTCTTTCATATATTTTTTTGTTAGTTACGTATTTAAATAAGTAACCATTTTTCTTTTTACACACGATAATACCAATGGTAGGACTTTGATTAATTGTTCTTAAATTTTTATCAATAACGTTCATATATGTTTCTATTTGACCTATATGTTCTTTTTTTATTTCGTTTATCTTAAGTTCTATTACTACATAACAATTATCGTAAATGTTATATAAAAGCATATCTATATAGTTATATCTGTCTCCTATTTTTATTGGATACTCACTTTTTATAAAACTATATCCATCACCAAACTCACTTAAAAATTCTTCTAAATTATCCATAATAGTTTCTAAAAGCATCTTTTCTGATATCTTACTTGTATCAAACTTATTTCTTATAAGTATTGGGTCCTTTATTAAATCACCAGCATTAATCTCTTCTTTATTAATTAGTTTTTCTTTTGTTTTATCGTCTAATCTTTCGTATTCACTAGACTTTATACGCTCCCTTAACTTTCTTACTGATAGGTTTTGTTCTTCTGTTATTCTTATATAATAATTAATTTTATTTATATCATCTATTTTTAAAAGTTCAACATAATGACTCCATGATAATAGTTGCGACACTGTCGCAAGTTTGTTTGATATGTTAAAAAATTGTTTCATCCTAGATAAAGCCGAAAACGTATATCCCTTACCTAAC
>FR881489.1:22185-38429 GCA_000434835.1 Clostridium sp. CAG:594
TAGCATATCAGAATACTTCTTTATAATTCCTTCTCCATAACTTTTTCCAGCATCATTTAATAATTTACCAACTTTGTAATACGTATTTAAATCACTTCTATTTTTCGAATAATCCTTTACCTTTTTATATACTTCATTATTTATTAATTCGTTTTTTATTTTCTTATAATAATTCATGTGTTTTTCCTTTCTTTTGTTTAGCCATCTATTATATGAATTATTTTTAAAAAAACTGTCATATTTTGCAATAAAAAAAGAAACCTTAAAGTTTCTTCAAATCATCAATTCCTCCTGCCACACTATAACAATTATATCCAAGAGCATTAAGTATTTTAGTGCAAGATAAACTTTCCGTTCCTTTATTGCAAACTATATAATATGTATTATTTTTATCTAAATAATATTCTGGATTTCTAAGTAAATTAATTCTTGTAATATTTCTTCCTCCAATATTAAATTCATTAAATTCAAATCTTGTTCTTATATCTATTATATTTTTTTTATTCTTTATTTCGTTAATTTTAATTTGCATAACATCACCATTATAATATATGAAAAAAAGCACAACGTTAATGTGCTTTTATTCAAAGAATTCATCAAAGAAATCATCATCATCTTTTAAAGAATCTTTTGTATTCATAATTTTATCTATTTCTTCAGTATTTCTATAAACATTAGATTCACCATTTTTATCATCAGTTTGCTTGTTTATGGGCTCTTCAGCCTTAATTTCTGATTTATCATCCTTCAAGATATTTTCATCTTTGATAGCATCGTTTTTATCAATAGGTTCATCAAAAGATAAATCTTCAATCATATCATCAAACATATCATGTTTTGCTTCACTATTTGTATTTCCAAAGTTTGATATATCCTTGCTATCAAATGAAGGAAATTCAAGTTTATTACTATCCATAGTTGAATTATTTAAACTTGGTTTATCATTGCTGTCTTTAACATCAGTAGTTTTTTCTTCAACCATCTTTTGTTCTGATGCTTTAAGTTCGTTATCTTCAGCCTCTTTTTCTCTTTTTTCTTCTTCTTCTAACTCTGCTATTCTAGCATCAATCTTTTTCATCATAGCATCAATATCTAAGTCATCACTATTATTATTAGATGATGAGGCTGAATTAAGTGGTGAAGGTGCTGATGGCATGCTAGTAGTGGCACCAAAGGCTGATAAAGGATTTGGATTTGATGGAGATGTAAATGGTGATTGCCCAAACGGATTTGCATTTCCTCCAAACGGGTTAGGCGTCATACCTCCACCAAATGGATTTGCTGCCCTACTACCACCAAATAATTCATTTCTCTTTTCTTCTTTTTTCTTCTTAACAAATTCTCTTATATCAAATAATTTTATTTTTCTTTGTTCATGAGAAGTCACCTTAGCAGGTGGAACTTCAGAATTATTCTTACCATATCCGAAATCAGTATTCCAAAATGGTAAGAACTTTGTTCTAAGTGGCGGAAGACGATGTTTTAAAATAAGTACTTCATCTTGCTTAAATCTTTGAAGTTCAGTAACAGTAATAAGTGGTCTTGTTTCCTCTTTTTTATCCTTACCTACTTTTACTATTTTATCACCACATAGTTTACTTATCTCCTCTAACGCTGATAATTCACCGGTTAACAAATATAAAATATTACCACAGTTACCACGAATTGTTTCAGCATCTTCATTACCATAAACTTGTTTTAACTGTGCAAAGTTTTGGATGATCATTGTCATTCTTATTTGTCTTGAACGAGCTGCCGTAATCATTGTTGTAATATCTTTAAACTTAGGCATGTTAGCAAACTCATCAAGCAAGAAGTTTGTTCTAACAGGAAGCTTACCACCATGTCTTTGTGCAACTGCGATTAATGATTCATAACATTGTTTTACAAAGATTGTTGCAAGTGCGTGATACGTTGTTTTTTCATCCTGTATAATCATAAATACTGCAGTTTTTCTCTCACCTATTGTTTCCATATCAAAGTCACTACGTGATAACATCTCTGCTAAATTTTGAGTAACTGCAAACACTTTTATTTTTTGCTTTAATACAGAAAGTACTGAGTTTTTAGTATCTTGTGGTGCATTTACCGTTCCTAATGCGTTAATTGCAGCAGGACTTGCAGGATCCTTAAACTTAAAATATTCCTTAATGTAAGTTGATGCTCCAACTTTTTCCTCACCAACCGTTATCATTAAGTTTACCGTCGAAATACTTATTTCATCTTCTGGTGCATCTTCAAACATTCCAAGAGATAAACCCGTTAAATAGTCGGCTGCTGAATTAGTCCAGAAAGGATCATCAGCTTTCTCATCAGTTGCTATGTTAATAGCCATATCGTTTAAAAGTTCATTTGCTTTATCTTGATTACCTTCTTTATAATACTTATATGGCAATGTATAAGGATTCCAACAACTACCATTTTGAGGATCACGAAAGTTAACTACTATAACGTCATATCCTAAATCCTTTAACATTTCACCATTCTTTTCAAATATTTCACCCTTAGGATCGGTAATAACCATTGATTCACCCTTTTTAGATAAAATATTAACTAATGGATTAATTACCATTTGAGTTTTACCTGAACCAGTAGCACCAATAACAAGTGAGTGAGCCTCTCCGTTATCTACGTATACTAAATTTTTATTTTTATCGTAAACAAGTGGAAAACCTGCTGCCGTACTTTCTTTTGCTGTAAGTTCAACAGGTTCTACTTTCTCAAAGTTTTTATATTCATCTTCCTTAGCAAATCTACCAAAGCCATCTTCTTTTTTACCTTGCACTATTCCAAAACCTTTTTCTGTAGTAAAAAACTTACTTGATACGCTCGCTGTTAAAAGAACAACAGCAAGTATCCAAAAAAGAATTGTGTAACCTAAATAAGGTGGAAAAAAAGCTGGTATGAAATTAAATGACCAACCTACCGTTTCAGTTGTCGCACTAGTTCCGACATCGGTTACATGGTATAAGTTTCTAACACATAAAGCAACTACTATAAGTAATAGTAAACAAGCCCATGCATAAGCTACAAAATCTTTATGTTCTGCTCTAAATTTTAGCTTCATACTAAAGCCTCCCCTTAAACGATATAATTACTCATATAAAAATATTATACCAAATATTTAACATATTTGGTATAATTTTTATTCATAATCGAAACTATTTTTTTTATATTTTTTATAGAATATAATTATCGTGCATACAACTAATGAAATAACACCAATTATAATTCCAATAATAATAATTTTAGATCTGTTTTTTTTCATTTCTTGATTTTTAATATAATTTTTTTTACTTTCATTCAAAGCGCTCTTACTTATTTTTAAGTAGAAGTTTTTATCCTTAGTGTTTTTATCGTATTTCCATATATATGTATTACCATCCACTTCATCCGCATTTTGTTCTGTTGCAGATATAGGAAGTTTTATTTTAAATTCTACATCACCAAGCTCTGGCCATTCTGCACATTGAGCGCAATATGGTATATACTCTGTTGCATTTTTTATTTCATAATAATAATCATTTTCAGTGCAACTCATGTACTTGTAAACATATTGATTAAGCGCTGAATTACCAAAATAACTACACAAATTATCATAGTTTTTATATACTTTTACACCACTTAATTCTTTTCCTTTTTCATATGTATAGGAATATTGCTTAAGATCAAGAACATTCTTATATGGCTTGACCATCAAATCAATCAGTTTTTCAAATGAATATTTTTCTGATGTTAAATATTCAGTTTTATTGAGTAAATAAACATTTTCACTAACTATACCATAAGGATCTACTGTTATATTACTTCTAACGGTACATCCCGTCAGAAGTAATATACAAATAACTATTAATAAATACTTAATTTTCTTCATATTAATCTCCTACCTCATTCCAAATTCTTTCCATGGATCTGTTACACATGATCCACTTTTTCTAATTTCAACATGTAAATGAGCTCCCGTCGAATTTCCGGTATTTCCTAAATAGCCTATTAATTCACCTTTTTTCACTGTTTTGGAATCAACTTTTTCTTTTGTTAATTTATAGCTTGACGCTGGGCATGGTGGTTTGTCACCCTTTTTTGGACAAGTTTTTGTAACTTTAGTTTTAATTCCAGAAGCAAATTTTTGAAGATGTCCATATATTATTGTTGAATCATCATTTGTTTCTAATTCAATAACATTACCATAACTTACAAGTCCAACATCTGAATTGTATATTTGGTAAAAATTCGCTGTTCCATCAGCACCAGCATAAATTTTTGTACCTTCAGATATACCTGATATATCATGATATACAGAATCAGAACATCCACCCGTTGATCCTTTACTACCGAAAGATGGTTTAACGTTTTGTACTGGGGCAAAATAAGTGTTTTGAGTTCCGGTACTTAAAATTTCATTTGATCCAGAATCCCTAAACGGAATTCCACCAGTAATAGCATAGAATCCTGATCCTCCATGTGTTTCAACATTTTTTATAAATGTATCAAAATCAGTACTTAATTTAGTGCAATGATTACTAGAATCAAATTCCTCACAATGTTTTGTAACTTTACTATTTTGCCAAGGATCTGCAATATATACATTATTTTCACTATAGCCTCTAATAACTACATAATGTCCACCTCCAGTATTATAAATACCATCTCCAAATGTTCCATCAACATTTGCAATAACTAAACCACCAGCATCCAACGTAGAAATAATTTCTTCTTTACCACTTATATTTTTAGCCGTAAGTCCATTATTACCAGAAACATATGGAAATAAAGCAGCATACGTTCCACTATCTCCACAATCAGTTCCAGATCTTGCACTTGAATTTATAGTTTCAGGAGTTATAGAGCTATTTTGTGTCAATGTGGCAACTACCATAGCTGCTGATGTAACACCACATCCAGAAGTACAGATAGAATCACCCTTTTCACAACCATTTTTTCCATCCGATAGGGTTCTTCCACAAAAAGCAGTATTTGCATAATCATTTTGAGCATAATAAATAAAATTTGAAATATCCGTTTCATTTGAACAAGTTGTACTTGAAGTGGTTATAGTGCTTGAAAGATATCCACTTTCAGCGGTTAAAACTTCAGGATTTTTATTCTTAAATTGATCATACAGGATTTGATCGGCCTTTTCCGTATCATAGCCATTTTCTACTTCTTCTTGAAATAAGCATTCACCAGTTTTGCATGAACAAGCTTTTGCGTAAGATTTATTTTGACAAACAGAACCAATTAAACTTTTTCCAGAATAAAGATACATGTTCTGAGATTCTGTCCATGCCTGTTCTAAATTACTACCATAACTATTATAAGAACCTTTTACACCATCACTACATGAATCACCGGTCAAATAATCACAATAATCTTGATCTCTTGTGCTATCAATTATCCCAATTACATATGTATTCTCATCTATTTTTGAAACATTTCCTCTTTGAAAAGCTCTTCCTATAGCATAACTTTTCTCTGCTATCATATTGGCCTTAATATGTTCTATATTCGTTAAATCAGTACTTACTTCTTGTATCGTAACACCTATTGCATATTGCTTCATTGAAATAGGACTGGAATACATTGATTCACAATTAGTAAGTTTACCTGTTTTTGTGCAACTACTTTTCTTGACATCAACCACAATGTTTTTAGTCATTAACTCCTGTAATGATATACCATCAGAGTTAGAATAATCAATCGTAACTTGTCCCCCGGATTGGGTACTATAAGAAGTAGAACAATCACTAAAAAAGTAACCATTAAAATCATCTTTTTGATCTTGAATATCATTTATGATTGCATTAGCTAAAGCCTCTTGATCTGTTACCCCATCAAATAATTCTTTATAACCTGCATCTTTTTTAAACCAAGTATTTTTTAAATATTCAGTTAAAGCATCGTCTCCATCTTTAGATATTTTTAACAATTTTGTGAATTTTCTTCTATATTTCCATTGTCTAAATAATTCTAAATATGGATCATTAGAAATAGAATCATTTTTATCTTCTTTTAAATCTTCTTTCTCATCTGAATCATCCGAATTATCCGAATCATCATAAGCATCTTCATCATCAGATTGAGAAGTATTAGTTTTTCCCCTAATTGAATTTACATTTCCATTTTGCATTTCCTCAATGTAAGGATAAAGTGTTGCCGCCATAGCATAAGAAGTATTACCTGATGAATATTTTTGCGCTATTGACTTTAATTTTTCTATTGTTTTTTGATCTACTTCAGAATACCTGTTATAATTTTCCTCTTCTTGAACTTCTCCACCAACAAGTGGTGATCCTGAAGCGAACATGCTTGGCACTATTATAATTAAAATCATTATTAACAATAATCCTACTATTACACCAAGCGTTACTAAACCTGCTGGAGTTTTTAAAAACGCGCCTACAGCCTTAGCTGCAACTTTCGTTTTCTGCGCTGCTTTTTTTCCACCTTGAATCGCTTTTTTACCATTATTTATGGCTTTTCCCAGCCCTGAATTATTATACCTATTTTTAGCACGATTTTTAATTCCGTTTTTTGCTCTGTTTGCAAAATCTTTTGGAGTCTTTGGCCTATTATTCCATTTATTCTTTAAATCATCTCTTTTTTTGTTCAAACCACTTGGTTGTTTTTCTTTATTCCCCATTTCAGGCTTATTATTGTTAGATTTTGAAGGCGATGAATTTTCATTTTTCTTCTTATTATCTTGTGGGGTCTTGCTTGTATCTTGATCCTTTTTATTATTTAAATCAGAATTATTTTGACCATTGTCACGATTCTTTTTTTCTCCTGAATCCTTATTTGCATCTTTTTTGTTTTCAGGATTATTATTTAAATTGTTATCATTTTTTTTATTCTCCAAATTATCATTTTGTGATTTTCCGCCTTCTTTATTCCCACCAGAATTTTCTGAATTAGTATGATCATTTACCGGTGCTTCTCCACTAGATTGACCATTCGAAATATTTTCACCAAAAGATTGTTCATTATTTTTTTCTCCTGCCTCAGGTTCTTTTAAATCTCCTCCATCAAATGAATTTTCTTGATCTCCGCTTTCAACTAAATCATCACTTTGTTGCAACTGGTCATTCAAAGGAGAATCATAAGCTGACTGATCATCTTGATTCTCACCTGTCGTCATTTTATCCGATGCTTTACTATCCTGGAAAGCATCATTAGACAATTGATCATCAGTTAAATTCTCTGCTGCATCATCAAATCCATTATTTTCTACATTCGTATTAGTATTGCTAATACTTGAGTCTGTTTCAAAATCCAAATTTTCTACTTTAACTTCTGTTGGCTTTATTTTAACTTCTAAATTCATATCATTTAAATCAAGATTTTCTATCTTTTCATCTTGATCTTTTCTATACTCATTCATGTCCTCACCACCATATCATGTAAAAATTATATCATAAAATGTCGAACGTATCAAACTAAAGCAAAATAAAAAATTGGATAAAATCCAATTTTTATAAACCTCCACCTTCACCAAATGAATCCAATTCAGCTTCTGTTACAATAACATCTATACGCATTCTTCTGCTTCCGCAAACAAATAAAGCTTCACCTTGATTATATTTTTTTATACTTTCCTTTTCCTGATCATTTAAATCTATTAGCATACCAAGATCTTCAACAGCTTGCTTTTTTAGTCCCATAACAAGATAGTAAGAAGCATTATCAAATATAGCTTTACCTTGCGTTATTACCGAAGGATCAGCGAAATCTGATGGTTGTTGTGTTATTACAACAGTACCACTATTATATTTACGAGCACGTCTTTGTATATTAGCAAGGAAATCAGCTCCTATACTATTTTTACTAGATAAAAGCATATGCGCCTCATCTACCATCATTATAGTATTTATAGATCTATCAAGACAATGACTCCAAGCATATTTAAGAACGTTAAAGAATAACGCGTTTCTTATATTTTCATCAGCATTCATTAGATCTCTTATATTAAATACAATAAATTTAGACTGTGGATGAATGGTTGTTTTACCATCAAAATAAAACTTTAACTCTTTAACAAGAGGTCTTATTTTTAGCTCAAGTTTTTCTAAAATATCTCTTTCATGGGTTACTTGATCACCATAAGCCTCTAATCTTCTTACTAATGTTTCGTATAAATCTGAAAAAGTTGGGTATTGTTCTGAACTTAAATGAGAAAAATCTGTTTCAAAAGATATACCAAAACGTTGATAAGTAAGCTGTGCTATTTCACTAAACATCGTTAAAACATCTTCCGTTATAGTAGGATCATAATATTTCATGAAAGCTTTCAAGAATTGCAAGGTTTTTGTAAGAACCGTGTATCCAAGTCCATCTTTCAGTTCTTCTTCATCAGCCTCTATAATAACCTCAAGTGGATTTATCATACCAAATTCTCCACCCTTACCAAGATCTATAAAGTCGCCTCTCATACGTGTAGTCATTTCTTCAAGTTCACCCTCAGGGTCTATAGCAACAACTTTATATTCATTTCTTACATAAGTTCTTAAAAGAAGCTTTGCAGCAGTAGATTTACCACTACCAGATGTACCTAAAATAATCATATTAGCGTTGTTTCTATTAAATTCTTTTCTTACTTGGTACAAAAATTGATTAAATAAAACTACACCACCAGAAAAATCTGTTCCCAAAAGGCAAGATGGTCCTGGATCTTTTAAGCTATCAAAAATAAATGGATACATAGCTGCAATAGTTGGAGATGTTATAGGAGTTCCTATCTGATCTTCTATATCTTGCTTTGGAAAAATCGGAAGAATTGATTTTAATACCTTTTTTTGCTCGAATCTAAGAGGAATGCCTCTTAATTCCATGGATTCCAAATAATTTTTCACTTGAATTTTCTTTGTATCTAATTCTTCCTTACTATTAGCTGTTACAACAACATGCATTTGAAAATCAAAGATTTTAGATTGATTGGTTACTATCATTTGAATGAAATCATTTAATGAATCATAATCTTGCCTTAATTGTTCCTGTGCTGTTTTATCTCTTTCTTTTTCATAATTATCTTTCAATTCTGCTAATTCTTTATTAAGCATTTTAGACATTACAGAATAAGGAAGAGGAATATGTTTTATTACAACCTTAACACCACCACTAGTTGCTAAATCAGATAAATATCCTGGTGTAATCCATTTTGGATAAGATACGATAGTTAAAATGGTGCACCATTTATCACTTATAACAAAATCAGCAGGATGAAACTCTAATCCTTTAGGTGCTAACTCTTTTTTTATATTAATATTTGCCATTATGCCATCACCGTCCCAAAAGTAGTTTTTTCACCACCATTTAAGAAATTATCTAATATACTTCTTAAATCATCATTATTAGCTTGTGCTGAGGCTAAACCTGCTGATGCCAAGCCATTTATCATTAATCTTAACTTTTTCTGAACCATCTCAACTTGTTTTTCTTTAAATAACATATAAAATTCTACATCTGTCACATCGTCAGTAAAGCCACTTGCTTTTCTTAAATCTTCGTTAATAAGTTTTCTAATTACAGGATCTTTTGCATTATTATATTGCATTTGAAGCTGTGCAATATAAACAGATATATCAACTGGCCTATCTGCTATAATAAGCCAAAATTCAAAATCAATAGTATTATAGAAATCTTTTAATCTATCTATAACATTAAATTGATCACTTTCTTCCATTATAAATATATTTTTAGGAGCAATTTTAACTCCAGCAATTTTTTCTCCATTATCAAGTTCTATCATGTTATTAACAATAGCCCTAATTGGAACAAAACTTTCTGTTGTATTACTAGTATTATTTGAACTCATCTTTAGCACACCATCCTCTCCATTTAAAAGTTCTTCTTTCAACAAAGTAAAATTTATATATATTTTGAAGTACACACATCATATTATGATAATTAGGGATTGGAATAACTAAGAACGCACATATAAGTATTGGAAGTAGTGTTATAATAGTTAGCCATAATGAATCAGGCTTAATTATCAAAAACATTACTATTGTCACAATACTACCACCAACTGCTATATATAAATCTATTGGTCTAAATATGCTGAATATTAGTTGTCCTCTTTTAGAGTTTGCCGCTATCAAATATTGTCCATTATTCATACATTATTCCCCTTTCTAATTCTTATTTTCTACTTTTTTACTTTCAATAGAATACTCTTCTTTTATAGTATCTAGTTTCTTCTTAAATTTTGCACCATTTAATTTATCATCCATCTTTTGTGTAATTAAATCATAATAATCTGACATATCTTTTTCGACAAATTTATACTGTTTGCTTCCATCTGGGGCAGTAATAACTTCATATTCACCATATTTATTAATGTATCTTCCATTAACTTGAATTGTTCCAACATTATCATTTGGTTCATTGATTGTAATGCCATTCTCATCTAAGCCAGCAGACTTCTTATATTCTGTAGCAAGTTTTTCTTTCTCATCCTTATATGTATTATAATCTGAAGTTGCAGAAGTTATATTATTTTCAAAAACAGCTAAATTTCTTTGATAATCAGCATATGATGGATCATCTAATGCCGGTGCAGGATTATTAGACAAAAATTGGTCTCTTTGAATTATTGCCTCTCTTAAACGTTGATTTGATTTAACAAGGTTTTCAGATACACTTCCAAACTCATTTTGTTTTTGGATATTATTTTCATATGCAGTAGTGGCCCACAATTGTTTTAAATAAGGATTTGCGTTATTTACATAATCAGCTACTTTACTATCAACAACATCCCTCGTCTCCAAAACATGCCCGTTCTTATCCAAAATGTTACCTTGAGCATCTATTGAGGCAGCATTGTCAACAGTTGCTGCATAGGCGGCCAATTGCATATCCTCTTCGGTTGTTGGTATACTGCCATTAAAGAATCTAGAAAACGAATTATTCATCTGCTCTGCATTTATTGGATTAACCATTTTATCTTTTTTCGATATATCAGAGCCATATAAATCTTTGGTTAATGCTAAATCTTTTGCATCTTTTATTTTTCCACCCATGCTTACTTCATCTAATCCAGCCATTTTTAATTTAGCCTGTGCATCTACTGCTGCAGACTTAATTTTCTTATCTTTAGAAGATTCAAAATTAGGGTTTACATCTGCAGCAATAGAAGCATATTTATCTCTAATTCCCTTAAACATTCTAAAATCATTTTCAGGATTTTTTAATTGTTCTGCCTTTGCCTTGGCTATAGCAGCATCCCTTGCCATCTGAGAATACGTTTTTCTACTTATTGGGTTACCATTAGCATCTTTAAGTTCTCCTCTTGCAGCTAGATCTTTTGATTGCTTTCTAGCTTCGTTTGCAGCCACGGCACCGCTAAATACTCTATCTAAAGCATTTTTAGCTTTTTTACCTGTATTATCCAAGGTTTTTTTGCCTTGTCCTTTTAGCTTATCCAATCCTTTGCTTGCTAACCCACCAGCTAAGGCCATACCACCAAGTTTCTTACCAATAGATAATCCACCTAGTCCACCATCACCTTTAATACCAATCATATCACCAATCCATTTAGGCGCTTTTTTAGCAAATATTAAAAGTCCTATAACCATAAATATTTTTGCCCAACCAGAAACATCCCCCATTGATTGAAACATCTTTGATTGATTAATTATAGATACTAATAATACCATAAGTGCTATTATTGCTAGCCTAATATACAATGATGCATAACTTTTACCAACAGCTGATAACCAGTTTTTAAAAGGTCCGGACTGTGCTGATTTAGGATCAACAAATGTTGCAATAAACAAAGGAGACAATATTTCCAATACTATTAGTTCAAACATCCTAACCGCAATATCAATTGCAAAGGAAATTATTATGTATGTCATTGCAACCCCAACTACACCAGTTATTATAAACATGTAATTATATACATAAACTTCTTGTTCTTCACCATCAACATCTATTTTCCCACTAGTCCCAACATATTGTGCAAGCTTTGCAGGAGACATATCTTCATTTACATACATTTCGTTATAAAGATCAACAGCATTTTGACAATTAGCCCAATCACATGTACTACCATCATAAACATATCCACCTTGTGGTGTGCAGGTTCCATCTCCATTAGGAACACACACTAAAGGGCAAAAATTATATTCATCAGAATTTGTAATTTTTGTATAATCGTAACCTTTTACTTTTCCGTTATCATCCTTTATTTCTTTATACTTACATAATATAACTTTTTCTTTATCCTTACTATCATCGGATGATGCATTTTTTAAATAATTTTCATCAATTGTAATCAATGATGATAAAGCTATATTTTGCAGTGCTTTTCCTGCATTACTATTATTTGATGATGCAATATTAGCATTATTTCCCAGTATTGTTTTAAAGATAATATTTTTACTAGCATCCGCCCCAACTATTTTTTCTTGTAAGTCATATGACTTTTCAAATAAAAATGGGGTTACTGCAAGTAGAATAACCATACCAACAACTCTAAAAAATATATTACTTAATCCCTTGCCTTTTTCATTTAATTTTTCTGGATCAATTATTGCATTAACGAGCAATAATGCGAGTCTAAAAAATGCAACAACCCCAAATATAATATATAAATTCCCAGTAAGACTCTTAATGGTTGCGGGTTTTAAAAGTTCAGCAGTAGAAAGTTTAATAACAAGATCATAAGCATTATCAAGTAAACTATACAAAACTCCATCAATAGCCATGCAAATTGCTCTTAATGGACTTAACCAACTAAATAATATACTCATAAAAACCTCCTATACACATAAATCTAATCCAACCCAACTGAATATCAATCCTAATAGAGCAGGCAAAGCAAGTAATACAACCGCAGCGATAGTTCTTTTAACTGTATTATTACCAGCCTTTTTTATTGAATCACTATCTCCCTTTGCTAAAGCTTTAAAAAAATCTATTGTAATCATAACGATTAATAGGATTGGAACTATTATCATAACATATTTCCAATAATCATGAATTAAATCACTAACTTCTGTACAACTTGTAGATGAAGAATTTATAATTTCACCATCGGCATTCGTTTCAAGTTCTTTTTTTGTCTGTCCTTTTCTAGTACCAGATGCTGCTCCTTTAGCAGTAGTTGTACTTTCATTAGCAATTCCGTTTTTTCCGTAGTATGAACCTGGATTGGCCTTTGGTTTAGTAGTTGTAGTTCCTTTTTGACCTTTTTTTGTATTTTGTGTTGTTTGTTCAATATTTTTGACCTTATCAGTATTTCCAAGTTTATGTCTGATATTAAAACTTTCTTTAGGAAAACTTTTACTTTTTCCAGCTGAGTCAGTGTACTTGCCGTTAGCTTCAATTTTCAATACTGAATCATTTTCAATAGAAAAACTGATGTGAACAACTCCATTATTATTACTGATATCAACTGCCGGAGTTCCCTTACATAGTGCTTCAGCATCACCATTTTTATCCTCACGATAAAGAGTGTATTCAACATCTGTAATTTTAGTTTCAGGCCCCGAATCATATTCTACAAAAAAATTTCTTTCTCCTTCAGACCAATTAAGCCAACCACCAGTCAGTGTAGTTGATCCACTACAATCCATATTTTTACATATGTTGATCTGCCCAGAAGACACTCCTGAACGTCCATTTGCATCAACTGTAGTATAAGCATAGCCATACCCCTTAGATTCATTAATTTCAGAACCAATATTACATGTTGGTAATGCTTTAAAAATTTCTGTTTTTGAAAAAAAGCTTATTACAACTACAACTAGCGTAATAATCATTTTATTTATATTTTTTTTCATAAATACACCATCCTAACATACACTCTATAATTATACATATATAATAACATTTTTCTTTTGATTTTGAAAGTGAAACAAACAAAAAAAAACAGTTTTTTATAAAACTATTTTTTATTTTGCAGAGACATCACCACTTTGAAATAAGGATTTGAAGTTCCCATTTTTAGCGTTATTCCAACAAGTTCTCCACTTTGATACACCAATTAAATTCATAAGAACACTCACTATGGTAGGTACTAAAAATACCAAAACACCTGCTATTATTCTTGTAATTAATGCTTTTTGTTTCTTTTTAATATCGTCATCTTTACCAGCTGTAACTGCCTTAAATAAATCTATTGTTCCCATAAGTATCATTATTATTGGTACTGCTACACATATTATACTCATAACAAGTCTTACGATTGCAATAACATTAACCAATGTACTACCTGGTTGACAATCAACATCTGTATCAGCAAGTACAAACATTCCTCTAATCATATTCTTTCCTCCTTAATATTTATACATACATATTAAACCATTTAATTAATTTTGTCAATTAACAATCTTCATGTTTTACAATTTAGACAAATTATTCTAGATTCCGCATTATTTAACAATATAAGGATTACCCATAGAACCTTTTCCAGCTTTTGAAATTGCCTTCTTAGTAACGTAAATAACTGGATTTATATTGTTATAATTACTTGCGGCAGAAATGTTTATGCTATTTCTAAGCTCAAACGCTTCATAATCATTTAGTGAGGAAACATTAACAAGCCAAGTTGAAATACCATCTTCTGCTAAATAATTTCTATTACTACATTCCATATTTCCTAATGTTTGACATTTATCGTCTAAACAAGCGTTTTTATAATCAATAACACTTAATAAAGATATTTTTTCATTTTCTTTAGTATACAAGCAATTTTTTTCTTGTGAAAATTCATCTTTTTCAGTAAATCTGCCTATACATATATTTTTTGCTACTATCTTAGCTTTGATATCTTTATCAAAGTTTTTATTATAATAATCATTTAGTGTTTTTCTTATACTAGTATGAAGATAATCAGTTGTAATTCCTCCCCCTATATTTGAATTGGCATTGTATGAATCATCCCAAGAATAGGTATCTTCAGTGTAATTAGCCAAAACAAGCTTTATATCACCTTCACTATCAACTTTAACTATTCTCCATAATTGATTATTAAATGATACATAGTTTTTTACATCATCACCACGGTAAACGTATTCGCCGCCCATTTCATAAACACCGTTTCCATATTCGTCTTGTTTAGATTGTTTTACTATGTCCGTTAAATATTTTGGCTCATAGTTACCTTTACATACTAAAAATGGTGTATAAGAATACTCTTTTCCTACTTTAGTTACTTCTACATATCCAGAGCAATCTTGATCCTTATTATTTGGATCTTTTACTTCTTTTAATAATTCTGCTTCTATTAAAGTATTTATTGTAACTTTAACAGTTCCACTTTCTTCTTTAGGTAAGTTCTTTTCATGAGAAGCATAATAACTTTTAGCTGCATTAACCATTTTCTGTTCTATTTTATCGTAGCTACCAGAACTATTAGAGCAAGCGTTAATAATTATTAATAATATAATAACTACTACTATTCCTCCCAAAAGATAGTATGATTTGTCTTTTATGTATTCTATTATATTTTTCATATCCACTCTCCTTATATTAACTTAATTATAACGATTTAATGAAAAAAAGTAAACTATCTATTTACAAGTAGTTTACTTATTGTTTCTTCTTTTTTCTTTCTGTAACTTCTTTGTAATATTTCTTTTTGTTTTTTATTAAAGAAAAAATCTAATAATAAGTAATTTTTAGGTAACGACTTTTTCTTCATTATATTTTTTTCTACATATTCACACATGAATAGCTTGCATGAGATATTTGGATTAGTACATCTTTTATCTTTAAATAATTTGCAAAATCCCTCATTTCTAAAGTAACAGCATCCATTTTCTTTATGAACTGATTTACCTAGTCTATTTGCAATACATTTATCATTTTTAAAATCACATAAAATGCATACATTATTATCTAGGTATTTGCACATATAATCATATATGAACTCATACCTCTTTTTTATATCTTTTTCATTAAATGCTTTTATAAATGCTTCTTCTAATTCGTTTATTGGATCTGTTTCTATTATAGCATCCTTATTATTAATATATTTTTTAAAGTTTTTATATTTATTTTTTCTATCTTTTTCTCCTATTACCATATAAATACTCCTGGTATATAATAGTTTTAAAAATAACTATTTATCTTCTTTTATGCTTTTAAAAAAACCTATTATTGCAAATATAAATACAACTAAATAAATTTTATAAACTATTGATGCAATTCCATTTAGAATAAGTAATATTACAAATAAAGTCTTATTATCAAAAATTTTATTTTTCCCTAGATTGAAATTGCTAAGCATAAATGCATAA
>FR881489.1:38477-102238 GCA_000434835.1 Clostridium sp. CAG:594
ATAGCTAGCAAATATTTAAAATCAAACCCTTTAAGACCAGACATTAAAAATAGATTTGAAAATGCCATAACTAATAAACCAATACCGCTAAAAAGTCCCACTATAGATGAAATTCTTAACCATACATTTTGCTTTTTATGCACATTTTCCTCTTTATAAATATTTGATTCAATATTTCTGTTTTCATATATATTATTATTAATTTGTTCATTTATCACATTATTGTTTATAGTTTCCTGTTCTTGATTATATTCCCCACAATTAGAGCAAATAACTTGACCTGACACTAATGGATAACCACATTTTTTACAATTCATATTTTATTTCCTTTCTATTTACTTATCATTAATCTAATTATAACTACTTAAAAGAAAAAAGTAAACCACTTATTTACGGATAGTTTACAAGAATACCTATTTTTCATTAAACAAATATAGACACAAAACGAATAGTACAAAACATTTTTATTGTTAAATAAAAAAATAAGTGATAAAATTATTACAGGTGATTTTTATGAAAAAAATTTTTAAAAGTATAATACTTATATTTACGTTAGTAATATTATTAACAGGATGTACATCAAGTGATAAATATATAAAAGAAATATCCCTTGATGATTTTAAAGAGAAAATGGCTAATAAAGAGACCTTTGCTCTTTATGTTGGTAATGAAAACTGCTCACACTGCATATCTTACTTACCTACTTTAAAAAGTGTTTTAAAAGAATATAAAATAACTATATATCACTTAGATAATAGTAAATTAAGTAAAAAAGAATATAATGAATTTAATGAATATTTAAGTATATCTGGTACTCCTACTATTGCTTTTATAACAAAGGGAGAAGAAGAGACAACCTTAAACAGAATAGTTGGAGAAACAAGTAAGGAAGATACAATAGAAAGATTTAAAACCAATGGTTACATTAAGTAGAAACAAAGTATGTTTCTACTTTTTTAATACAAAAGAAAAAGAAGCATATCTACTTCTTTACTCCTCCAAATCTTCTGTCTCTTTTATTAAATGAATCAATTGCTTTATCTAGTTCTTTTTCATCAAAATCAGGCCATAAAACGTCTGTAAAATAAAGTTCTGCATACGCCATTTGCCATAACATAAAGTTACTTATTCTATATTCCCCACTAGTTCTTATCATTAAATCTATTGGTGGTAAATCATTAAATAAATAACTGTTATACATATCTTTATTTATATCATCTATTTTTATTTTACCTTCTTTTACATCACTTACTATTTTTTTAGTAGCTTCTACTATTTCATCTTGACCACCATAATTTAAGCAGATGTTAAATACTCCGTTTTTATTATTCTTAGTTTCTTCAGTCATCCTTTTCATTTCTTTTAATACTTTATCATTAAGTTTTGTTTTAACACCTGAAAAAACTATTTTAACACCTTTTTCTTTTATAGATTTAAAGTTATCTTTAAATACTTTTATAAATAAATCCATTAAGTAATCTACTTCTTCTTTATCTCTTTTCCAGTTTTCTGTTGAAAAAGCAAAGACACTTAATACTTTTATTTTTTTATCATAAACATACTCAGATATCTTTTTTAGGACCTTAGCACCCATTTGATGTCCTTTGGTACGTTTTAATCCTCTTTTTTGTGCCCATCTTCCATTACCATCCATTATAATTGCAACGTGATTAGGAATCTTATAATCCATTTTATTACCTCCAAACGACTATTTAGAGTATAACATAAATATCAAATAATTGGTATAGTTGCTATTGCTATTATTATTTTATTTGCATCTTAATAATTAAAGGATGTGAAAAATATGTGGTGTTTATTCCTATTATTTTTAATTTTTTTACCATTATTCATAATATTATTTATTATATTCCTACCATTTATTATATTATTTTGGATACTAAGTGTTATATTTAATGGATGTAATTGTAATTGCAATAATAATTGTAAAAGGTAGCTTTATTTTTTTAATTGAAAAGCCTTATACAAAAAAACACTCTATTATTTGCTAGAGTGCATTACTTCTTCATATATGTTTTTTAATTTATTTCCTATGTTTTTTAAATCTCTTTCTTCTGCTATCTTATATGCGTTTGATGCTAAACTCTTAAGTTTACCATCAAAGAAAAGTCTTATCTTTCTTTCAAATTCATCTACGTCTTTTGCTTTATATACGTTTTTACCATCTTTAAGCCAACCATCAAATATAGGAATATCTCTTATAATAGCATCACACTTACATGCACAAGCTTCTATTATAGGAATTCCTTCTGTCTCTTCAAGAGTTGGGAATAAAAATAAGTCCGCTCCGTTCATTGCTGATTTAATTATAGATGGTTCTACGTAACCAGCAAACGTTAAGTTATCAAGTTTCGTATGAACGGCTTTTTTAACTGGTTTAGTTGCTGCCGCAAGAGGACTATATCCAAACCAAATGAATTTGTACTCTTTCATTCTTTTAGCAAGCTCAACAAAGTCTACTATTCCTTTTCTTTCAATATAAAGACCTATTCCAAAAATAACTTTATCAGTATCTTTATATCCATACTTTTTTCTAAACTCATTTTTAAGATGCTTATCTTCCTTAAAGAAATCTAATTCTATACCATTTGATACATCTACTATTTTCTTATCAGTAAGTCCCTTATAGCCTTTTAAAAGTTTTTTAGAATAAGGCGTTGGTGTTACTATAACATCACCTAAACTATAACATTTAATTAACCATTTTTTAAATAATTTAGACGTCTTATTAGCTAAAATAAAGCCATTTTTATAATCTTCTTCGGTTGAATGAGCATGATAAACTATTTTTTTTCCATGTTTTTTAGCTTTTTTAGCAAGCATATATGACTTTGGAAAGTAAGTATTAATATGAAGTATATCATAGTCATCAGAAGGATTAGTTGTGTAAGGTACCCCTGCATAAGAAAGTGCCTTCATTTGATGTTTTATTGCTTTACCAAGTCCAGATTTTCCAATCATTTTTTCATTTTCAGTATATAAAAGTACTTTCATAATTATCCTGCTTTCTTAAATATAAAGCAAAGCATTAACCTTGCTTTGCCATGTAAAAGTTTATTGTTCTTTCTAATGGATCTTCTTCTTTTTCTTCATTTTTAACTTCTTTTTCTTCTAAATTAAGACCCTTTAAATCTTTATTTTTTAGTAATTTATTATATTCATTTTTTATTGCAATAATGTCATTTTGGCATCTAGAAATATAATTTATTTTTTCATCTAATAATTTTATTTCGTCTTTCTTACCCTTTTTNNNNCGTCTTTCTTACCCTTTTTATTAGAAGTAAATAAGCCTATTTTTATACTTCCTTTTTTTACTATTAAATCGCTTACTATGCTTTCTACCTTAATGATTAATGAATCAATGTTTTTTATATCATCATCTAAACCATCTTCTATAACATAACCTGCTATAGCACTTTCCTTAATAATTTCTTTTGTTATATTAGAAAGTTTATTAGATAATCTATTTATATCTTTTCTAATTACTTTTTTTAATGCTTTTTCAAATTCACTTGGATTTTCTTCTTTTGTTATCTTTTTACCATCTATACTATAAAATTCTAGTTTGGATAATCTTTCCATTTTAAATTCCTCCTAACTATCATATAAGTATATAATAACATAAAAAAACAAAAGAATGAACAAATTTCATTCTTTTACTTATTTTTTCTTGATTTTAAGTTTTTTAAAGCTTCTCTCATATTAACTAATTCAAAATAATGAATAGCATTATCTAAATCCTCAAAATTAGCATCATAGTTTCTAAGTTCTTTATCTATTTTTGATTCATCATCTAAAGTATATTCCAAAGCTTTAATTAAAGTAATTAATCTTATATCCATTGACTCTTGTTTTGGAAGATTATCTATATTAATTTTAACTTCTTCTTTATTTAGCATATCTTCTAACAAATAATTATAAGCATCCTCTATTACTTTTATAATTTTTTCATTTGATAAGTTATTTTTTGATTTTTGCTTTGCCTTATTATATGCAACTTCTAAATCCATTCGATCAAAATTACCACTTAATCCTAATATTTTTAAACTTTTTTCATACATTTTTATCACCTTCATATAAACTTTTGATAATTGGTGATTTGTATATTAGCACAAAAGAATGCTTAAGTCAAATAAAAAGACCAAAGTAATTATTTCTTGGTCTTATTTACCTTTTTCTTTTTTACGTTATCTTTTTTCTTTACTGGAAAATGTATTTTCTTTAAATTTAACTTTGCATTATCAGTAACTATGTTAGTTGTTAAAACAACCCATGTTATAAGTAGTACTAAAATAACGTATATTATTGCACCTATTTTTCTATCTTTTAATACATAAAAAATGGATGCTGAAGAAAACAAAATACTTACTGCATATATTATTAAAACAGTTGTTTTCTGTGAGAATTTCTTATTTAATAGTTGATGATGAAGATGCTGCTTATCTGCTTCATATATTGGTTTATGATGAATAATTCTTCTTAGGATTGCAAATAAAGTATCCAGTATTGGAATTGCCAAAATAAGCATTGGAACAACAAGTGATGTAAGAGTTACTGCCTTAAATCCTAAAAGACAAACGACTGCTATCATAAATCCTAGAAACATAGAACCTATCTCACCCATAAATATTTTAGCAGGATTAAAGTTAAATATTAAAAATCCAAGACAAGCTCCTATCATAATAAAGGCGATAGTAATTTCAAGACTTCCTAAATTATGCATAATAAATGCTAAAACACCTATCGTTATAAAGAATATCATTGATATACCATCTGCTAGTCCATCTAAACCATCTATTAAGTTAATGCAGTTCATAACAGCAACAATAAACACTAATGTAATTGGATAAGCTAGCCATCCAAAGTCAAAATAATATCCAAAAAATGATATATCATTTAAAAGTATCTTTCCATAAAAAACTATTATCAAAGCTGCAACTACCTGACCTACTAATTTTTCTCTTGCACGAAGAGGCTTTATAACGTCTAATATTCCGGTTATTACCACTATAAAGCTCGCTATTAAAATAGCTAACATCTGAGTACTTTGAGGTGCAAAAAGCATATATCCAAACAAAAAGCCTAAGTATATCATAAGTCCACCCATAACTGGCATTGGTTTTTTATGAACCTTTCTTTCATTAGGATAATCAAGTGCTCCAACATGATAACTAATCCATTTTATCATTGGAAAAAGTAGAGCCGTAAAGGCTGCTACTATAATAACTATTTTTAATACTTCAATTATTTCTTTTTGCATAATAAATCACCACTATTATTAGTTTATCATAAATTAGAAAAACAACCAAATACTATTTTTAAAATTTACTTTGAATGTTTATCGTTAAATCCTAATTTTTCTTTTATTATATAGCAAGGTCTATTTAAAATATTACTGTATATTCTAGATACATAAAGTGATATTATACCAAGTTGTAGCATAATAAAACTTATAAACAAAATTATTGTTCTATTAGCTAAATTACCCATTAAAATAAAGTTAAGTAATCCAACTATAAGTGCAAGTACACCAATTATAAATACTGATTTTATAGGTTTAGTTGAAAACGATATTATACCTCCAAGTGAGTATTTAAGGAGTTTAAATAATGACCATTTAGAAGTTCCATACATTCTTTTTTCTGGCATGTAAGGAACGTATATCGTATTAAATCCTACCCATGAAAACATTCCCTTTAGAAATCTTGTTTTTTCATCAAGAGATGTAATAGCATCACAAACTGACTTTTTAAACACCCTAAAATCACTTGCCCCAGGTAGTAATTTAACGTCTGATATTTTATTATTTATTTTATAAAATAATGAAGTTAAAGTTCTTTTTAAAGAGCCTTCATCTTCCCTGTTTGATTTATATGCACAGCAGCAATCAAAACTATCATCATTAATTAACTTTTTATACATTAAAATGAGCATTTCTGGTGTGTGCTGTAAATCAGCATCCATTATTGCAACATAACTTCCACTTGCATTTTTAAGTCCCGCAAGCATAGCGGATTCTTTACCAAAATTTCTTGAAAATCTAATTACTTTTACGTTTTTATTTGCTTTATTAAGTGAGGATAATTTACTATAAGTGTCATCCGTACTTCCATCATCTATAAATATTATTTCATAAGTTATTTTTTCTTTTAAAAGCGCTTTAGATAACTCACTTTCAAATTCACTTACGTTTGCTGCTTCATTATAACAAGGTACTACAACAGATAATTTCATATTTACCGCCTTCTTTCTACTTTCTTTTATTAATTAATTTGCTCCATTTTTCAAGAACTACTTCGCCGCTAAAATCTTTAGCACGACATCTTGCTTCTTTTCCTATTTTTTTTCTTAGTTTTTCATCAGTAATTAATAAGTCTATTTTACTTACCATTTCGCTAGAATCTCTGTTTTCAATTAAATAACCGCTTTTTCCGTTTTCTATTATTTCGTTTGCTCCTTGTGCTGACGTATATGAAAGACAAGGAATTCCGTAGCTCATAGCTTCTATTAAAACAAGACCAAAGCTTTCTGTATGAGATGTCATAACGTATATTGAACTATTTAAAAGTAATTCGTTTATGTATTCTTTATTTTGATATCCGTGAAATATTACTTTATCTCCTAGTTTTAATTCTTCTGCAAGTTCTAGAAGATTTCCTCTTTCCATTCCATCACCAACAATGTTTAGTTTCCAATTAGGATGTTTTATACTAAGTGTTTTAAATAACTTAAGCAAATCATCAAAACCTTTTTCCTTTGATAACCTACCTACTGATATTAAGTTTTCACTATCTAATTTAGATAATTTATTAGGAAGCTTATCAAGACAGTTTGGAATATAAACCGCTTTTTTTCCTAAGTAATTACCATAAAATTTAGTAAGTTCATTTGAAACCAAAACTAAGTTATTAACTCCCTTACAAGATTTAACTAATGAGTTTATGTATTTCTTGTTATTATTATGATGGTTATGTTCCCAAGCTATTTTTCTTATTTTTTTAGGAGCAAACTTAGATACTAACATATTATGAACTGTACGTGTAGAAATTATGACATCGCAATCAAGTTTTCTAAGTACGCTTGCAGTTTTAATATATTTAACAAATCCAGTTTCTAATGATTTACCAATTCCCTTAAAAAACATTTTGAAATTTTTCTTTTCTAAGTAAAACTTCATTTCTTTTTTATTTGGTTTAATATTAGAAATATATCTTATTTTTACTCTTTCATCAATATCAAAAACTGGCTCGTTATATAGTCTATATACAGATAATATTTCAACTTCATATTTTTCACATAAAAGATTTGCTAATGTTGCAACTGCGTTTTCAATACCTCCATAACCTAAATGGAGTGCTAAAATAGTTACTTTTTTCATTTATATCACCACCTTAATTATACTAAAGTAATTATAAAACGTCAAAAATTTATAAATTAAGTGTAAAGTAAAAGAATATGACTCATCATATTCTTTAAATATTATCTATGTAATCTTTAATTTTCATCCTAAAGTTTTCACTGTTTGATTCATACTTTTTTGGCTTAAAAGTTTTTATTTTATCTAAAGCAGCCGATAATCTCGACTTATCATATAGTGCAATAACATAACCTTTCATTTCAAATTCCTTTGTTATTTGCATTTGATGATCATTTGTGTGCTCTAGGTATTTTTTTAATCTTGGTACAACGATTATCTTTTTTCCTTTTTCTAGGCACTCCGTTATTGTCCCAACACCAGCATGTGTAATTATTATTCTAGCCTTATCAATTAGTTTTTCTATTTCTTCTTTGTTTTTAAAATCAAATGATTCCATATTTTTATCTGAAAAAGCTGTATATCCGGTTTGCGCTACTACTTTTTCTTTTATGTTACCTTTATCTATTTCTTTTGAAACCATTTTAAGCAATCTTAAAAAAGGTTTATCTTGAGTTCCTAATAATACTAATATCATTAAAATATCCACCCTTCATATTTAGCTTTTGGATATAACTTAAGCATTGAATGCCACTGAACAACAAACACGTCCGCTATAGGATATATTAATTTTCCTGTTAACGTTTTTGTTTCAATGTTTGCAAATGATTCAATGTAAATAACTTTTTTCTTAAATATTTTAGCAATGTAACACATTGCAACACACGTGTGAGCTCCTGTTGTAACAATTACATCTGGTTTAAATTTTAAAAATAAAATAAGACTTCTTATCACGTTATATGGTAATACCCAAATATACCTTAATATATGATCTTTATTACCGGTTAAAAGATAATCTATTTTACTTTTATATCTTGCTTTAAGCCCAACTGTAGATTTATGTTTTTCTGTTACAAGTTTGTAGTCATAATCTTTAAAGATGCTTTTAAGTTGCATAAGTTCTGTTAAATGACCACCCATACTTGATATAAAAATTACCTTTTTCATATATTTTTCACCTAACTCGATTATAGCAAATAAAGAAGAAATTGTATATAAATTTTAATCTATATGTTAGTTAAGACCTTATTAGATAGCCTATACGTTGTAACAAATATATTAGGATCACTTACGTATTCTAATGCTAACTTACCATTTTTACGAGTTATTATGATGCCTATTGTTTCGTTGTGAAATCTTCTTTTTAAAAACTTATCGGTTAACATCATATACACCTTTGTTTGCGTAACATCTCTGGGCTTTATTTCACCAAGTTTAAGTTCACATACTATATATCTGTTAAGTTCTGTATTAAACAGTAATAAATCTACGTAATAATTTTTATTATCATATGAGAGTTTATATTCGCTTCCTACGAAAGTAAAACCAGTACCTAATTCTAAAAAGAAATGTTCTAGTTCTTTTAATATGTATTTTTTTAAAACCTTTTCACTTATTTTTTCATTGTCATCTATATTTATTAATATTGGGTCATGTATCATATCTTTTATATCCAAACTAGTTTCTTTGTCTGTTATTAGTTTTATGTGTTTCTTATCTGCATAAGATAATCTATCAAATGATTTTGTTTTTATTTCATTTATTAATCCTCTTACGGATAAATTATTTTGAATACACCTATTTATGTAATAATTACGTTCATTTTCATTTTTTAATGGCAATAAATAACGCCAGTGTGACCAAGTTAAGGTTAATTGGTCGCACGATGTGCGACTTTTTTTAATTATCAAATAAAGTTGTCTCATATTTTTTAGATTTGTTAAATTATAACCTTTTCCATATTCTCTAGATAGTTCACTAGACCACTTCTTTATTAATCCGTCTCCATATTTAGCTTTTTCTTCGCCATCTTGTGCTTCGATTAAAAGCCTTCCTATTTCATAATAAGTCTTAATGGTTTCTTTATTACTTTCTAAGTATCTAACTTTATCATTTACTTCTTTTTCTTCTATTAAATTCTTTATCTCTTTATAATAGTTCATAAACTTTTCCTTTCTTAAGTCACTTATTATACGAACCATTTATAAAAAAATTTTCGAACAAAAACATAAAATGCACAATATTTTCATAATATTGTGCATTTTTGTATATTTTTTTATGATTTTGCACAATGATTGTGCATTTTTAATTATAATTCGTCATCATCTTCTAAAGATAATCTTCTATACTTTGGTTTATTTTTATCCAACCTTTTTTTAGCTTCTTCTAATTCCTTTAACTTTTCCTTCCTAGATTTCTTAGGCATAACGTATTCATCTTCTTCTACTCTTTTAATAACTGGCCTATCATCTACGTCATCAATGGAATAATCATAATTAGAATCTTCATTTTTAATCTTGCCTTTTAACTTATCTATTTTTCTTTGATATTTTTCTATCTTTTTGTCATTTGATTTAAACTTGCCTAATAATTTAAATATAATAATTAAAACAAATATTAAGGCTAAGGCTGCTGCTACATAAAACACATATTTAGTATGCATATCTTTTATGTCCGATAACTCCTTATAATATCTTGAAAAAGTACTATTTTTCTTATCATATAAGTAGAAGCCTTCATCCCCTGTTTCTAAATTTTTAGCATAAACTAAATAATAGTTATCATTCTTATCATATCTATACTTATATCCTTCTATTTTTAAATCATTTATTTTAAAACTTGTCTTAACAAAATCTAAAGGAGTCTTTATTTTTTCATTATTAAGAATAAGTAAATTGACTTCTCCACCTTTAGCTTCCATAAAGGATGTATATGAATTTTTATTTTTATCATAGATAAATAGCTTTATGTTGCCTTCATTATCCTTTAATGCTACTAAAAGTATTTTTGCAATTTCGCTTTGATAAGCACAAACATCTTGGTCTCCTATTTTTATAGTAGTTTCTGTAAAACCAACTGGTATGTTTTCTACTTGCCCTTTTTTTCTAACAACGGTATATGTTTTACCATCAACTTTCACCTTTACTGGATCTAGTTCCTGAACGGTTAAATTTATTACATATTTCTTTTTTTCTCCATGTTCTGCTGTTACTATTATCTCTATTTTATTAATACCATCTACAACGTCTACCTCACCAGCACCTGTTATGCTTGCTTTGCTATCTTGTGCTGTTGCAATTATCTTTGCTTTTGTTGTATCAACCGGAAGTGTTGCTTGATACTCAGTAATATTTTTATTAAATGATGGTGATAAGTCTGCACCCTCAACCGATAATGAACTTAAATTGTTATTTCTACTATAGCTTGCCTCTATCTCTGATTGACTTTTCATAGATACGCTAGCAGAACCTGTGCTTGATAAACACTCATTTGTTGAAGCATAATCTAAAACTGATGCATTAACGGGTTTAAATGTTGCACTTCCACTTTGTAATGCGGTAAAAGAATAAGAATACGATGAAGATGACTTACTACCATTTCCATAATCTACCACGTGAAGCGTACCACTATTTAATCTAACTTTTGAAGAATCATAACTTAGCGTGTACTCCCAAGATCCGATTGAAGCACTACCTGCTACCGTAACAGTAACTTTAAAGCTTTGACCAACAACAACGCTAGATGGTGCTGAAACACCTATTCTACAGCTTGCCGCACTAACGTTATCTATTTTAAATATAAATGCAAAAAGGAGGATAAAAGCTCCTGTTAATATCTTTTTATATAACTTCTTCATTCTTATACCTCCTATTGATTAATACTTCCACTACCTAATAGGTATTTTTGTATTAGTAATAAATCTTTAATTGTTACTGCATTATCTTTAGATACGTCTGCTGCCATTTTATTTGCACCACTTAAACTTACGTTTCTAAGTAAATGTTTTTGAACAAGTAATAAATCTTTAATTGTTACTGCACCATCTCCTGATATATCTCCATAAACAACCGTTTCAAATGCCATATCATCAATTGATATTATATCTCCTGTTGCAATCTTTCCACTTACTTTAGATATCCAATTTTTATTCAAAGTACTTACTGTTCCGCCTTGTTTTTGTAAATAATTCTTAATACCAGAGATATCTTCTCCTAATCTTACCCCACTTAAATATGAACCATTTAACTTGTAGCCACAATTAGTTACCTTCTTATCAGGTTTTACTACTGGTTTAGCTGTAGTTGTAGTTGTAGTTTTAGTTGTTGTAGTAGTTTTTTTTGTTGTTTCATTTTTCTTTGTAGTTGTTGTTACATTATTTTTTGTCGTTGTTGTAACAGTACTATCATCTTTTTTATTATCAACTTCAGTACTACCATTTGACGTATCATTACCACCTACAGTGTCAGTTCTAGAAACTTTAAACGCTTTATCTGGTCTTGCGTTATAAACCGGAATAACAAAGTTGTAACTATTTCCTAGTTTTCCGTTTGTACTATAAGAATTATATATGCTAGAAGCCTCAGACTCTGGTGCCATTATATTTGTTTGGTACTGATGAGTATAAGCGTTTCTTACCCTATCTTTAGATACGTTAAACTTTTGGAAATATAATGTATCTTGGCCCTTTGTTATGTATCCAGAGCCGATAAACTTAGCTCCTTCGGTAATTGCTTTTTGAATGCCATTCCATCCGTTATTCTTTGCATACTCAAGACCCTTTAAGTAGTTATCTGCTCCCGATGTTGCTCCTATATTATAGAAATTATAATATCCTTCATAACCAGAGACTTTACCACTTGATGCAGAAGAACCTCTAGTTCCCATTTCTTGAAGTGCACGAGATGCTAAATGAACAGATGATACGTTAGATTCTTTTGCAGCCTCTATAAAAGCATTAGCATAAGTTTTAGTAACTCCATTTTCAGTAAAGCTTCCACTCATAAACGTTCCACTTAAAAGTTTTGAAACAGATGAATCTTCATTAGCATTGTAGGCTAAACTTTGAAACATAAACACGTTTTTTTCTGTTAAAAAATTTCTTGCATCCATATAGTACTTAACCGCATCTTTAGCAGGTGCATACCAACTTGTACCATCAACTAATAATCCGTTTGGATAAATACTATCTTTAAACATAAGTGATGGATAGTATTTAGATATTGCACTAGTACCCTTCTGACTTTCTGCTTCTGCTGCATCTTCCCAGTTAAGGCTTGTATAATCGGCCTCAAAAGTCCAGTTAGGATGTGCGGCATGCAATTTTCTTAAATAAGGTTTATAGCTAGCAGGAAAAGAGCTTATTTTATCTTCAAAAGCTGAATCATCATTATACGAATAATTTTTTACATCATACATGCACGCTTTTGCAAGATATCCAGTGTATTCTCTTGCAGCATAATCCATCTTTACCGCATACCAGGTTTGATTACTTTTTCCGTTGTTAGGACCAGTTGTAGTTTTTATATACGAAACTTCTTGATTTACCGCTACCTTAACATCATCATTTCCATTTTTTACAGCGCCAACCTTATCACTTGGAGCTGTTCTAAGTGCGCATTTATATTTAGCTTTGTACAAGTCATATGAAAATGCATTTACTTTAGGCATCACAATAAAACATGAAAAAATTGTCAAAAATACGATTAATAAACTTTTCTTTTTGCTAAGCATTTTCATATAACCAACTCCTATTCACATTAATTATAACATGAATAAAGCATCAAAATATAAATATTTAGTCTAAATAAATACATAATTGTCAAATATTGTAAAGCCGTTTTCGAATAATCTTTTATTTTAAAAGCATCCTATTAATATGAATGATTTTGGTATTCTAGCAAAGTTGTTTTTTGTCTAATTTTATTGTATACTTATAAAGTACTAGAGGTGATATTTTGGAAAAGAAAAAAAAGAAATTTAAAAAGGCAGTATTACTACTATTTCCTTTATTAATAATCTATTATTTATCTAGCATATACTTCGTAAAAGAAATATATTATTATAATTCGTCAAAAAGTTTTATGACCTACGTTGTTTATGCATCTATCATATTAACAGCATTATTTATGGTTATATTTACTATAAGAGGTTTTAAATGCATAAAGAAAAATAAAACTAAAAGTTATGTTTGGTATTTTATATTTATTATACTGTTTATTATATTTGAATTATTCGCAAGCATAAACATAAGTAAAATATCTAATTCTTTATCTAAAATAACTAATAAAGAAGCTGGATACTCAACTAGTTTAGTTACTTTAAGTTCTTCTAAAATTAATAAAATAAATGATTTAGATGATGAAAACTTAATTGGTATGATAAGTGATACAAACAATGTTGAAGGTTATAAACTTCCTATGGAAATCGTAAAAAGTAAAAAAATAGATAAAAAAAGTATTGTAAGCTACGACGATTTCACTTCAATGCTTAAAGACTTATATAACAAAAAAATAGATGCTATGTTTGTTAGTTCATCTTACGTATCTATGTTTGCTAGTTTAGATGGATATGAAAACATAGGAAATGATACAAAGGTAATATATGAAAAAAATAAGAAGGTAATTAAAAAGACGTCAGAATCAAATAAAACGTTAAACGAACCTTTTACTTTACTTATTATGGGAGTTGATTCAACTTCTACATCACTTAAGAAAAGTAATTCATTTAATGGTGATACATTAATGCTTATTACGTTTAATCCAAACACTATGAATGCTACCATACTAAGTATTCCAAGAGATACTAGAGTACCTATTGTATGTACTAGATCAAAAGCTAAAAATAAAATAAACGCAACGGGAGCTTATGGAGCTGACTGCGTAATGGATACGATAACAAGTTTTACTGGTATTAAAATTGATTACTGGGTAAAAGTTAACTTTAAAGGAGTTGTATCACTTGTTGATGCATTAGGCGGTGTTGATATAGATGTTCCATATTCATTCTGCGAACAAAACAGTAACAGAGATTTTGGTAATGATACAATATACATAGAAAAAGGACGTCAAACATTAAACGGAGAGCAAGCCCTAGCCTTTGCAAGAAATAGACATCCTTGGCCACAATACTGTGGAAAAAAATATTCTAAATACACAAGTAATGATTTTATAAGAGGTCAAAACCAACAACAAATAGTAAAAGCCATGACTAATAAATTAAAAGATGTAAGAAGTTTATCTCAATTGTATAAACTACTTGATATCGCAGGAGATAACTTAGATACAAACATTGATAAAGATACTATGATTACTGGATTTGATACCTTTAAAAATATCATCTTTAATTCTAAAAATATAAACAGTGAAGACTTTGTTGGAACACAAAGACTATATCTATCTGGTTATGATAATACCATTAATGGTATTTACTACTTTGAGTATTCTACCGAAAGTTTAAAAGAAATTGTTGACGCAATGAAAATTAACCTTGAAATTAAAAATCCAGAAATGGACAAAGAATTTAGTTTTTCAATAAATAGTCCTTATGAAGATACACAAATAGGAAAAGGAACTTATAAAAAGTAAGTTCCTTTTTTTTAGGATAATGTTATAATGTTATTATAGCTAAAGGAGTTCGTAATAATGATTAAAAAACTATTTAAAAACTATGAAAAAATATTTATGGTATTTTTGTATTTACAGCCATTTTTAGATTTATCCGCAGGCGTTATGCTTCATTTTAATATTAATCTAACAATTAGTTCAGTAATAAGAATCTTATTTATGGTGGTAAGTTTTATATACTTAATTTTTTATATAAAAAATAAAAAACTTAATATATACTTAGGATGTCTAATACTTTATTTTATAATGTTTATAACAACGGTTTTAATAACAAAAGGTTATCCTGCCCTATTTTATGAGGTTAAAAACCTAATTACAACTTACTATTTTGTAGTTATTACACTTACACTCATATGTCTTTATAAAAAGACCCTTTTTAACACTAAAAACTTACTTATAATATACATAATATATTTAATATGTCTATTTATTCCAAATGTATTTAACATTGGTTTTAACAGCTACTACGAAAGTAAGATAGGTTCTGTTGGATGGTTTTTATCCGCTAATTCAGTAGGTAGTATTTTATCTGTTATACTTCCTATACTACTTATTAATATTAAGAAAATAAACTTAAAAATAATAATACTTGGATTAATAAACTTATATGTAATATTTGGTATAGGAACAAAGGTTCCACCACTTGCGTTTATATTAGTAATTGGCATAAACGTACTTTACTATGTTATTACGTTAATAAGAAAAAAAGAATACAAGAAATTATCCATTATCTTATTACCAGTTATAATAGTTTTTATAGCATCATTCTTTATATTTCCAAAAACTCACTTTTATAAGAACTTAGTTATTCATATTAATTATTTAGAAAAAAAAGATAACGGAAAAATAACTACTTGGCACATAATAGATCATTTTATATTTTCTGAAAGACTTTCATTTGAAGAAAAAACAAGAAAAGCATACAATAAATCCAGTATTCTTGAAAAGGCATTTGGAATTGGTTATATAGAAAATTATTCTACAGATAAAGTAAGGCTTAAAACGGTTGAAATGGACTATTTTGATGTATTTTATAGACATGGCATATTTGGCTTTATAATCTTCTTTTATCCATTAGTATACGTTTTAAAAGGCATACTAAGTAACAAATATAAGTTAAATAAAAAAACACTTAATATTGGTTTATCAATTATACTTATATTTATTCTCGCCCTATTTCAAGGACATATATTTGTAAATCCTGCAAACAGCATTTATGTAGCATTAATATTAGCATTAACCTATAATAAAGGTATGGTATTTAAAAATGAAAAACAAGCTTAAATTAAAGCTTGTTTTTTGATTAGTCCATCTCTACTATATATAACTTATTATTATCATCTTTAATAATGATCATTTTAGCTTCTTTTTCATAGCCTAAGTCTTCTTTATAATCCCAAGAGATAGTTACTTTATAAGCATCTACTGTTGTTCCGCTTACAGTTGTAGTAGCAGTTCTCTTATAACTTCTACGTTTAGTAGTAGTTGTAGTTGTTGTTTTAGTATCTTTAATAACAAACGTAGTATTTTCTACCTTAACATCATCTATTAAACTTACTTCCGGAAGCTTTTGAGTTCTTTTATCTGACTTAACTTCTACGTACTTATAAAACGTACTTCTTGCTTGATCAATAAAGTTATCTCTCATATCTTCCTTAATAAACTGTGTTCCACCAATATCGTTTTTAGATAACTTATTACTTAGGGTATAAAAGTCAATTATAAATAATTTTGATATTTCTTTAGCATAATCTTCATAATTTACGTTTTTAGCTGATAAAACTTTATCTAACTTTTCAAATTCTTCTTTATAAAGCGCAGTTTCATTTTCATCTAAAGTATATCCATACTTAGATATTGTTTTAATTACTTTTACTTCATTTTCATCAGTTTTAAAGAAAAACATATAAACTAACATTCCTATAATTAAAAGTAATACTAATACTATAAGGGCAATTAATATCTTTTTACTTTTTTTCATTATTACCTCCTGCTTCTAAATCATAAACAATAATCGAATCAGAAACTTCTAATAATTTATTAGCATACTCTTTATTCTTTTCTATCTCATCATCGTTTACAACACTATCTTTTAATAGTAAGTATTCTTCCTTTTGTGCATTATAATACATTTTATCAGTTACCCAGTTACCATTAGGAAATACGACAATATTATTATCAGTATTAAATATGTCGTGACCTAGAGCATACTTATAATTAAAGTTAAACATATTAGCAAGAGTTGGCATTGCATCATACATACCCATTACTTTATCTATCTTTTTATTTAGTAATTTATTACCACTACTATTTTTCGTCCAAATAATAAATGGTACCTTTCTATTTAATTCATAGTTATAATAATCTACATCAACATAATTTTCATTAGAACTGTCATAGTATTCATTTTCACCAGATGCTTTACTAGCCTCAAAATCATAGTTATAGAAATGTTTATATTGTTTTTTAGATATTTTAGCATCATGGTCTCCATATATAGCAATAACCGTATTTTCTAATAATCCTTGGCTATCTAATTCGTTTATAAGCTCTCCAATTGCAGAGTCTGCATAGTGAACTGATTTATAATATCTACCAAGCTCAGACCCTTCTAGGTAAGGTAAACTTTTTTCCACAGTATTTCCATTAGAATCTGTTTCAGTATATTTATAATCAACTGTGTAATCACCATATTTATCTTCATCTTCCCAAGGAGTATGATTTGATAAAGTAATTAAAGTTACAAAGTAATTATTATTTTTTTCACTTATTTTCTTTATTTTATTTGTAGCCTGTTTAAAGAACGCTTTATCTGATAATCCCATCCCCATAATATCATCTGAGTTAGAATAATCAAATGAGTCTTTTGCATAAAACTTATCATATCCAAGTGTTTGATGCATAACGTTTCTATTCCAGAAGGATGCGTTATTAGCATGCATACTAGCAGTATAATAGCCTTTATTTTTAAATATGTTAGGCATTGCTTCATAAGTTCTTTTCCAGTAGTTAACAAATACCGTACCAGTTGATGCTGGAAGAAGTGAAGTATTAAAAGTAAATTCTGTATCACTTGACGTTCCAACACTTACTTGTGGATAGTAATTTGAGAAGAACAATCCCTCATTTGCTAATTTATTTAAGTTTGGTGTTAACTTCTGATTATTAAATGATAGCGTCATATTTTGAGTCATCATACTTTCAGCATGAATAACAATTAAGTTTTTACCTTCAAATATGTTCTTATATTCATTCGTTTTATCATTTACGGTATCAGTTTTTTTCTTTTCATCATAAAATTCCCTAACCGTTTTAGATGCACTATCATAACCAAACAAACTAGTAAACTTAGACTGAGTACTTTTAATTGCATCATTTAATTGATATACATAGATACCAAATCTTTGAACTAAGTACTCCCTATTCCATTGTTTTTTTAACCTACTATAATCAGATCCACTCATCATTGTAATGGTAAAAAATGTCATTACTGCACCCAAAATTACGGTGTTTAAGAATCTTTTTTTAGGTCTTTCAAGTTTTTCAACTTTAGAATAATACTTTTTCTTTTTTAAAATAAAGTGAATAATTGGAAGTGCTATTACAGGAAATATTAATATAACATCTTTAAGATGAATTAATCCTGTTACAATATCCCCATTCATATCTCCTAAAAATGATGCTGTTGATAAAAGTGAAAATGATGCAAACGAAACATAATTCTCATAATATACAGCATTTATAATACAAGCTGCCGTCATAACTATCGTAAGTGGCATTAATACTCTTATTTGTTTCTTTGGTTTTAAAAGATATGCAAATGAACCAGTAATTAGTATAAATGCTAAATCTGATATGATACCTTTAAAACTAAATAAATTTCCCATTGTAACTATTCTAAGTAACCAAGAATTAAATAAATTTATTAAAACAAAAGTTATAAAAAGTACATTAGTTTTTATGTATCTTATTAAACTTATTTCTTTTACTCTTGTTTTTATTTTTAAATATGTCTGTTTTAAAAAGTTTTGTATTTTATCTTTCATAATAACCTCCTAAACATATTTTTAACAATACAATTATAACATAAAAAAAGTCTTTTTTAATCAAGACTTTTTATTTTAGAAGTTTTTTCTAATTCTTCATTTAATTTATAATTATTTATTGTCATTCCTAAAACGAATATATAACTCATCCAGTATATCCAAATCATTAATATTATTAAGTTAGATAAGTTACCATAAAACTTTGAATAATTTGCTAAATGAGTAACATAAAATGAGTAAATAAACGTTGTTGCACCCCATATAATTGTAGTAAATAAAGCTCCTTTATTAACACTTTTACTTGGAATTGTAACATTAGGCGCTATTGTATATATTACTTTTATTGCTATAAATATCATAAAGAATACAAAAGGCCATTTAATAATGTCGTAGAAAATTGATGTATAAGGAGATATAGTACCATTTACCTCTGTTATATAATTTACAATTCTACTTCCAACAGATAAAATACCAACAATCGATAAAACTAAAAATATTAGTATTATAAGCATTATTATGGCTTTTATTCTGGTTCTAACAAAATTTCTTTGCTTTCCACCATATATCTGTGTTGATGCAATTATTATTGAATGAGTTGCTTTAGCCGCGATGTAAAACGCTGTTATTATAAATAATATATCAAGTGTTCCAACTTTTTGCTGTTCAAATATGGAAATAATTAATCCCGAAACCCCGGTTGGTACATAATGAGTAATAAAGTTTGTTACTGAATCAAAGCTAAGTGATAGTTTTGATGCAAACATAACTAATAAACTTATTAATGGGATTATGGACAATAACACAAAAAATGATATTTGACCAGGTAATATTGACATTAAAGGAGTATTCATAAGAGAAATATTTTCTTTTATAGACCCCTTTATTTTTTCCTTTTTCTTTTTCATAAGTCACCTATTTATTCTTACCAGACATCTCTTTATTAGCTCTTATTTCTAGAACTGCTTCATTTATAGCATCATCTATTGTTTTTATATCATCTTCAATCATACTATATCCTAAAGTAGCTCCATAACCATATGGTAATTCTTTAAGTTCCTTATATAACTTTCTCATGTAAGATACAACCTTATTCTTTTCATAACCAACCATATAAATTAAGTATTCATTACCATCAGTTCTTATTATATCACTTTGCTCTAGTTGGTTTCTAATTAGAATATTGGCAGCAAGTTTAATTAACTTATCTCCCTCTTCATGACCATATACATCATTTACATGACGTAAGTTATTTAGGTTAACAACTATTATAGATTGAGGATAAATTGCATTATTACCCCAACGTTTAAAGTTCTTATTTAAATAGTTACGATTCTTAAGTGAAGTAAGTGGATCGATGTATCTAATTGTTTCTTCACGTTTATTTTTCTTCTTTATTTTTATTTTGTTTTTTAATAATAGATATAATACGAATAATACAAGTACTGCAATAATAACATATACGAAACCATAACTTACTTCCTTAGAATCCTTTGAGTATTCCTTCCAAGCTACGTTATACATTTGTTTATAATTAATTGTTTCCATATAAGATGTAAATAATGATTTAAACGTTCCGTTTTCTTCGGTATCACTTATCATATATCCATATTCTAAGTTTTCTTTATCGTTATATATAACTCGGTAATCAGATAACTTACTATCTTTATACATCTCATATACGCTTTGATCTAAAACAACAATGCTATCTTTTTTAATCTTACTTATTAAAGTACTTACTTTATCATATGCTGTTACTTTAGCTTTTGCATTTTTTTCTAAATACTTTGCAAGCGTTGAGTTAGTTGTTATAACTTCCTTGTCTTTTAAAGATTTAACAGAATTAACAACAATATCTGTTTTATTTTTATGCATTAAAACAACATACTGCTCATCATATGGTGAAATAGTTGTTACATATTTACCACTTAATCCTGAGTAATTATAGTAGTTAGGTGCTATATCAACCTTTCCACTATTTAAATCATTTTTTAAATCCTTAACTGAATGATATTTCTTAAGGGTAAATGATGCTCCCGTAATATCACTAAATGAATTAATATAAGTACTATCTAATCCAATTAATTTGTTATTAATAGTATTTGTGTAAGGTTCATTTTCCAAGTATCCAAATACATATCTCTTACTTAGGAAGTCTGCCTTTGATTTTTCTGAAATATTATTTTTTTCTAATAATAGATCCATCAATGATTCATTATATTTTTTTTCTAATTTGTTTGTCTTATAATCTAAGTATTTTTTTCTAACTATGCTAGCTAAATGCTTATTAATATCTTTAGATGTTTTTAAAACATAGGCTTCTTTCATTTCAGTAATGTTATATACAATGTGATATTTATTTTCTAAAATGAATGATTCAAACCTTGTTTTAGGTGCTGCTATATAGTTAACATCGCCATTTTTTAAAGCGTTTTGTAATTCTAAAACATTTTGATAAGGCTTATATGTAACACCATTATCAGATGAAATGTAATAACTTACATTTGCTAAATCATTAGATAATACTCCTATATTTTTATTTCTTATTTCATAAGGAGCCGTTATCTTTTCACTATCTTTTGAAATTAATACATAATAGTCCTTATAAAATACCATATCGCTATCTTTTACTGTTTTATAATCATCTTGTTTAACTACCTCAAAATATAAATCATTTTCTTCAGTATCACTTGATGCATCATAAGATATTAAGTTTAATGACAATTCAGTTTGTTCTTCAAACTTAGATGCAAAGTCAAAAAATACACCTTCCCCATCACTACTAAATACTGGTATGTTATTAGCAACTGAAATATTTATAACTTCTTTTTTATTATTTTCTATCCATTTCTTTTCTGTCAAATTAAGTTTTGAATCGTTTTCTGGGCCTTTACTAAAATTTATCAGTAAAACTAAAATCCCAACTAATACAAGAATGAATAACCCTACTATCCAATTATTATTTTTTTTCTTTTTCATTTCTACCACCTCTTATAAAACATCAAATGTAATTTCAGTTTTACTCTTATGCTTATATCCTGTAACTGGATACTTCATAGTATCACCTTGCATTTGCTTTGAATAAAACTCTAAGTCATAATAAGTTTTTGTATCATCACTTAAGTAATTTAAAATTTCACTAAATTTAGCTTTCATATCATCAGTTGATACACCTTCCTTAAACGTAACAAAAAACTTAATTAATCTTCCCTTTATTACTACTTCTGATTCCTCAACCCCATCAATTGAAGATACTTTATCTTGCACATCTTTCTTTTCGGAAACAGTAAATTCGTGATTATTTATGTCTCTTATTCTAACTCCATAAACTGATTTTTCTGAACTCGAATAAAATAACGATTTGTATAGTACAAGTAAAATAATTATAACTAATAAAACTAAAAGTCCTGTTTTAACCTGCTTTTTATTATTCCTTACAAATCTTTTTATTTTTGGTAGCATTATCCTCACCTCTCATACGATAATTATTATACTATAAATTATGCATTATTTCCACTTTAATTAGAAAAATAAAATTGTAAAGACTTAAAAAGCCTTATTTTATGGCATAAAATAAGACATAAATATAAGTTTAATATTTATGTCTTACGTTCTTGAACCCATTAGATTTGTTGATGAATATTTTTTCAATCCTAAATTAAATATTAAAAATGAGAACAATGATATTATCACTGTTAAAAATCCTACTATAAGTAATATTAAAGGATTATTAGTAAGAAGACTTTTTACTGGCAAATAAACGATTAATGCTACTGGAAATACGGTATATAAAAGTATTTTTATAAAACCTTTAAATATTCCTTCTGGATAGGTTGAAAATGATGTCGGAACCCTAATTAAAGTATCAGAAAGTTCTCTAAAATTCAAACTAAAAAATAACAAGGAATATAAAATAACTATAAATGAAGTATATGTTATCGCACCACAAACGCTAAATAACGTTAAATATATAAACGTTTTAATAGAAGGTGATGCAATAAGAATAACTAAATAACCATATATCAAATCTCCAAAAGCACTCATCGAACAATGCGAGTTTAAAATGTTTAGCAAAACGCTTTTAGGTTGAACCAAATATGCATCAAGCTTTCCATCTTCTATATAATATGGAATAAACATAGCTCCGCCAAATATTATGTTGGCAAGTCCAAACGAAGTCGCTGCAAAACCCCACACCATTAATATTTCTTTCATAGATAAATCACTGCTACTAGACACTGATAAAATAACTGTCCATTGTACCAAAAAGGAAGCATTAGATACAAACATTAACAAGACACTAAATAAGAATGACTTTTTATTCGTCATTGCCCTTATAGCACTATATTTAATGGATAGAAAACTTACTTTTAATTGATTTTTAACCTCCGTTAACATTTAACTTTCTAGCTCCTTTCTTATATTCAAATTTTAATATTATAATAAGAAGTACTATGTAAAATAATTGAGATAAGATAACTCCTAAATACTCGTTTATGTTAAAATTAATTATCATTTTAACAGGACCTGATAGAGCTGCATAAACGGGAGAATATCTAATTATTGGTCTTATATACATAGGAAACATCTCAAGTGGAAAAGTAACACCGAATATTAAGAAAATCGTTTTAAAAAGCCACTGAAAAGGTTCTGAATTTTCCACCCAAAAAGATAAATAACTAATTATTAATCTTATCAAGGCCGCAACTATTATAGCCAAGATAATACTTATTATCATAAATGGCAAAAATCTTATATCAAACGTTTTTATTGGCCCTATTAAAATTAAACCTAATATTATAGAACATATTAAGTTAACTATTCCCTTTATTGTTGATTCTGCAAAAAATCTTGCAAATATATAACCTGTGTAATCATAAGGCTTATTTAATGCATAGGCTATATTACCACTTACTATGTCATTAGTTGGTGTTTTTCTTAAGATATTACTTGATGAAAAACCAGTTAAAAACTCGGTAAAAGTAACATACCAAATCATTTGAACTAAAGTATAACCATTAATTATAGATTTATCCCCACTAGAATATAAGTATTTCCATAATGCAAAAAATATAAATATATGAATTAAAGTACCTATAAAGTTAAGTAAGAACCCTTTAGCATACTGTAATTCTTCCATTAATGTTGCTTTATATACTTCAACATATTTTCTCATTATTTACTACCTTTATATATATTTGCAATTATGTTTTCTAGTGGCTCATTAGATATATTAATATCAATTATTTTATCTGTATCTAACATTTTTATTACGTCTGAAACACTCTTTTTAGATACATCAATTGAAAGTTTTAGGCTATAACCTTTATCTTTTAAAACAGTTATACCATCTTCATCACTTAAATTAACTTTTTCTTTCATTTTAACTTCAATTATTTTTTTATTTAAATAATTATACTTTAAATTTGACATAGAATCATCAAGTACAACTTTTCCATCGTTTATAATAATTACACGTTTACAAAGTTTTTCTATATCACCAACATCATGACTTGTTAAAAATATGGTTGTTCCAAATTCTTTGTTCATTCGCTTAATTAAAACCCTTATATTTTCCTTTACAACAGGATCAAGACCTATTGTTGGTTCATCCAAAAATAATATTTCTGGTTTATGAATTAAGCTAGCCGCTATTTCACAACGTATTCTTTGACCTAATGATAGGTTTCTAACTGGTGTATTTATAAAATCATTAAGCTCTAAAGTATCATTTAACTCTTTTATTCTTTTTTCTATTTCATAGTCCTTTAAATCGTATATCGCTCCAAAAAATTTAAAATTATCATAAGGCGTTAAATGAGTCCATAACTGCTCTTTTTGTCCAAATACCGTTCCTATCTTGTATGCTAATTTTTTTCTTTGTTTAGCAGGATTGATTCCTGAGACTATTGCCCCTCCACTACTTGGGCAAAGTATACCAGTTAGCATCTTTATAGTTGTTGACTTACCTGCTCCATTAGGTCCTATAAATGCTATAATTTCTCCTTTATCAATTGACAAATTAATGTTGTTAACTGCCTTTTTCAACCTGTATTTTGGTTTAATTATAGATTTTAAACTTCCTTTAAATCCCTTTTCTTTTTCTTTTATTTTAAACGTTTTAGATAGGTGTTTAATTTCTATTATTTTAGTCATAAATTATCACTTCCTCCACTTTTTATTTTTTCAGCTTTTATAAAGCCTTCTTCATTACTATACTTTATCACTTTTAATCACTTTCTTTTATTTAAATAATACCTTCATTATGTTTTCATATTCTTCTTTAAAAATAACCTTTGTTTTATCACTTAAATCATTATAATCATTTTCAAAATAACGTTTTATAAAACTTCTTATGTTACTTAAATTAACATCATAGTTTTTATACGCATAATCAAATATCATTGGTATGTTATCAAAATGAGATAATATGTCAGCATCAGATACACATACCTCTTCTTTATTTTCAGCATCAAAACTTGTTCGGTGGTGAAGTACACAATTTTTAACACGTTTTATCTTTTCCTGTGGATAATTATATTTATTTAATATTTCTTCGGCTATTTTTGCACCGTTTATGTGATGATCACTTCTTTTTCCCACTTTTTTTATTAATGCTATATCATGAAGAAGTGCGCCTAATGATACTATTTCCATATCAGCGTCATATTTTCTAGCTAACAAAAGTGCTTTATCATACATATACTTTATATGTTCATTCCAAAAATCATAACCATCTTTAGATTCTTTTTTATGCTTATTACACTCATCTTTTACATACTCTTTTATTTTCTCTACTATGTTCATTTTGTATTTCCTTATCTATTATAGGTTCATATATTTTTTCGTTTTTACTTAACGATTTTTCTATATCTATCAAATAATCTTGAACCTTATATTTTGTATCAACATTATAATATTTTCAATCGTTCTTGCTAATCTTAAATTATTCTTATCACACACATCATCTATTTAACGTTTCATTTAAAATTAATTCTGCCTTTTTTACAAAGAAATTAGATTTATCTATTGATAGATTATAACTACATATATCATCTTTTAATTCTTCTACATTTTCATATTTTCTGTTAATATATTGAGGTTCAGACTCCATTTCTATAAAAATATATTTATCATTAACTAGTTAAACAACTAACTCGGTTTTATCATTTGCAAAAACTATACATTTATCATGTATATCAAATAATTTTTCATATCTGTTATATTTATTAAGCTATTAATTAAATATGAATCATTTACTATGTATTCTTCTTTTTTATAAAATTATTTTGTTTTAATTTCTCTTTTAGTTTTTCATAACTGACATTTACTCTAACTGTTATTTCTATTTCTTTTTTCATAGTATATATCTCTTATTGAATTCATTTTAATTATATCATAGTTACTTCAATGTTTTTTCATAATAATTAACTATTACTTTCTCACTAGATAAATAATATTCATAATCAGTTTTTATATACTTTATAAAGCCCCATTTAAAATATATTTGTAAATTCTTATTTCACAAGGTTCTACTCCAAGAGTTAAATATTTGAAACCTCTTTTTTTAAATCATTTTCCATAAATTTATATATTATTAATATTAATAAGGTATAACCAGTCTTAATATAAACTTCCAAAAAGGCATATCACTTGATATAAATAGTCTTGGTAAATGGTATTTATCATCACCTAATTTTACTTTTCTATGATTTTTTCCTTGACCAAATGTAAATGCTAATTTGTAATTATTGTCTTTTAAAGCCTTTTCTATGTTATGGCTAACATGCCCATAAGGATATGCAAAATATTTAGTATCAATTACATTATTCATCTTTTTAAAATCATTATTTATTTCTTCATAACTTAGTAAATAATCATTTTCATGATGCAAATCATAAGTATGAGATGCAAATTCTATGTTGGGATATTTTCTTTTAGCTTCCTTAATCATTTTTAAATCCATATAGTTTTCATTTTCACCATTATAATTTACTCCCATATAAAATACTACCCCATTAAAATTATATTTCTTAAGTACCTTAAATGCTAAATCATAATTAGATTTATACCCATCGTCCATCGTAATTAAAACAGATTTTCTAGGTATTTTGCAAGTCTTATTTATAAAACAATCCATTTGTTTAAGAGTAATCGCATTATAATTATGGTCTTTTAAATATTTCATTTGCTTGTCAAATTTTTTTATATTCATCTGCATATTACTAACGGAATCACCTTCTGTAAAATCATGATATCCTAAAACAGTAATCCTTTGATCTTTATAAAGTAAAATAAGACAAATAACAATTAACAAAGTAAAAAATAAAAATACTATCATTAATTTCTTTTTCATACACTAAACACTTTCCTTACACTTATCAATATCATTATAGCATTTTATTACAATTAAAAAAACAGAAACTTTATTTCTGTTAATTCTTATTTTTAGTTAATATAAATCCTATTAGTCCTACTATAACTATAATCATACCTACTATTAGGATTCCACCATTACCTTCTTTTCCTGATGCTGCTTCTTTTGCGATTGAAGCAGTATATAAATATCCGTAATACTTCATGGATAATTTGTCAAATAAGTTAATTGTATTTTCTACATTTTGTTGCAACTTAATCATCCTCCTTAAAAAAGAAAAGCATTACTTCTTTTCCTTTTCTAATTTTGATATTACTTCATTATTCAAGGTTGTAAAATACATTATGAACGTTACAAATGTTGATACTGAAGTAATTAATAATAATCCTGGATAAGTAGATTGAATAACCATAGCTAGTGCACCAAGAGAAGTTAATATAAATAATGAAGAATACCTTGAAGCAACTTTTTTATTTATGTTAAAAAACATTAATATCAAACAATAAATTATAAATGTTAATGACAAACCATAAACCAAGCTTACTCCAGGTCCATATGTATATCTTATCTCACCTTTGTTAACTAAATGAATAGGCAATAATAAAACTGCTATGCAAGACAAAATATAAATTATAATAAAAATGTTTTTTTCCCACTTAATTCTATTTATTTTTGTCTTTGATATATTTGAAATATATTTAGTAAATAAAATAATCCATGTTACCAAATAAACTAAATAAAATTTTAAAATAAAATTGCTTAATATTGGCATCTTTTTGATGTTAAATGCAGCATAACTACATAATAATTCTGAAATTAAGCCTATAAAATTAACAATTACTAAGGATTTTAAAATATTATTTTTTATTTTTTTATCTTTGAAACAAAGTACTATAAGTAAAACACTATAAAATAAACTTAAAACCGGAAAAAATATTCCACTTCCCATAAATAATCACCTCTGTTATGATAATATAATATTTTTAACAATTAATAAATATAATTTAAGTTAGTTTACATACTTTTTACATATGTTTTTTGTTTAGAAATACTATCTAAAACATTATATTCCACATCATTTTGGTTAAAATTACATTCATAAATTATTCCTTTATCTATATTAATATAACCATCTTTTTCTTCTGATAGTTTTTTATTATCTCTTTTTCCGCTTTTTGCAATTGGAAAATCTTCTCTAATTTTAAATGCTATCGGAACACTAAAGCTAGGTAAATTCTCTTTAAAATCAGTTATAATTTTTTCTATAGCTTCATATTTATTACCAGTAAATTCCTTTGTAAATTGAAGATGAATAACCGGTTTACTATATCCTGTACTATTAAAATCAATTCCAACTGCTTCACAATCCATTATAAAAGAATATTTCTTTGCAATTTCTTCTATTTCAAATAAATATTGTTTAAAATCATTTCCATTATCATCTTTCACAATTATAAAATCGTTTTTTCTTCCACGGTATGTTACAAATCCGTCAGAATCTATATATCCTATATCCCCAGTTTTATAAAACTTTTCCGAATCTACATAAATAAAACTTTTTCTTGTTTTTTCTTCATCATTTAAATAACCTAACATCATCATTGGAGTACTATAACAAATCTCTCCTGATTCATTATATTTTAATTCTTTACCTTCATCATCTATTATCATAGCATTAACTTGAGGTAATGGCACACCTGCCGTTCCAGCTTTATACGCTTGTCTTAATGTGGTTGTTGCACAAGCCCCAACTTCAGTACTACCTGCTCCAGAAAATAAAGGCCTTTTGCATCCAAACTTCTTTAAATTATTATAAATTTGTTCTTGCCTATGGACAGAAGCTCCATCTCCACCAGCTATTGGATGTGTTAAATCAGATAAAGTATCTTTTTTTAATTTAGAATTACCAACAGCTTCCCACATTTCATTAGAAATTATAGCTACTCCTATTTTATGTTTATGATTTTTAAAACTTTTTCCTATTGTTTTTTTATCAAATACAGGGTCTAAAACATTTATCATTCCAACAAGTGGTGGTAATAAAAAGTTATTATTTACACCTGTTGAAAAATTAATTGGAACTTTATGAAGACTTGCTGTATTTTCATCTGTTCCTAAATCTGCCAATTCATGATTTCTAGCCATATAAGTTATAGAATCTATTGGTAAATTTATACCTTTAGCTTTTGCAGTAGTACCCGATGAATATACAGTCAAAAATTTAAGTTCTTTATCATATGGCTCTGCTTCAATATCAGGCATATTAATGCATTCTTTAATTGCATCGTTATAATATGATAAATTTAAATTATAATCTTCTTTTAGTTTATCAAATTTTTTCTTATTTTTTATTCTTTGAGCCAACATAACTGTTTTTGTACCTAGTGGAAATGAATTTGTAAAAGGAATTACTATAATCTTTTTGTTTTTCATTTCTGGTAATTTTAAAGCATCACTAAAAAGATCATAAAATACATCTAATACAATAAAAACATCAAAATCAGCTTGTTTTACTGAATCAATTATAAGTTCATTCGGATAAGTAATATTAATTATATTTGCTCCAGCACCTATTTTGCTAAGTGCCATTATTGTATAAAAGGCTTCTGGAACTCCAATAGTACCAAGTAAAATTTGATCGCGTTTTTTTACTCCATATTTTTGTAATACTTTAGCTAATTGATCACTTTCTTTAATAACATCTTTTCTCGTTATTATTCTATTATAATATTCTATTCCAGCTTTATCCAAAAACTTTTTGTTAGCCTCTACATAATATTGATAATAAGTCAAATTTATATCTTCTATTTTTGATGCTCCAGGTGGATAAAATTTTAACCAAGGTCTATCCTTTGATGCATATCCTGTCATATTTTTATTTTCTTCACTTAAATAATAATTATTCATAACATCCTCCTATAAACTCCCTTTTTACTCTAAAAATAAAAGGTCCTGATTTTGCAAACAAGACCCATTTATCTGCTTGCTATAATAATGTTTCTGTACAAGCAAACATCAATAAAAATTCTGATAAATATACTATCATGATTTTTATTTTTGTCAAGTTTTTGCAATTTAAATTATTTTATTATACAATGAACTATTTTATTGCTTTCTATTAGATTTGTTATTATATTTGGTCTAACATCCATAATATTCAATTTGGAAATATCATACCATTTGTTTACAACGTTTGTTTTATCCAAGGTTTTTATTTCACTAATTTGATCTATTTGTTTATTGTTAATTTTATAAATGAATAATAGCTCGTGAAATTCTTTTCCATTATATTTAAAGAAATTTTCCGAAACATTTATAAGTTTGGTTTCTTTTTTATTTACTTTAATTCCAATTTCTTCTTGTATCTCACGAATCAAAGCTTCTATTGTTGTTTCACCATATTTTACTCTACCACCAATCAGTGAATAATAATTGTCTTTTTCACATTTTTGAAGTAAAACCTTATTATCATTTACAAAAATTCCAGCAACACGGAAATTAAATTTAAAATTACTTTCATCATCTTTTATTATAATATCTTTTTTCTGCATATTTTCTCCATAATGTATACATTATTTTATGATGTTTAAGACATCTTCTTCTTTATATATTTTAACACCAAGCTTTAATGCTTTATCATATTTTGAGCCAGGTTTATCTCCTACGATAACACCGGTTGTCTTTTTAGTAACCGAACTTGTTACCTTAGCGCCTTTATCTTCTAGAATCTTAGTTAATTCTTCTCTTTTATACTTCTCTAAAGTTCCTGTTAAAACAAACGTCATACCAGATAATGTGTCGTCTGATGAGTCATTTTTATATTCGAAATTTAAGCCTAGTTTCTTTAAATCCTCTATTAATTTTAAATTTAAAGGATCATCAAAATATGTTTTTACACTTTTAGCTATTATCTCACCTATATCATTAACGTTTGTTAGTTCATCAATATTAACATTAATTATATTATCTATATTTTTATATCTTTTAGCAAGTATTTTAGCTGTTTTTTTACCAACATGTCTTATTCCTAGTGCAAAAAGAACCTTCTCTAAAGAGTTGTTTTTTGAATTTTCAATACTTTCAAGTAAATTGTTAACACTTTTTTCTCCAAAGCCTTCAAGTTCTATTAAGTCTTCTTTATGGTTTGATAAAAGATATATATCAGATATGGACTTAATAAATCCCATATTATAAAAATCTTCTATGATCCTTTCACCAAGTCCATCTATGTTCATCGTATTTCTTGACGCAAAATGAATTAATCCTTCCATTTTTCTTGCGGGGCATAAATCATTTTTACAAAAGTAGTTAGCATCTTCTTTAACCAGTTTTGATGCACACATCGGACAGTTTTCTATCATCTTAAACGGAACTTCTTTACCAGTTCTTCTTTCTTTTTTTACCTCTACTACTTCCGGTATTACGTCGCCTGCTTTTCTAATTGAGATAACATCTCCTACCCTTACATCCTTATCTAAACAATAATCTTCATTATGAAGCGTTGCCTTTGATATAACAGAACCTGCAACATGAACTGGTGAAAAAAGAGCATTTGGTGTTATCTTACCAGTTCTTCCGACTGTAAATTTTATTTCTTTTAAAGTAGTTAAAACTTCTTCAGCTGGAAATTTATATGCTATTCCCCATCTAGGTACTCTTTCGGTAAAACCTAATTTTGCCTCATCTTCCAAGCTATTAACCTTTAATACAACGCCATCTATTTCAAAAGGAAGATTAGATCTTTTGCTTCCTAAACCATCTATATAGTTAATTATGTCATTTATGTTTTTAGCAAGTCCATTTAAATTATAATTGGTTTTAAAACCTAATTCTTTTAAAAATGCTAAAGATTCGCCTTGAGTTTTTATACCATATTTATCTGGATTAGGTATGAAATAAGCCATAAAGTCTAGATTTCTTTTTGCAGCAATCTTACTATCTAATTGTCTTACAGAACCTGCAGCAGCATTTCTTGGGTTAGCGAATAAATTTTCACCTCTTTTTTCTTTTTCTTTATTACACTTTTCAAAAGAGGCCTTACTCATATATATTTCACCACGAACTTCTATATCAAGTTCCTTATTAAGTTTTAAAGGAACTGATTTTATAGTTTCTACGTTATGAGTAATATTTTCTCCGATAAGTCCGTCTCCCCTTGTCGCAGCCCTTTTAAGTACACCTTTTTCATATAATAATGAACCAGATAACCCGTCCATTTTAGGCTCTAAAGTATAAGTCGCATTAGGACAAGTCTTTTTTATCCTTTCATCAAAAAGAACTATTTCATCCTCATTAAATATATCATCAAATGAAAGCATAGGACTTTCATGAGTTACCTTTTCAAATTTATCTACTACCTTTCCACCTACTCTTAAAGTTGGTGAATCACTTCTTTTTAAATCAGGATATTTCTCTTCAAGTTTTAATAATTCATTATAATAATCATCATATTCTTGGTCAGTAATACTAGGATTATCATCTACATAATACTTAATACTAGCTTCATTAATTATATCTATTAATTCATCCATTCTTAATTTTATATTATCCATTTTATCACCATAAATATTATAACAAAATTTAATTAAAAAGTCTTAAATATAAAGAAAAAATATACGTATTAAGCGTCTTTTTTTTATGTGTATATAAAAAGAAACCAGCATAAACCAGTTTCAATTATTATTTTATTTTTTATTTTTTTCTTTTTCTTTATCTTGTTTTAAAATGCCGTGACTTTCACGAACCTTATTTTCTATTTCTTCTTTAATAGTAGGATTATCTCTTAAGAATTGTTTAGCATTCTCCTTACCTTGGCCAATTTTTTCTCCATTATATGAATACCAAGCTCCACTTTTATCAACAATTCCTATTTCTGATGCTAAATCAAGTATTTCAGCTTCCCTTGAAACGCCTTGTCCATACATAATTTCAACTGATGCAGTTTTAAATGGAGGAGCAACCTTATTTTTTACTATCTTAACGTTGGTTTTATTACCTATTACATTATCTCCATTTTTAATTTGTTCACCACGTCTTACATCTAATCTAATAGTTGAATAGAATTTAAGTGCTCTACCACCTGGTGTAGTTTCTGGATTACCAAATAAAACACCTACTTTTTCTCTTAACTGATTAATAAATATTGCAATTGTATTGGTTTTGCTAATAGTTCCAGATAACTTTCTTAAAGCCTGACTCATTAATCTTGCTTGAAGTCCTACGTGACTATCACCCATTTCCCCTTCTATTTCTGCTTGTGGAACAAGTGCTGCAACCGAATCTATTACAACTATGCTTATAGCTTCACTTCTAACTAATGCTTCACAAATTTCTAGTGCTTGTTCACCAGTATCTGGTTGTGATAATAATAAATCATTAATATCTACTCCTAGGTTTTTAGCATAAACTGGATCAAGTGCATGCTCTGCATCTATAAACGCTGCTTTACCTCCTGCTTTTTGTACCTCTGCAATAGCCTCAAGTGCAAACGTAGTTTTACCTGATGATTCTGGTCCATATATTTCAATTATTCTTCCCTTTGGATAACCTCCAACACCAAGTGCTATATCTAAAGTAAGAGATCCAGATGATACCGTGTCTATTTCATTATGACTTTCATCACCTAATTTCATTATTGAACCCTTACCAAATTGTTTTTCTATGTCTGCAAGAACTTGTTCTAAAGTCTTATCATTTAAAGCTTTCTTTGCCATAAATATCCTCCTAGTCATTGATTACAATAACATTATAATCCATTAAAAAAGAAAAATCAAGTACTTTTTCGAACAAATGTTTGAAAGTTTATACTATGATTCTTCTATTAAATTCATTTTTTTGTCTAAGCTAAAATTCTATTTCTGTGTTTTTTTATCTGCAGAATCTGATATTTCTTCTTTAGAAAAAATTATATCTTTATTCATTATGTAATACTGAATTCCTGAAATAATTGCAAATATAGTTGCTAAAACAAGTAAGAAACTTGCTATATCAAGATTAAATAATTCAAATGGTAAATTATAACACATGGTAAATATTATACCTAGCATTAAAAACGTTGTTTTAATCTTACCAGACTTTATAGCAGCAACTACCTTTCCCTTACTTCCTGCAATCATTTTAATCGTATCTACAACAGTATCTCTTAAAACGATTATAACCGTAATAGCAGGTGATACCATTCCTTGTGCAGTTAAAATAATTAAACTTGAGTTAACTAGCATTTTATCTGCAATTGCATCAGTCATTTTACCAAAATCAGTTACCATATTACGACTTCTTGCAATATGACCATCAATAGCATCTGTAATTGATGCAACAGCAAATAATCCTGCCGCAATAAAATACTTAATATCTACCGTTATAGTGCCAATTAACACTTTTGGAAATTCAATGTTTACCATGTAAAATGGAAATAGTAATAAAACAATTAATAAAACCGTTAAAAATATTCTAATCATTGTTATTCTATTAGCTAAGTTCATATATCCACCTCTTAATTCTCTAAATAAGTTAAAACACTATTATCATTATCATTTTTAGGAATAACATATTCCGTTACAACTAAATATCCTATTAAAAATAATAACAATAAAATTATAAGTGTAACTATAATAGCGGGCACCTTTGACTTTGGTTTATCATCTACCGTGTATGGAGATGCAACCTTTTTATCAGATGCTTTTTCCTTTTCCTTTGCGCGTGATGCTTTTTCTATCTCCGCGATTGGAATCTTTGATGTTTCCTCAAAAAAGTACTCGTTAAACTCATCCATTATAGCATCTTCATCAAGTCCTAAATACTTGGCGTATGATCTAATAAATGATTTTAAATAAAACACATCTTTAAATACCTTTAAGTTTCCTTTTTCTATGTTTTCTATTTGTGAAGCTCTAAGGTTTAAATCTTCTGCTGCTTCATCAACACTAACACCGTGTTCTTCCCTTGCAGCCTTTAGCTTTTCACCAATCTCCTTCAACTTAAGTTCACTCCTTTATATAAATAAATAATAGTTTTAATAAGCCACGTTCTGTACCAGATATCTGGTCGTAAACATTTATCTATGCTTTTAAAAAGCATCTTCTAATCCGTTTTTGTTCCTTCATAGAAGTTCCCCTACCAATTTTGGGTTTCTCACTCATGGGGTTTACCCGTTCCACTTTGCAAGTTTCCAAGCAAAATCGTCACTATGGCACTTTATGCCTAATATAGCCATATTAAAAACTTAGGCTACCTCGACGCCGTTAGGATTAAATCCTACCAAAGGTTATTTGTTCCCTTTGCATGAACACTACGTCCGTTACAGGTCCGTGTGAGCGTGGACTTTCCTCTACTAATAATTAGCAGCGTTTACGTAAAAACCATTACTCATCTTTATCATATATATATTTTTCCAGTTGTGATAAACGTCTTAATATATCTACGTTGGTAATTTCTTTTTCACTTTTCTTAACAATATCAATATTAGCTTTTAAATCTCTAAGTTCATGCTTTAAATCGATGTTTTCTCTTTCTAAAGCCTTATTCTCATTTCTAAGTTCCTTAATTATGTTAATAAACTCAACATAATCCTTAATTATTTGATCTAAATACTTATCTACTTCTTGAAGTCTATATCCACGAGTATCAATCTTAAATTCTTTATCAAAGATATCTTGTGGTGACAAAGCTATTCTACCATTAAACATTTTTTACCACCTCTGTAATTAACATTATCTCAAGTTTTTTATCATTTGTCAATTTACATAAAATTTAATTTGCTTAACACTTACTTTCTATTTCTTATCTTTGTAAAATACTTTGCCAAATCATAAGAAGACACGGAAAAACTAAAGCTTACAAAGCCCACAAATAAACTTTCAAAAGTAAAACCATAAAAAATAAAGTTAATTAATAAACTTAAAATAAGTAAAATCCAAACTATGTATTTGCTAGGAACCTTAAACGTCATTTTAATTAAATTACCTGTTATATTTAAAATTATTCCTATCATTATTATATAAGGAATAAGATCATAAATCTCTTTTATATTTTCCAAACAAATCACCTAATTAAGTGTATGATTTATAATTAAAGTTTCTTCTATTTTTTCTACTTCGTCTATTAAATCATCAATAATAACAAACATCAAAGTATAATCTTTCATAAAAAACATTCCTTTCAAATAAATAATAACACGACAAAATTATATTTTAATATTTTCGACAATTCTTTTCATATTTTATATAGAAATAATAAATAAATGTAGTATAATTATAACAGGTGATGATAGTGATAAATAACTATTCCTTTACCAGATTTAACAAAACTAAGAGCAATCATATTAAAACTGGTTTTGCAAATCGTGGTATGGCTTTGGAATCTGACATAAATTTAGCAAATGAGTATTATAGAATTAAGGATATTGCATACGTTTATAAAAAACCTACTCCTATAAAACTTGTTAACGTTGACTATAAATTAGGAAAAATAAAAGAGGCTTATTTTGAGACTCCATCAACTACCGATTATAATGGAATTTATAACGGAAAATACGTTGATTTCGAGGCTAAAGAAACAAACAGTAAAACTTCTTTTGCACTAGCTAACATACATATGCATCAAATAAAACATTTAATAAATGTTAAAAATAAAGGAGCTATTGCATTTATAATAGTAAGATTCAATCTGCTTGATGAAACGTATTTTTTAAGTGTGGAAAACTTAGAAGAATTTATTAAAAATAATAAAAGAAAGTCGATTCCATTAGATTTTTTTAAGAATTATGGTACAATGATTAAAATAAAGTATGCACCTAGAATAGACTATATAGAAGTAATAGATAAATTATACTTTGGAGGTAATAAATCATGATGAAAAAAAGAAGCAGCAAAGCAAGTAACATTGCAAATAATATTAAGGCTAAAACAAATGATGTTAAAAGGAAAGTTATAAAAGGTACAAATAATACTTCTAAAAGAAAAGTAAGTAAAAAGAAAAAGATGATTTTAAACATTCTTATAATTTGTGTAGTAGCTTTTGCATCACTTATGGCAGTATTTTTTGCCTATATTATTGTAAAGGCTCCTAAATTTGATCCAAACAACTTAAAATTCACTCAAATGTCAGAGTTATATGATACCGAAGGAAACATAATTACCAAAATGGGTAACGAAAACAGAACTGAAATATCATATGATGACTTACCTGAGGTTTTAATAGATGCAATAATTGCAACAGAAGACTCTAAGTTCTTCCAGCATAATGGTTTTGACCTTGCAAGATTTATGAAAGCAAGTATGTATCAACTAGTTGGTAAAAATGGTGGTGGTGCATCAACTCTTACAATGCAAATTGCCAAAAATAACTATACTTCTACTAAATCTAAAGGTTTTGAGGGAATAACTAGAAAGTTTACTGATATATATCTTTCAATATTTAAAATAGAAAGAAAATATACTAAAAAAGAAATTTTAGAATTTTATGTTAATGACTCTTACTTAGGTAACGGGGCTTACGGTGTTGAGCAAGCCTCATTAAACTACTTTGGTAAATCAGTTAGTGAACTTAACTTAGCAGAAGCATCATTTATAGCAGGATTATTCCAATCACCAACTTATTATAATCCTTATAACTATCCAGAACGTGCTGAAGGAAGAAGAAAAACGGTTCTTTACCTAATGCAAAGACATGGTTATATAACTGAAGAAGAAAAAGAAATTGCAGAAAATTCTCCGATTACTTCATATATAAAGAAAACACAAACTTCTGGAACGTACTCTGAGTATCAAGGATATATTGATACTGTTGTTGAAGAGTTAGAAAACGAATATGATTTAAACCCATATACTACCCCACTTAAGATTTATACTGCAATGAATAGAAGCAAGCAAGACTTTGTTAATAAGGTTATGAATGGTGAGGCTTGGAAATGGGAAAACGAAAATGCACAAGCAGGTGTCGTAATGACTGACTCAGCAAGTGGTGAAGTATTAGCAGTAGGAGCCGGAAGAAATAAAAACTCCGAAAGATCATATAACTACGCTACGATGACAAACAGACAAATAGGTTCAACGGCAAAACCAATATTTGACTATGGTCCAGCAGTTGAATACTTAGGTTGGGGAACGGTTAATTATATTGACGATACTCCAACAACATATAGTGATGGAACTAAAATATCTAACTCAGATGGTGGATATAAAGGAAGGCTTCCGCTATATCAGGCACTTGGACTTTCAAGAAACGTAACAGCTTTAAAAACTTTCCAACAAGTATCTAAAGGAGCTGGTAACGATAAGATATTAAAATTCGCAAGTAGTCTTGGAATTACTCCAGAAGTAGATAAAAATGGCAAAATACATGAGGCTCATTCTATTGGATCATTTACTGGTTCTACCAAAAAAGAAGAATCTAGAAACAGTCCAATGACAATGGCAGGAGCATATCAAGCATTCTCAAATGGTGGTTACTACATTAAACCTCATACAATAAAGAAATTTGTATATAAAGACACTGATGAAGTAGTTGAAACAAAATCAGCTAAAACACGCGTTATGAATGACTCAACAGCATACATTATTAACTACTCTTTAAACTGGTCTGCAACAGAAGGACTTGCTAAATCAGCCGCTGGTATAAGTGGTGTTCAAACAGCTGCCAAAACCGGTACTTCTAACTTTGATGAAGCAACTAGAAAGAGATATCATTTATCAAGTAAAGCGATAAATGACTTATGGGTATGTGGATATACTCCAAAGCAAACAATAACATTCTGGTATGGTTATGATAGTATAACAAAAGGTCATAGTACTACATCATCTTGGTCAACTCGTGATAAGTTCTATCGTAATTTAGCAGAAAACTTATTTGATAAAGACGGAAGCTCATTTGAAAGACCATCTAGCATCGAAGAGGTATCAGTTATAAGAAACTCTATTCCACTTAAAAAAGCCTTATACGGTGGTGTTGTTGGATACTTTAGAAAAGGAACTGGGCCTGATGAAACAGGAACTGAACAAGCAGAACAACTACCAAGTGTAAGTGGTGTTACAAGTAGTATATCTGGTAACACAGTACACTTAAAATGGAATGGTATTAGTGCTGAAGACATGGTAAACCTAAACTTTGATGACAGCTATGGAACACTTGGATATGACATATATGTAAAAGATGGTTCCGGTGGTTCTGAAGTATACGTTGGAACTACAACTAGTACATCATATACACATATAACAAGCTATTCAAATCCTGTATACGTAATATATACAGCATACTCTAACTACAAAACAAACAGAAGTAAGGGCGTTGAACACAAAGTTTCGGTAACAAGTGATTTTGATGTTAAAATAAGTAATAGCACAATAGAACAAGGAAAGACGTTTGTCGATAACAAACCTATAATCGTTTTATATAACTCCGTTGATGTAACAGATGGGGCAACTATTACACTAGAATCTGGAAGCGTTGATACAAACATCCTTGGAACTTATAAACTAACTTATAAAGTAACTTATCAAGGAAAGAGTAAAACGGTAAGTAGAAACGTTACGGTAACAGCAACTAACACAACTAGTACAACAGAATAAATAAGTACCTTAAATTTAAGGTGCTTTTTTATTTCATAAAAAAATGACTAGTCTTCATTTAACCAGTCATATTCGTAAGTTTCAGGAGTTTTTTCTTCTTCCCTTGCCTTTTGTTTTTCTATTATGTCAGTAGGCTTTTTTATACCTTTCTTATTCCATTCATATAAAATTTTATCTATGTATCTTAAATTATTAACACCATTAAACACGGCTTCTTTAAGCGCAGATAAAATAAGTTCGTTGCTTATCTTTTGCTCCTTCCAAGAATTAATTATTTCATATTCCATAGGAGAAAGAGTCCTTCCAAATTCTTTTTCAAAGTTATCATATAAATCTTTTTCATTATTCTCTTTCGTTTCCTTATTTAATATCTTAGAAAATATGATTTCATAAAATAAACTTATATCAACCTTCTCTTCTAATACACCCGAATCATTCTTCTCCATAAGAATAAGTAAAATATTCTTATCCTTAAGAGTAGATAGTGCATTTAAAAGCTCTTTTTCAGTAAAATTAATATCTTCAATTATCTTTTTATAATCAAATATAGATTTGTTTGGTTTATTTAAAAAATAAATAAGTAAAATAAGTGAATCCATATCTAAACCAAGTTCTTTAGCATAAGATAAAACATATCTTGGAACGGTATAATGATTTTCATTATTAAGTTCGTTCATTAACTCTTTTTTTAGCATATAAAATCACCTCTTTCTAAAAAGGATTATAACATAACTAGATACGTATTATCAATATTTCTTATAGTTATCTAACACGTAACATTTTAACTCTTCATAATTATTGTTTAATTCTTTGTATATTATTTTTTCTTCAATATCTTTAATTATGTTTTTTATAATACTTTTATCTTTAGGATTAATAAGATCTATTATATCTTTTCCGGTAAGTTTAATATCTGATGTCTTTTTTATCACTAAGTTATCACATCTGTCATAAATATCTTTAGTATCCATATTAAGTATTTGAGCAGCAATAAAGCACACGTAATTGCCTTTTTTATACAATTCCATATCATTAATCACATCATCTGTTAAAACATCATTTATGGCCTTTAAATAGTCTTTTTCATTAGATGTAAAAGGATATGAGGAAGAAGGACTAACCTGCGCCCATATACCTATTGGATCACTTGTCTTAACGATTTCATGTTTTAAATCTATATCTAAATATTCATCCAAAGAAAAATATTTTAAAAGACTAATTCCTTTAAGTACGTTAGGAGATGAAAAGATTCTATTTAGTTCCTGTTTTTTTCTATAAAATGATAAATCTTTAACTAGCTTCCTATTATTTATTATGGCATCCTTTAATTCTTCATCAATAGAAAAATCAAGTTCGGTTGCAAACCTTATTGCACGAAGTATTCTAAGAGAGTCTTCTTTTAGTCTTCTGTTTGCATTTCCAACTGTTTTTATTACCTTATTCTCTATATCACACCTTGCATTTAATAAGTCAATAATGTTCTTATTTTTATCCATGCATAACGTGTTCATAGTAAAGTCTCTTCTTCTTAAATCAATTATCAATTTATCAGTATAAACTATCTTAGAAGGTTTTCTTTTATCTTGATATTCTAGGTCCATACGGTACGTTGTAATTTCAAAATTTACTTTCTTATATACTAAATGCACGGATCCATACCCCTCAAACGGAAGTTTTACATCTTTAAATATCATTTGCACTTCTTTTGGTGTAGCATTAGTTGCAATATCAACATCAAAACTATTTCTTCCTAAAATAATATCTCTTACAAAACCTCCAACTACATAAGCTTCATAGCCAGAAGAATAAAACATTTGTAAAAGTTCACATGCTTTCTCTATCAAAGTTATCACCATTATAATTATAACAAAAATTCAAAAAGAAAAAACCATTTTCATGGTTTTTCATTATTTGTTTACAGCTTCTTTTAACTTAGAACCAGCTTTGAATGTAACTGCAGTTCTAGCAGCAATCTTAACTGTTTCTCCAGTTCTTGGGTTACGACCTTCTCTAGCTGGTCTTTCTGAAGTTGCATAAGTACCAAATCCTACTAATGAAACTTTGTCTCCTGCCTTTAATGCTTCAGTTACGCTTTCAGTAAATGCGTCTAATGCACGAGCAGCATCAGCTTTAGTTAATCCAGCTTTTTCAGCCATTTTTTCTACTAATTCTTGTTTTGACATAATAAAACCTCCATATTTATGTTCATATCTATAAGCTACCTTGCTTACAATATAAGCGTATCATTTTTTACTAGTTATTTCAAGTATTTTTAGTACAAAAATAGTATTTTTTGCTTATTTATCAATGGTTTTAGCACTTTTTAACACTAATTTAACAACTAACCTTTCATCTTTAACACTTTTTTTACATGTAATTAGTATAAGTTCATTTGCTTTAGCACTATTTAAAATGTCTGTCTGCGTTTCTTTTACATCCATTTTTTCCTTAAATTGATAGGTTAGTTTAAGTTTATCTTTATAGATATATACATTACTTTTACTATCTAATTCATCTAATCTATTAAAGTAGGTCCCATATCCCATACCAGAATGTCCTAGTATTACTATTCCTTCTTTATAATTATTATTTTTATAATAAACTAAATATCTATCAAGTAATTTAAATTTATCATCTGATTTTTTAACTATATTTTTAAGAGAAATATCAGGGATATCTAAAACCATATCACCATTATAATTAAACGAAGAATTATTATTAAAATAAGCTTTTACCATTTTATCATTAGAAGAATTTAATAATAGCATAAAAACCATATCTTTTGTAATTAGAAATACACTTATGAAAAGAATTAAACTAACTAATATTTTTTTCATAAATTAAAATTGATGAGCTTATAGAGAAAAGCAAAATATATAATAAGAAATCATTTCTACCAGTATTAGGTAAAACTTCTTCTTTTATCTCTTCTTTAGGCTTCGGAATTTCTTCTTTTTCTTTTGGTAAAAAATGATTAACTAACGCTATTTTTTGGATAACACCATCTTTAGTAACCTCAATTATTCTATCTTTTATTTTATCTACTCCATCTTTAGTAGATATTTGTCTAAGTGTATAAGTGCCATATGGTAAAGTAAACTCTATATTACCATTTTTATCTGTAACAAGATCCATTATGTGGTTTCCCAATATATCAAATACGTAGAATAATATTCCCTCTTCAGGTGTGCATGTATTATTTATTGGATCATCTAAAACCTTTGTAATATAAATTTTATTTTTAATTATTTTTTCAAACGATTTTATAACAACTTCCCTCGTTCCAGTTCCAATAAACGTAGATGATATAGTTGGTGATTTAGTATATCCCACGCTTGGACTAATCTCTTTTATTCGGTAATTATTTTTAGGCAAATTATCAAATATAATCGTTCCATCTTTATCTGTTTTTTTAGTTTGAAGCAAATTATTATCTTTATCATATAATCCATATTCTGCTCCTTCTAATGAAACTTCGCTAGATGACTTATCTTTACTTTTAGTATCATCATCTAGTTTGTCAATTATTATCTTCCCATAAAATGATTTAACATCATACTCTTTAGAGTGTTCATAAGGAAACCCAAACGTCCCAATTGTTTGATATCCACTTTTATAATAGAACTTAGTTAACTTACCATTATTTTTTCTTTTTAAAGTAAATTTATTATTTCCATCAGATACTTTTATTTTTATATTATTACCATCTTTTGTAACGTTTTGATTTTGGAATACGTCATAACCATTTAAAACATTGTTATTATCAGGAAGAATGATTTCATCTCCTACCATATATTCTTCTTTAAAATTAAAAGAAGGAGTTACATCGTATAGATTAACAAGTCTTAATATTTCGTTTTTATATGAATCAATATTTATTATATTACCACCAACTTTTTTATCAGTCCACCATACGTTTTCTACGCCCATATACCTCCATATTAGCTCCTGAGTTGCCATATAATACTCTTTTGTATTATGTCCTTCATAACCATATCCATAATATCCTATTAGGCTTAATCTTCTGGTATCTATCCCGCTTAATGGAGTATCATTTATGCTAGTAGTTGATGAATAATAAGAAGCCTTATGTGCAAGTATTCCAGGCTCAATACAGTAACCATAAACACCATTTACAGTCATCATTGCAAGATTTGTGATATGGTCACTTCCATTTCTATATTGATGTGCAAATATGCTTCTGTCTAAATTCCAATCAACGTATGAATCATTTGCTAATGCCTTTACTTTTATAAATGGTAAAAGCATTATTACAGCAAGAAGAAGCAGCGTTATTTTCTTTTTCAATCTTTATTCACCCACGATTCAATATCATTAAATAATTTCGTTAAATATGGAGAACTTTTAGAGACTGTGTATAACTTTTTCTTATTACCTTTTTCATCTTCTATTTCTTCTTCAGATTCTTCTATATCCTCCTCGTAGTTATCTAAGCTGTCTTTTTTCCTGATTAAGTTCATGAGCGCTTCTCTTGCAAGTGTTTTTTTTGCCACACTATCCTCATTTTCTATTTCTTTAATCGTAACAACAAATTTTCTAGTCATATATTTTTTCCTTTCTTTTTTATGATTGTTTTTTAACTACAACAATTCAAAGTTATTTAACCATTAATTTCCTCCTTTCAAATTAATAGTTAGACAAATTTTTGAAAAACCCCCTAAGAAATATGAAAAAAATTTAAGAAGTTTTGTCGAATAATTAAATACAATAAAAAAGCAAGGATTTCTCTTTGCTTTTCAAACTAATTCATATTTTCTTTCATATATTTTTTTATTAGTTACGTATTTAAATAGATAACCATTTTTCTTTTTACACACGATAATACCAATGGTAAGTCCTTGATTAATTGCTTCATTTAAAATCAGCTTATTATTTAGCGATTAGCTTTAATTTACTATGATTAATTTTCTTCATTTAATTTGAAATTTTTCTTTTCTTCCTCAACAGCACTAATTAATTCTTGTTCAGTTGGCATATGTAATTTATACTCAAAAGAAAATATTGTTTTATTATCTTCTGGTAATGTGTATTTTACAATTGTTTCATTTTTATTTGTTGATAGTAGTATTCCGACTGTTGGATTTTCATCAGATTGTTTTATTTCTCTATCGTAGTAATTAACATACATCTTTATTTGACCAATATCTTGATGTGATACTTTTCCTATTTTCAAATCAATAATTACAAAACATCTTAAAAGTCTGTTGTAAAAAACTAAGTCTGGATAAAAATGATCCTCTTCTAATGTTAATCTTACTTGATTACCAACATAACTAAAACCCTTGCCTAATTCTAACAAAAACTCTTTTAAGTGTTCTATAATATTCTTTTCCAAATCAGATTCTAAATAACCGGTATTTTCTTTTATATCTAAAAATTCTAATACAAAAGGGTCTTTTACTAAATCTTTACTTGTTTTTAAAATTTGGCCTTTTTCGGATAATTCAAGTATTTTTTCTTTATCAGCAGATATTGTTAATCTTTCATAAAGTAGCGAATCTCTTTGTCTTTGAAGTTCTCTAACACTCCATTTAGAATTAATCGTTTCTTTTAAATAAAAATTTCTTTTAGGACCTTCATCAATTTTTATAAGTTCTAAATAATGAGACCAACTCAATTGCGGCGACACTGTTGTCGCAATTGGAAAGTATATATAAAACTTTCTCATCCTTTCTAGATTTCTCTTAGAAAATCCTTTTCCAAATTCATTAGTCAGTTTTTGAGATAATTTATCTAGTACAGAATCACCATAACTTGCTCTTTCATCACCTTGTTGTATTTTCATAATTGCTTTTCCTATATTCCAATACAAATTAAGCATTTCTGTATTAACTGTTTGATAAACTTTATTTCTGCTATTTATAACCAAATCTTTGATATTATCAAAAATATTATTTATTTCATTATCGTTATTTGTTAATTCATTTTTTATTTTCTTATAATAGCCCATTTTTTCTCCTTTCTTTATGATGTTTTTATCTTTCAAAATTTTAAAGCAAAAAATATCAAGTAAATTCGTCGATTTAACATCACTTATCCTTCTTACGATTTTTTTTATATAATCTATTTTGACAAAGATACTTATCTTCCTCCTACATAAATAATTATCCAAAAATTTAAAAAACCCCCTAAATTTTCGAAAAATCTTTCAAAAATTTAGAGAGTCTATTAAATTGTGCTTTAATTAATATAAATAGTTTAAATCCACATATCCTCTTATTCCATCAACAGTTCCAGAAGAAGTGTATTGCCATAAAGAATATGAACCTTTATATCCACACTCTGATGCGTTATAATGTGCAATCCAATCAGATTCACCTCTAGCATAACTTCCAAATCTATTATTAACATGATTTAAATCCGCATATACCTTAACCTTATATTTACTACCCACATAACCACTTACAGAATTAATATAAGTTCTTGCTATATTATCATATTGATCTTTTGATAATGTATTTGAAGTATTATCTGCTGAAATATACCAATCTTCTAAATCATAATAAATTCCAAGTGTAGGATTTAAATTATATTTGCTTATTATGCTTTTTGTGAAGTTAGCTTCTATATTAGCACCATTAGTAGTGTTTGCATAACTAAATAGATAAATACCATATGGAATACCTAAACGTTTAACTTCGTTTATGTACTCACTTAGTCTCCCATCTTCCGTATTCCAATATCCTATTCTAAGCATTACACCATAAATACCAGTATTATAAACTTTATTCCAATCAATTTGACCTTGGTGGTAACTTACATCTATTACCCTAGTTTTTTGCTCTGCTTTTACAAATTTGAATTTTTGAGCATTTGAATTATTACAGTTATACATCCAAATATTTGAACCATTTGATGCATTTGCGTTTGCTACATCAAGACACAAACCATTGGCATTAGATATTATATTATAATAACCATTTCCCACATCTTTTATAATCCATTGTTGAGCCATAGAGGCATTATAATCATATAATTGCACATTTGTACCATTTGATATTCCACCAGATGCAACATCAAATGATTTTGTCAAATTAATTAAGGTACTTATTTTGTAATATCCATTTGATAAATAGGAAACTTCCCATTTTTGTGCATTAGAACCATTAGTTTTATATAATTGTATGTTAGCTCCATTATTAGTACTAGCTCCGGCCAAATCAATAACCATACTATTATCTAGTGCACTAGTTATTCTATAAATTCCGTTTTTAACAGAATTACTACTTAACCCACTCGCTGTTTTTCTAAAATTAAACTTTTGAGCATTCGTTCCGTTTGGTGTAAAAACTCCAATGTTATTACCATTATTAGTTGACGCGCCAGATAAATCTAGATACTTTCCATTTTCAGAAATAATGTAATAATTAAAACCTGTCTTTTTTATAATCCATCTTTGATTTTTAGAGTTTGTATATTTATTTATTCTTACATTATTATTTGAAGTATCAACTTCCAAAGAATAATTATTGTCTTTATCACTTAATATGGAATAGTAACCATTATTTTGGTACTTAATATACCATTTTTGAGCTAAAGAATAATTTATGTTATATATTTGAACATTAGTTAATGCACCAACATTTCCACTTTTTATATCTAAAACTTTGTTTTGATTTAATGACGTATTTATAAAATAATATCCATCATTTATGGTTTTGGTTCCTATTTCAGAAACATCATTAAATTTAAATTTCTGAGCATCAGAACCATTATATGTATACATCCAAATATTAGTTTCATTATTTGTGCTTGCACCTGCAACATCTAACACCAAATTATTACAATTAGAAACAATGTTATAATATCCATTACCATCATCTGATATTATCCATTTTTGGGCATTAGAACCATTATATTTATATAGTTGGACGTTAGTACCACTATATATTCCAGCACCTAATACATCTAATGAATAATCTAAGCTTAAATACGGCTTTATTGAATAATAACCATTTCCTAAATAGTTAACAAACCATTTTTGTGCGTTGGTATTATTACTTGAATAAAGTTGTATATTACTATTATTTGAAATGTTAGCAGAAGTAACATCAAGTACTCTGCTGTCATTTAGTTTAGATGAAATAGTATAAAGTCCATTCTTTATTGTTTGTTTATTTTCAAATGATTTTTTAAATAGGAACTTTTGAGCATTTGTTCCGTTATATTTATAAAGTTGAATATTAGTATAATTACTAGCAACTGCGCTATTTACATCCAAACAATAATCCCTGTTATAAGAACATATAGAGTATAAATTATTTCCTTGTTCCTTTAAAATCCAGCGCTGAGCATTTGTATTATTTTTTTCGTATAACCAAACATTGCTCCCATTTGAAAATACTCCATTTCTTACATCAAAAACATATTTTTCATTTATTAAACTAAATATTTCATATTCCTCATTATTTATTCTTTTAACCTTAAATTTTTGAGCATTCGTTCCGTTAGAAGTATATAACTGAACATTGCTTCCATTTTTAGCAACTCCTCCATTTATATCGAGTACATAATTATTATTTATTGAACTATGTATTGTATAAACACCATCTTCTAATGCACAAACTTTCGTGCTTAAAAGGAAAAAGAACACCACCATAAATAAAATTAATCTAATATTCTTCATATTTTCTACCTCACTAATAGTATATCATTTAATAACATTATTTAAAATAAAAAGAACCTATTTTTTAGATTCTTTTTTAAAAACTAATAACTTACTTATAACATAATTAAGTACTATCTGCATAACTTGACAAACCAAAGTAAATACAAGAACCCAAACGTTAGAATCAAGTTTAAGAAGTGTTACAAAAAACCACATGATAAACATTTGAATAATTTGAGTTGCTATTCTGCCTTTAAAGAAATTAAGAATTTCTCTAGCACATTTACTTCCTTTTGTTTTTGACTTGAATACAAATATTCTGTTTGTTACATAAGCAAATGTTACCGCTAAAAACCAAGAAATAACTTCTGCTATTTGAAGTTCTAAACCATTTGTTTGATCAAGTATGGTAAATAATAACAGAAGTTTTGATCCAATTGCTACTATAGTAGTTAATCCACCTACTATTAAGTAATTGATTATCTCTTCATACTTCTTATATAAATTCCATATTTTTTTCATTTTTATTTCCTTAAAGAATTAAGATATAATTCATATAATTGTTTATGTTTCTTTACTATTACTTGTAAAATTATACCAGTTATACATAACAATAATGCAACAAGTAATGCTATTCCTGAAACTATTAAAGTAGGAAATCTTGGAACCAATCCTGTTTTAAAATATTCTGAAACAACAGGGATCCCTAAAATCAAAGCTAATACTAAGCAAATTAAACTTATTATATTAAAGAAAGCTGCTGGCTTATATTCCTTAAATAAAGTAGCTATTGTTTTTAGCACCTTAAATCCATCACTATAAGTATTTAATTTAGATACAGAACCTTCTGGTCTATCTTTATAGTTAACTGGAATTTCTACTAGTTTAAAGTTCTTATCAACTGCGTGAATAGTCATTTCAGTTTCTATTTCAAAACCCTTTGATAAAACTGGAAAAGCTTTAACAAATTCATAAGAAAATGCTCTATAACCAGTCATAATATCTTTAACATTATTCTTAAATAACTTGTTAATTAAGAATCTAACCATTTTATTTCCTAGATTATGGAATGGTCTTTTATTTTCCGTAAAATAGGTACTAGATAATCTATCACCTATTACCATATCAGCCTTTCCGTTTAATACTATATCACACATTTCTTTTGCATTTTCTGCTGGATATGTATCATCACCATCAATCATAAGGTAACAATCAGCATCTATATCTCTAAACATACTTCTTATTACGTTACCCTTTCCTTGGCGATATTCATATTTTACAATAGCACCTGCTTTTTCTGCTATTTTGTCTGTACCATCAGTAGAATTATTATCATAAACATATATATCTGCTTCTGGTAACGCTTTTTTATAATCTTTTATTACTTTTGCAACTGTTTTAGATTCATTATAACAAGGAATTAAAACAGCTATTTTCTTACTATCTTTTTTCATTACATCCTCCGTATTTACATTATAACATTTATAAATAAAATTTCAAAATATTTTTAAAAAATATAGTATTATGATATAATTTAATAGGTGATTATATATGAATAAAAGAAAAATTTTAATGATTTTATATAGTTTTATGGCAACGATTGGAATTTCAACTCTAATAGATACGTTTACTATCGATGGACGAGAAAGTGCCAATAATGTATTTATGATAATTATATTTTTTGCATTTTATTTTTTTATAAAAAATATAAACGTAAAAGTGGATAAAAGAAAATTAATATTTTCATCTATATTTTCAATAATATTATCTGCTATTATTATAGTTGGAAGTCAATTGGAATTAAATCATACGAGTATATCAAAAGTTCAAATGATTTTTGGATTTATATTTATATCAATTACTTTAATACCAATAGTCATGTCATTACTAAGTATAGAAATAAAAGAGAAAAAACAAGTTACAAAAAGAAATATGTTTTTTAAAATATTTTTAGTAATATGGATATTTGGAATTATAGCTTGGTTATCACTATATCCAGGAGGATATGATTATGATGCTCCTGTACAGCTAAGACAATTTATGAATCCAGCATATAAAGTAAATACACACTTTTCAGTTTTATTTTCATACTTAGAATATTTAATAGTGAGTTTAGGTTATAAAATTTTTGGTAATTATCAAGCAGCTATTGGATTATTTACGTTCTTGCAAATGACAATAGTTTCATTAGTAACATCTTATTCAAGTTATTTCATATATAAAGAATCAAGAAATAATAAAGTATTGCTACTAATTTCTGTGACTTTCTTTTCACTTTTTCCTTTTCATTTATTATTACAAATTTCGTGTGTACAAGATACACTTTTTGCAAGTTCTATCTTAATTTTTGCCATTTCTATTTATAAGTTTATAAATATAACATCAAATAATAAATTTGATGTTCTTTCACTAATCATTTCGGGTATTCTTGCTACATTGTTTAGAAATAATGGTATATACATAATTATTTTTTTACTTATAATTAGTATTCTAATATGCTTTATCTTTAAAATAAAAATAAATAAAAAGATATATTTCACTAATTTAATAGTAATAATAAGTTTTTATTACATATACGCTTCTTTAATATTGCCTGCCCTAGGAGTTATAAAAGGAGATTCCATAAGAGAAATGTCAAGTATTCCATCGCAACAGTTAGCAAGTGTTTATAACTATAACAAAAATACGTTTTCAAACAAAGAATTGAAATTATTAAATGAATTTTATCCAAGCTGTGATTTTTCAATTTACACAATAAATCAACTTATATCTGATAATCAAAAAAGTTGTTTAAATGAAAAATACACTAAGACTCATATAAAAAAATATGCTGAGCTATATATTTCAATAGGAAAAAAGGACTTAAAAAATTATACAAAAGCATTCTTACTTAATACATATGGTTTTTGGTATCCTAATAAATCATATCCGGATTATAGAATGTTTCATCCATACATAGAGTATAAAATTTCAACCCCTTCCATTTTTTCTAGTGATTTTATTGAAATAAAAAGAAATAGTAAAATTTCAATTATAGAAAAATACTTTAAAGAGGTACTTAATGAAAATAAATGGCAAAAAATACCAGTAATATCATCAATATGTTCTATGGGAAATTATTTTGTATTTGGCTTATTTTTAATAGTATTAATACTATATAGAAAAAAATATAAATATCTAATACCTACATCTATATATGTGGGTATATATATAACTTTATTTTTGTCTCCTGTTGCACTGTACAGGTATGTATATTCTATTGTAATTTCAATTCCTCTATTAACTTTAATATTATATAAAACATATTTAAAAAATCAAAATTAAAAAAATATCCAATTAAATATAGATTGGATATTTTTTTTAAAGTATTAAACTTTATTAATACTTTAAAAAGTTGCAAAGCAACTTTTATCTTAATTTTTCAGCTAACTCTTTAGCTTTAACCATAGAATCTTCCATTGAATTATAAATCCAAGCACCATATCTACCAATTGTATAAACACCTTTTTTACTAAATTCATTTTTTAGATCATCTATTTTCTTAGTAGTTTCCGTTTCAATATGAACATAAGCTGGATCCATTATAATAGTTTCGTGATCAACTAATTTCATATCATCACTAATAATTCCTGATTCTCTTAAATTTTTAAGAGTTAAATCTAATTGTTTATCTATTTCTTCTTTAGTTATTTTAGTATCTTTGTTATATCCGATTTCTATATACATACTTAGTTTCTCATCACCTAATATATTATTATAAAAACCTACTCTGTAATAATTGCAATTCTTAGATGGAATATATAACCAGTGTTCTTTTTTACATAATGGAGATGCTTTATCAAAGCCTAAATTAAATACTAACACTTTATTATATGACATTTCATTTAATAGTTCGTCATGTCCACCTATTAATTTTAGGAAATTATTTAATGGCATTGTGTTAATTAAATATTCATATTTTACAGTCTCTCCGTTTGATAAAGTTGCCTCTTTATTATTTAAATCCAATGAAACAACACTGGTATTTAATAAAACTTTACTCTTATCCAACTCATTATATAAAATATTTATAAAGCTAGCCGCCCCATTTCTTGGATACAAAAAGCTTGCATTATATGAATTAACCTTACTATTTTTCATATTGTTAATAATGGCTTCTTTATCTGCATATGGAAAAAATCTCCCCATTGCATCAACGTCTAATTTAGTTAGATCAACAGCATATAATTTTTCGTTATATGGTTTAAGAAATTTTTCTACTATAGATTTTCCAAACTTACCATATAACATATCTAAAAAGTTATCATATTTATCTTTTTCCTCTTTATTGAATAAATCATAAAGGCAATCAATAAATTCTTGTTTTTCTAGTTGGTGAATATTAGTCTGAAAAGGAAAGTCTATAAAATTATTTTTGTATAAAATTTTAGTGCACTTATCATTGTATATAATATCTTCCTTAGGCATTTTACTTAAGAAATTTTTCTTGAACTCATCCGTGTTAAAATGGAAGAAATGACCTGCATAATCCCAAACATAACCATTTCTTTTGATGGTTCTACAATATCCACCGACTTCTTTTTCTTTTTCAACTACTAAGTAGTCTTCTTTTGCATAATTAGCAAATGTAAGGCCTGATATTCCAGCGCCTATTACCAAATATTTAGTTTTCATTATTATCCTCCTTAATTTCATATTTATTATATCAAAAAAAGGCAACTTATTAAAGTCACCTTTTAAAATTATTTATTTTTTAACCAGCTGAAAAACTCAATTAAAGACATAAAATGTCCGTTAAAAAATCTATGAATTTTAATTCGCTTTTTAGAAACCTTATCATCTTTATATATTTCTGGGTATTTTTTTAATATTTTATTAAACTTTCTAAATTCTTTTGGACTTTTTAAGTTTTGAGTTAATATATAATATTGAGCCTCAACTAATGGAATTATTATTTTATTTTTTAAATAGTATTTTTTATTTTCGCTTACGTCTTTTGGAATTTTATAATACTCTTCTATTAATCTTAAAGTGACCTTTTCGTGATTTTTAAAATTTCTTCGGTATGATTCAGCGGAAACTGATTGACCTGCTCTTCCCAAATAATAATTATAAATATCTAATGGATAATATATAACGGTTTTTGAATTTAAATATCCAATAAAGTTATATTCCATATCCACATAAAAACAATGTTCATCAATCTTAAAATTAGCATCTTTTAATATTTTTGTTTTATATGTTGATGTTGATAGCAATGGTCCCCACTGCTCAAATCCATAACCAAAATGTTTCATATTGTCTAAGTGATATTGAACGCCAGGTACCATAAATGAATAATTTCTAACCGGAGTTTTAACAGCATCTATTGCATAATCTGCAACATAATTAGTTAATATTATATCACTGTCTTCTTTTTCTAATATTTCTATAAATTTTAGGAAATCTTTCTCTATAAAATAGTCGTCCCCATCCATCAACTTAAAGTATTTACCAGTAGCTAGTTCAATTCCTTTATTGATTGTTGAGCCATGTCCACCATTAGGTTTATCAATTAGTTTAACTATTGATTTATCACCATTTGTTGTTAATTTTTCTAATTCCTTTCCAATTTTTGCAGTATCATCTTTAGAGCCATCATTTATTATAAGTATCTCTAATTTGTTTGAATATTTATTATCTATCAAAGAATGAATTCCTGCTTTAAGAAATTTAGCAACATTATATGATGGAACCGCAATCGTTAATATTGGATTATTAACTTGTTTTTTATATTTGAATGAAGCAATGTTTGGCTTACTCTTTATCAGTTTTAAATCGGCTCCTATTGTATTATTATAACTGCAAGTTTTTGCTACACAATCATGTGTTTGCTTTGACAATTCTTTAAATAGTTTTTCATCAAAATATATTTTTTCTATTAAGTCAGCATATTGTTTTATATTTTCCGTATCACAATATGTACCAATATTAGGATGTATATATTCTTCAGTTCCTACTCCATTTGAAGTAATTACGACATTACCAGACATTGCGGCTTCGCATGAAGAAACAGCTTGAGTATCAAATCTAGTTGGAAATAATCCTATTCCATTTTCTTTATGGACTTGTGCTATTTCCTTGTGTGATAAAAACTTTTTATAAATATGTACATTTGGAAAATTCTTTAATGGTGCAAGCAAAACGTCATGATAATTACCATCACCATAAAATGAAAATTCTAAATCATCAAATATCTTTCTTGTACTTAATTCAAGTACCACTTTAACTGCTATATCAATTGAATATGTGCTTAAGTTATCATATTTTCTTATAACAAATATTTTCTTCCTAAGATCAGATTTTTTTTCATTGTATTTAAATATATCAGTATCTATATTACAAGGAATAACATAAGCGTTATTATATTTAATTCCTATCAATTTTTCGCTTAAATTTTTAGCCCAATTAGATACAAATACAAATTTAACATTGCTCTTTTCATTATATCTTTTAATTAAATCATCTTTTCCTGGAAATGTTTTATATACTTTTTCTGGAATTTCTGTTATATTCTCAAAATATTTTGCATTCAATCTATCCCATGCTCTATATAATGTATCACTTCCATGAGAGTAAATGATTATTTCAGTTTCTGTTAAATCACTAGCATCCAAAATTTGAGCATACTTTTCATCGAAAAAGTGTATTAATATTTTTTTGTATTTTTTATTTTGTAAAATTTTTCTTATATCATTATATCCAGTAGATACAACTTTTATATTTTCAAATTTTGAAATTGAACTTTTGTTTATGTAATTTTCATTTACTACAGCAAGATCTACTTTTAAATTCTCTTTCTTGTATGCTTGCATTCTAGAATGAATAAAGGCATATGCATATTTATTAAACTCACTTGGATACCCAGGACACAAAAGCAAAATATCCCCATGAAACAAACTTGATATTTCATCCTCAAAAACATAATTAAAATTTACATCTAAATTTTTTATTCTTATCTTTGAATTTGGAAAAATTGTAATACCAACGAATGTTAATTTATTAATATTTTCAAAAAAATTCTCAGAATTTGGATCAATACTTTCAACAACTTTGAACTTTTTATTTAATAATTTTATCTGACATCCTTTTCCCTCAATTATATCTATTTCATTTACAAATTTAAATTTTTTATTCTTGCAGTATATTGGTTTCAAGAATATTACATACCCTTTTTTTGAAGTTTCATTAGATATATCTAAAACCTTACCTATTTTATTAAATTTAATATTTTTTGAAATTTTTAATTTACAATCCGTAATCATTTATTTTCTCCTATTTCTTAGCATATAAATAATTTTCAAGATTCCATATGGACAAATTGCTTTTATTGACTTTTTAATAAACCATTTGACATTCTTACTTTCTAAATAATGATAATCATTGTTCAAATCCAATACAGTTTCTCGTACACCAGGTATTATTATTGGTTCTCTTTTTTGTTTTGCATTACTATATTTTTTTATATATTTCTTATATTCTTGCAAAATTAATCTACTATTATGGTTTTTTTCAGTAATATTATCAATACTTATTTTATAAGCATATTCCCAACTTGATAAATTATTCAAAAACTCATCTAATTTCTCCCATAAACACAATGCATCAAACATAAATATTTGTGAATCAACCATTTGTGCAATAATATTTTTATAAACATAGTATATTTTTTGTGAAGAATAGTCATTCACATTATCCAAAGTTTTCAAAATATTAAATATTATATATTCATGATCTTTATATTTTTTTCTCCAAAAATCTCGAGAAACGGTTTGTCCTTCTCTTCCAATTAAATATCTATAAATATCCAATTTATAATGAACAACACTTTTTATAAATCTAAGACTGAATGCATTAAATTCCATATCAACATATGGCTTTTTTTCCGAAATTTTAAAATCTGCCTTCTTTAATAATTCTGTTTTATAATTTGCAGTCGTTAATAAAGGTCCATAAGTTTTAAATCCATAACCATTGTAAATTAAATTATCAAAATCATAAACTATGCCTTCTTCTAACATATCATAATCAATTATATTTGACAATTTTGATTCTTCAATGTATTCATAACTTCCCTTCGTTAAAATCAAATCAACATCTGTCTGCTTCATAATATCAATAAGTTTAGATAAATTTTCAGAATCAACCCAATCATCACCATCAACTAATCTAAAATATTTTCCTTTTGCGGCCTTTATACCACAGTTAATAGTAGAACCATGTCCTCCATTTTCCTTATCTATTACTTTTACAATACCATTTGTTGCCTTTTCATATTTTTTTGCTATTTTTAATGTATTGTCTTTAGATCCATCATTAACGATTATTATCTCCATATTTTTTACATTTTTATGATAGATCATAGATGATATACATTTATCCAGATATTTTTCTACATTATATGCGGGAACTACAACTGTTAAAACTGGATTTTTGACAGGTTTGCAATTCACTGGTTCTATAGTTTTTGTATATTTTTCTAGCAACTGTTTTATTAATTCTATTTCTTTATAAACCGTATTTTTTTTACAACATCTTTTATGAGTTATACTTGCTAAATTCTTACTAATTTTCAAAAATTCATCTGGATTATTATATAATCTATCAATTATTCCAGCTAGTGATTTAAAATCCTCTGGGTCACATAATATATGATTTTCTTCATCGTTCATAAAAAACGAATTAGAAGTAACATTTGAACCTACTACAACTAAGCCAGATGAAGCCGCCTCTCCCATAGCAACAGCATGAGCATCATGTCTTGAAGGTAACATTATTATTCCTGCATTCTTATGAATATCACTTATCTTATTATTTGGAATAAATGTCCTATGCAAATGTACATTACTAAATTGCTTAAGTGGTGCTATCAACGTATTGTAATAGTTTCCATCACCGTATATTTCAAAATCTAATTTTTCAAAGTAGATTTTTTTAGAAAGTTCCAATATTGCCATAACACATTGATCTATAGAATGCTGAATTATATTATCAAATTTTCTAATAATTAATATCTTTAACCTATCATCCTCTTTTTTTTCTACATATGGAAACAATTCCTCATTTATAACATTATTTATGACTCTACAGTTTTTGAAATTTATATTTAATTGTTTCTCTGAAAACTCTTTTAACCAATCAGACACAAATACCCATTCCACATTTTCCTTATTGGCAAATTTTCTAACATAATTTTCTTTTAAATCAAATATTGGATCAATTATTGGCTGTTTTATATGTGGAGTAAAATAAGGTCTTGTTACATCTTTCAAATATCTAAAAACAGTTTCAGGCCCATGACAGATAAAAACCATTTTTTCATTTTTCGAAACATAACCCTCATATATTGGATATAAGTTTTCATCTACAAAATGTGTAACAATAACTTTGTATTGATGTTTGCTTAACATTGTTTTTAATGATTGATAATTACATTTTAATACTGGTATTTTATCTATTTCGTAAAATGTTTGATAATTGTAATATTGACTAACAGCTACAACTTGAACTTTTAATCCTGATTTTACGTATTCTTTATTTCTTGAATGAGCAAAAACACAATAATATAAATTTTCATAAGAAGGATAATTTGGTACAACAACTAATACATCTAAATTCTTTTTGCATTTTTCACAATAGTCTTCATATTCATTAGTAAATTCTATACTTATAGTGCAATCATTTATAGAAGATTCAGCAGATATTTCTAATCTGAATTTCAAGTTGGATATTTTTTTGATATCTATAAATGACTCACTTTGTGCTGGAACAGCATTAACATCATTTATGTATAAACATCCACCTGCATTCTTCACTTTACAATCAAATTTTACCTTCATAAAATTATAAGAACCATCTAAATTTATACCTCTACACAAATATTCACTCTTAACATTATTATTATTTTCTATGCTAAATGTGTTATTTTTTTTGTGAAAAACACAACTCGATATATCTTTCGTTTTCCAATTTGTTAATTCAATTTTTTTTGTTTTCATATCTATACTCCTATTTTAAATCTTATCTTCTAGTACCCTAATCAATTTTTTTCAAAACTTTTTATTCTATTTCTTATTTTTAATTTAATTGGTCTTTCTCTTTTATTGGCTAATTTTATAATCTCATCTTTATTGAAGTTATTATTCAAAAAGTTGTTAAAATCATAGTTCAAAACATCTTTGTTGTATTTGTTAATGTAATTCATCTTATTTGCATAATGTCTATGACTATAATCAATTATACTAATCGTTTTTTTGTTTAAAATGCTTGAAATTAAACTACCATGATATCGCATGCTTATAATAATGTCTTGGGAATTTAAACAATTTAAAGTGTTATATAAATTTTCAGGATATTTTAGCAAATAAACTTTTCCATTTAACAATTTTTCTTTAATTTAATATAATTAATTTCGTCAAATTCAGTTAAAGTTTTAGGGATCAAAATATATTTGTATCCTTTATATAATTTATCATGTGCTGGTGAATTATCACATAATAAAATAGTAACTTCAATATTTTTTTATGAAATTGATTTTTTTTAAATTGTTTCAAGCATTAATTCATCACCTAAATTTGGTGCACCATAAAACCAACATAGTAAAACTTTTTTAATTCAATTTACCTCTATTTCATTTGTTCTTTATAATAAGCATCACAAATTTTATTAGTATCACCCATTTTTACTACTTTTCCATGTTCTAACCAAACTACCTTAGTACATAATTCTTTAATAGACTGAAGCGAATGTGAAACATATAAAACGGTTGTTCCACCTTTTATCATTTCCATCATTTTCTTCTTACTTTTCTCTTGGAATTTAATATCTCCAACTGATAGTATTTCATCTACTATTAGTATTTCAGGATTAACTATAGTTGCAATAGAAAATGCAAGCTTAGCAGTCATACCTGAAGAAAAGTTTTTAACCGGAACATCCAAGAAATCTTTTAATTCTGAAAACTCAACTATTTCATCAAATTTATCATCCAAAAACTCTTTTGAATATCCAAGTATTGCGCCATTTAGATATATATTTTCTCTAGCTGTTAAATTTCCATCAAAGCCTGCTCCAAGTTCTATCATTGGTGATATTACACCTTTTACTTTCACTTTTCCTTTAGTGGGTTTCATAACTCCACTAACAACTTTTAATAGTGTTGATTTTCCAGCACCATTACTACCAATAAGGCCAACAACTTCTCCTTTTCCAATGTTAAAAGAAACGTCTTTAAGCGCCCAAAAGTCTTCGTTTTTTTTCTTTTTCTTCTTTTTAGTAAACAGATTTACGAATGCCTGTTTCATTGAAAAGTCTTTTTCTATTTCAAGATTGAATTTCATAGAAACATTTTCTATCTTAATCATCAGTTACCTCCTATACATAATAGATAAATTTATCTTGTTTTTTCTTAAATACATAAGAACCTATTGCTAGCATTCCTACACCAATTAATCCTAATATTCCAAGTGTAGTAAATGAAGGCCTTTGTCCATATACTACAATACTTCTTGCAGCGGTTAAAAATTGATACATAGGATTAAAGTTCATTAACATTCTAAGTTTTGCCGGTAATATTTCAATACTATAGAAAACTGGAGTCAAATAATTCCATAATGTTAATGCAATTCCATATATATGCCATACGTCTCTTAAGAAAACTGATAAGCAAGATAATAATAATCCCATACCTGCAGTAAATAAGAACATACAGAAAAATATATAAGGTAAGAATAAATACCAAACATTAAAGTGACAAGTATATCCTCCTAAGCCAACGTATGATAAAGCAATAATTGCTAACCAAGGAATCAATGTTAATAAAAAGTCTATTCCTATAAATAAGCATTTTGCAATAGGAAATATATATTTTGGAATATATACCTTATTTATTAACATAAAATTATCAACAACAGATGTCATAGCCATACTTGACGCCTGAGAAAAATAGTTAAACATAATGATACCAGTCATTAAGTACACTATGTAGTTTACTCCCTCTACTTTAAATCTAAACATTTGCGAGAATACAATTGCCATAACGGTCATTGTAAGAATAGGATTTAATAAACTCCATAGTATTCCAAGAACACTCCTTTTATATTTAACCTTAAAATCTCTTGATATCAATTGGGTCATTAAAAACCAATATCTTTTGAAATTTGAAAATATAGCTTTTATTTTGTTCATAAATACACCTCTATAATCTTTTGTCTATTTAATTATAACATAAAAAGATTATTATTCAAAAAGAAAATTAATCTTTAACCATAAAGCTAAAGATTAATTTCTAACTTTTCAATTAAAATGCTTTGCAATATATTTTTGTCAAAGTTTTATTTCCTTCTATCACTCTTTTTAAAAAGCTTCTTTTCTTCCATATTTCATTATTTTTCCAATTTGGAAATTCACTATTTAAAAGCTTAAATACTTCATCAATAAATCTGCTAGCTAATTTTTTATCTTTTTGATTTTTTTGTTGCAGAGTATACCTAAATAAATTTCTTGTACACCAAGCAGAAACATACTTTTCTATTTTATTATAATAACTATGATTTTTTAGTTCTTCTATTATCATATTTGTTACCTTTAAAATATCAAATACCCTTTTGTCCATAACCGTTGTTTCACTTTTACTTCTAACTAAATAATAATTAAGTTTTTCATCTACTATTCCCATTTTTTTAGCTCTAGCCATAGCTTTCATAACAACTATTGCATCTTCATATTTTAAATTTTCTGGAAAACTTACACCATCTAATAATTCTTTTTTATATAATTTATTCCAAGGTGCTAAATTAACCTCTAATAACAAATTTGGATTTTTATCTAAAGTGGTATTTTCAAAATATGGAATAACAAAATCTGGTGTTATTTCTTCTAATTTATCATCTTTTTCAAGCATTTTATGAAAGTTACATAGCACTAAATCAAGTTGTTCATTTTCTGCTTTAGAATATAATTTTTCACAAGCACTTCTATCTAAATAATCATCACTATCTATAAACATAATATACTTACCACTTGATTTTTTTATACCAATATTTCTATTATATCCGATCCCTTTATTAGTTTTATTGTGGATAACTTTTATCTTGTTATCATACTTTTTCTTATATTCATCTATAATTAAAGCAGAATTATCAGGTGATTTATCATCTATTATAATTATTTCAATATCATCTAGTGTTTGATTAACCAAACTATCTAAGCAACGTCTTAAATATTTTTCAGTATTATATACAGGAACTATAACTGATACTTTCATCATCTTACCACCTTTAAATATAAGTTTAAATTATGTTTCATTAAGTATTTTTTAAATCTTCTTATTCTTGTATTAACAAGCACTCCATCAAATACGTTTAATTTTTTAAGTTCATTTATATATACTTTTTTCTCGTCTTTTTTTAGCTCTCTTGCCTTTACTATAACAGAGTTTGATATATAACTTAAAAAGTAATCATCTAGGTTATTTTTTCTATTTATATTTTTTGCAAATAGTCTCATTGTTTTATATTGTTCTAACATATCAAAGGCCTTTTTAACAGTCTTTTTGTAATCGTTATTATTCATTATACTGCCATTTCTTTGTATGTAATAATAACCGATAAAATCTATCGATTTAACCTTTCTTGCCTTATAAATTACATACGGAATAAGTCCAAAGTCTTCGTGATATACGCCCTTTTTAAAACTAAATTTATTTTCTATATAATAATTCTTTCTTATTACATAACACCAAGCAGGTTCAACAAAATGATATGATGACAAATACTTAAATGCATCATATCCGCACATAGATTCAAAACCTTCTTCATGATATTCATTTATTTTTGTATATTCTTCATCTTCCGTTGCTATCTGAAATCTTAAGATATCGCTATCATCTATTTTTTTATCTACTTCTTCTAATAATTTATTTGATACATAATCATCACTATCAACAAATATTATGTATTTTCCACTTGATTTTTGAACGCCTCTATTACGGGCCATAGAAAGTCCTTCATTTTCTTTATCTATTACGATTATGTTTTTATATTTTTTTTGATACTTTGAAATTATATTACTACTTTTATCAGTTGACCCATCATTTACTACTATTATCTCAAAATCCTTATACGTTTGATTAACCAAACTATCTAAACATTTTTTTAAGTATTTTTCAGTATTATATACTGGTACTATAAAACTATATTTAATCATTATTTCATCTCCATTAAATCTTCTATTAATTTCATTCTTTTTTTATTTAAAGCATCATAGTCAACTTTTTCTTTTAACTTTTCTTTTTTCTCTGAAAGAGATTTTACCTTTTCATATATGTTATTTTCATCTACTACGTATCCAAATCTATTAGGTATTGATACATAATCGTCTGATACATCTATTGTTGTAATAATAGGTTTATCTAATATAATTGCTTCATTATAAACAACTGGAAAACCTTCATATCTTGATGTTAAAATAAGATAATCACACGCTTTCATATAAGGATATGGATTTTTTTTAGCTCCCATAAAAATAACGTTATCTAACTTATCTTTATTTACTATATCTTTATATTTTTTTTCGTCAGGTCCACTTCCTATTATCCAAAATATAGCTTTTACTTTATCTTGCTTGCATTTATTAGCTACTCTTAAAAGAAGCGTAAGTCTTTTGGATGATTCATCTAACCTTCCTACAAATAAGAAAATCTTTTTATTAGTTCTTTTTATTTCTATCTTTTTATTAGATAACTTTAAAATTCTTTCATAATCAACTAAGTTATTTATTGTAACCGATTTATTTTCTATTGTTTTATATATCTTACATAGATCTTTTTTAGATTCGTTACTAACAAATACAACATGATTATATTCATTTATTTTTATGCTATCAAAAAACTCTCTTATCTTATTAATATCTTTATCATAAGCCATATAATAATTACTGTGGACAAATAAAGTTTTATTATTAGATGATGTTCTTGCTAAAAATGAAGATGGCTTAGAATATGTTGCATAAGATATACTTGCATAATATCTTTTATAATTAAATAAAAGCCATTTAATTCTTTTAAGTAAGTTTACTATTTTTCTAAAAAGAAAGTTTTTAGCGTCACTTACGTTATATTCTTTTATAACAACGTCTTTTGGAACATCTTTTAAAAAGACACCTTCTTTTTTTTCAAGTACTAAAGTAACTTTATATTTATCAAAGTTAATGTTTTT
>FR881489.1:102247-124857 GCA_000434835.1 Clostridium sp. CAG:594
GTTTTTAAGCAAGTTTATTAAAGAGGTTTCTATTCCTCCAAAATCTAAGTTATATGATGCTATTAAAATATTTTTTTTCATAAGTAATTCACCTAACATAATTATAATATATTTTATAAAAAATTAAAAGAAGGCTTTTTTATTTATGCCTTCTTAACCTTTGAATGTCCAATATATTTATTATAAGATTCTTTTATATAACTATTCATTTCTTCTGATTTTTCGTCTATATCATTTACCAATTTTAATTGGTTTTTACATCTATCTAAATTATGATCATCATAATTAGTTTTAAAATAAGTATCACCACTTAAATAATCATCCAAAAATCTAATAGCCAACTCTAACGTTATTATTTTAATTGAATTAGCCATGTTAAGAATTTCTTCTTCATTTAAATATGGTGCCATTTCACTTAAATATCCATCAGTGTATGCTTTAAACATATCCATATTAATATATACGTTATCTAAGTTTGTTTCATCTTCTAAAGCATTTGATGCCGCACTTCTTACTCCATCACCATAATCATATAATCCAGAACCTTTCATTACCGTATCTAAATCTATTACTGCTACAGGCTCTTTTGTAACAGAATCCATTAATACGTTATTAACTTTGGTATCATTATGTGTTACTCTATATGGTATTTTATTATCTTCTAACAAATTTACCAACACAGAACATTCTTCTTCTCTACTTATTATCTCACTTATTTGTTTAAAAGCCCTACTATTTCTATTAACAGGATTTAATTTATAGGTTTCTATTAACTTATCATATCTTTTTTTAGTATTATGAAAATCTTTAATTATTTCTTCCAAATCATTTATAGGGAAATCTCTTAGTACTTTACAAAAATGTCCAAATGCTTTTCCAGTATTATAAACTATTTCCGTTTTTTCAGATTTATTATATGAGATAGTATTATCTATATAATTATAAACTCTATAATATTCTTTATGTGAAAATGGATCAGAAGTAACATATAGTGGCAAACCATTTTTTGCTTTAATTACGTTAATAGTATCCTTGCTTTCTGAATCATTTAAACTTATATATTTTGTTACATTTTCTATGTTTTTCATTAACTTAAATGGTTCGGTAAATATACTGGTATTTATTTTTTGAAGCAGATATTTAGTTATATTACCTTTGTCATCTGTTTTAACTACATAAGTAGTATTTATTATTCCATTATTAATTGAATTTAATTCTTTTATATCCCCTCTTATATCAAAGTTTTTTATTATATCTAGTAATTTCTTTTCTTTCATCCAAATCTCCCCTCCAAGAAAATCATTAAATAATCAAATGAATTTCTAAATATATAATATCATTTATTAATATTTAAGGCTATAAAACTACATTTTTTAATAATTGCATTAATTATTTTCATTACAAAAAAATGATAACTATATTACTATAGCTATCATATTATTAGAGCCCTTATTAACTACCTTGGTTAATGTTGTTTGAAGCTTATGTCTTATGTTATCTGGCATAAGTGATAACTTACCTCTTATACCTTCTTGAACTATATTATCTAAGCTTCTACCAAACATTTCACTTTTCCATACGCTATCAGGATCTGCTTCATAATCTTTCATTAAGTTATCGATTAATTCCTTACTTTGAGTTTCAGATCCTATTATAGGTTCAAACGTTGATTCTACATCAACCCTTATCATATGAATAGATGGCGCTACTGCCTTTAATTTAACACCATATCTAGTTCCCTGTTTTATTATTTCTGGTGTTGCAAGCTTCATGTCTTTAATCGTTGGAAATGATGTTCCATAACCAGTTTGTTTAACCATTTTAATAGCTTCTTTTACTTGTGAAAATTCCTCTCTTGTTTCATTAAGTTCTGTAAACAAACTAATTAATTTAGCCTTAGAATCTATTTCAGTTCCAATTATTTCGTTTAAAACCTCGTTATATAATCCGTCCGGTGCCTCAAGACTTATCGTTATTTCACCTTCTGCAGTATTAACCGAAGATAAATAAGCCTTACTAATTACATCACATCCATTAAAGTGTTCTATTATTGTATCAACATCTCTTACCTTATCAACTTCAGTTACACTTTCTTTAATTCTTTCGATATATTCTTTTTTAACAGGATGTTTATAAGATAAACAAGCTATCCAATCTGGTATATTAACATTTACACCTAATACAGGAAATTCAAATAAAGCTTCTTTTAATATGTTATATATTTCCTTTTCTCCCATAGCCTCAACACTAACTGGTAAAACAGGAACTTTATATTCGTCTCTTAAACTTTCTGCTAATTTTTCAGTATCAGGGTGTGTTGGATGAGCAGAGTTTAAAACTACTATGAAAGGTTTTCCTATTTCTTTTAGTTCATCTATAACCTGTTTTTCAGCAGGCACATAATCTTCTCTTTTTATTTCACCAAAACTACCATCAGTTGTAACTACTATACCAATTGTAGAATGGTCTCTAATAACCTTTTCAGTGCCTATTTCTGCTGCTTCAACAAAAGGTATTTCTTCATCATACCAAGGAGTTCTAACCATACGGGGTCCATTATCATCTTCGTATCCTTTAGCGGCATCAATAACATATCCAACACAGTCAATTAACCTTATGTTTGCGGTAAAATCATCTATTTGAATAGTTGCGGCATTAGAAGGAACAAACTTAGGTTCTATCGTCATGATTGTTTTTCCTTGCGCTGTTTGAGGTATTTCATCTAAACACCTTTTTCTTTCGTATTCATCTTTAATATTTGGAACAACTAAGTTTTCTATACATTTTTTTATAAAAGTAGACTTACCCGTTCTAACCGCTCCTACTACACCTAGATATATGTCGCCACCTGTTCTTTTTGATATATCTTTTATGATATCGTATTTTTCCATATAATCCCTACTTTCTTTTCAATCTCATTAAATATTATGTAAGATATATGTAAATATGAAAAAAAGAAGAAATAAATCTTCTTAATCTATCATACTTTCTAAATTATTAGGTATTTGATCTCCAACTACCGCTTTAACAATTTTATCTGATTGTTCTTTACTAACGTTTTTACCAGTTAATTTAGCAAGTTCATCTATTACTCCTCTAATTGTAGACTCATCTTTTAAATTACCACCTTTTAATCTAGCAGCTAAATCTAAAATTGTTTGTTTACTTACGTTGGTCTTTTTTTCCACCTTGTTTAAAAAACTGTCGGTTATTCCCATACATTATCACTCCTAGAATAATATATGCTTAATTTTTTTTAAGTGTTAATTAAATTTATACTAATTCATATTCTCTTTCATAAATATTTTCATTAGTTACATATTTAAATAGGTAACCGTTCTTCTTTTTACACACGATAATACCAATGGTAGGACTTTGATTAATTGTTCTTAAATTTTTATCAATAAAGTTCATATAGGTTTCTATCTGTCCTATATGTTCTTTTTTTATTTCGTTTATCTTAAGTTCTATTACAACATAACAGTTATCATAAATGTTATATAAGAGCATATCTATATAATTATATCTGTTTCCTATTTTTATTGGGTATTCGTTTTCTATAAAAGTAAAACCTTCTCCTAGTTGTTTTAAAAAGCTTGGTATATCTTCTAATATAAATGACATTAGCATTTTCTCTGATATCTTACCTGTATCAAACTTATTTTTTATAAGTATTGGGTCCTTTATTAAATCACCAGCATTAATCTCTTCTTTATTAATTAGTTTTTCTTTTGTTTTATCATCTAATCTTTCGTATTCACGGGACTTTATTCGTTCCCTTAACTTTCTTTTACTTAAATTTTGATTTTCTGCTATCTTTATATAATATTTCATTTCGTTTATGTTTTTAATTGCCATAAGTTCGCAGTAATGGGACCAAGACAAAGTGGTCGCCAGTGGAGACCATTTTTGTTTATTAAATAAATTATAGAACTGTCTAAATCTTCTAAGAGTTCTTTCATTATATTTCTTCCCTAAATCTGTTTCTAATCTCATAGAATACTTCTTTATAATTCCTTCTCCATAACTTTTTCCAGCATCATTTAATAATTTACCAACTTTATAATACGTATTTAAATCACTTCTATTTTTTAAATAATCTTTTACTTTCTTATATACTTCATTATTTATTAATTCATTTTTTATTTTCTCATAATAATTCATAACATAGTCCTTTCTTTTGTTTAGTCATCTATTATATGAATTATTTTTAAGAAATTTGTAGAAATATAGTAGCAAATAAAAAAACAAATATTTTTTTACAAAAATACCTGTTTTTATTTTGTTATTCGTTTCTATTTTTAAATTGAAATATTATTGGAGTTCCCTCAAAATCAAAATTTTCTCTTATCTTGTTTTCCAAATATCTTTCGTATGAAAAATGCACTAATCCTTTATTATTTACATGGAAAGTAAACTTAGGAGGTGTAATACCAGTTTGTGATGTAAAGTATATTTTAAGTCTTTTACCTTTATATGAAGGTGGAGCCTGAACTGATACAGCATCCGTTATAACATCATTTAAAAGACTAGTCTTAATTTCTCTATGAGAATTATCAAAGGCCTTTATGACACAAGGCATAAGTGTATGCATTCTTTTCTTTGTTTTAGCAGATAAAAATACGATTGGAACATAACTTAAAAATTGAAATTCTGCTCTTACCTTTTTAGTAAACTCTTTTATTCCTAGGTCTTTATCATCAATGGTATCCCATTTATTAACTACTAAAATAAGAGCTTTTCCAGCTTCTAGTGCATAACTTGCAATATGTTTATCATGCTCTATAATTCCTTCTTCTGCATTTATTACAACTAGGCAAACATCAGATCTATCAATTGCCTTCATACTTCTTAACAGACTATACTTTTCAATTGATTCATATACTTTACCTTTTTTTCTCATACCAGCTGTATCAATTACAACAAAAGGTCTTTTTTCATAATTAAACTCTGTATCAACAGTATCACGCGTTGTACCTGCAACATCACTTACTATTACTCTTTCTTCATTTAATATAGCATTAACAAGTGATGATTTACCTACGTTTGGCCTTCCTATAACACAAAATTTAACAACGTCAGATGAATATTCTTCATCGTAAGATTTCTTAAATCCACTTGTTGCTTCATCCATTAAATCATCCATACCAATGTTGTGTGAACCTGATACTGGTATATAATAATCAAAACCTAATTCATAAAAATCATATATGTTTTCCATTGTCTTTTTATTATCAACTTTATTAATTGCAACAACAACTTTTTTATTACTACGTCTTAATATATCCCTTACAACTAAATCATTAGTGGTAATTCCTTCCTTTCCATCTACTATAAAAATAACTACGTCTGCTTCTTCTATTGCTATTTCAGCTTGCATTTTAATTTCCTTGTTAAAAGCATCTTCCCCAATATCAATACCACCTGTATCTATTACATTAAACTTATAATCATAATAAGATCCAGTTCCATAAATTCTATCTCTTGTTACACCTGGAGTATCTTCTATTATTGCTTGTTTTTTTCCTACTAGTCTGTTAAATATAGTAGATTTACCCACGTTTGGTCTTCCAACAAGTGCAATAGTTGGTAATTTCATATATATCACCTCTTTTTTCTTTCATAGATTATAACACAAAAAAAGAAGTTTATAAAGTATCCTCTCCATAAACTTCTTTTGCTATTATACCTTGAATTTCTTTTTTACCTAACTTAGTTTTAGCTGAAAATAATACTAATTCATCCCCAATTGCTAAATCTATGTTATCAGTTATTTGCTTTTTGTATTTTTCTCTTTGAGTTGAACCAATTTTATCAACCTTAGTTGCAATTAAAGTTACTTTAACTCCATGAAACTTTAAGAAATTATACATTAAAAGGTCATCTTCAGTTGGTTTATGTCTAAAGTCTATTAGCATAAATACTTGATTTAAGTTTGGTCTTTCTGATAAGTATTCTTCTATCATCATTCCAAATTTCTTTTGATCTTGTTTACCAGATGATGTATAACCATATCCTGGTACATCTACTAAGTAAAAATCATCATTTACTTTATAAAAATTAATTGTTTGTGTTTTACCTGGTTTACTAGATATTCTAGCTAAATTTCTTCTTTCCATTATTGAGTTAGTAAAGCTTGATTTACCTACGTTACTTCTACCTAAAAGTAAAAACTCTGGTTTATTATCAGTAGGATACTGACTTCTTCTAACCGCTATAATGGGCTCTTCTACATCATTTATTTTCATTTTTTATCACCTACGTAATTTAATTATATCAAATTAGAGCAAAAACTCCAAATTGCGTACGTTATTATAGCAAAGTTACATATAAAATGCAAATTATTCACTACTTACACTTATTTGGGCTACCTTAATTGCATCTTCATAAGTCTTACAAGCACATATAAATAAGTTTTTATGGCAAAACGTAATAGTTTTAACTCCACTTATTTTTTGTAATTCTTCATTTTCTTTACCTGCCCACTTTAATGGAAATGGCTTTTTAACATCAAAGCTTCCATTAGAAACTGGAGTTGCAACAACATTATATCCTCCTCTTTTGGAAGGAAAAACAGCATATAATATATCTTTTGCCTTGATATTGCTAGATGTTAAAACAATATCTTTCCAAGGCATGTACTTATCAAGTATTAAAATGCCATTTAAGCTTTCATTTATTTTTTCTTCAACTATACTTCTAGCTTCTTCTTTTGCAAGCATTTTTCTTATCATATTATTAAAAATTGTATTTAGAAACGATAATGCTTCTAAGAAACGTTCTTCATCTTTAGTATCTTCATTCCAAGCCGGATTAAAGCTTCCTATTAAACTAGGAATGGTTTGTGCTTTTACCTCTGGTTCATTTTGTAGTGCTTGTCCGTTATCATCCCTATCAATATCCATAATTAAGTTTTTATCAATAGATTCAAAGAAAGCAGCTTTATCTTTTATATCAAAATCATTTATTATATCCATTCCAAATGTCTTCCACACTAAACCTGCTGAAGCATATTTTATTCCACTATTTCTTACTAAATCAAAATCAATTGCATGATGATCAAACTTTCCAAAACCAACATCATAAACGAAAGCTTTTTCATTTGTAACTTTATTTGTTCTATATATGTTCATATCTCCAAACTTATTTAATAAAATAACACTTGCCATTATTTCATCAGCATGAAAAGTTCCACTATGAGTTATAAAATTAGCTTTTTTTTCGTCATCTACTATTTTTATTTTTACATTACGTCCATTTATATCTTTTAATTTAATTTTTTTCATTTAATCACGTCTTTTCTATTTGTTAGTATTATTATAGTAATTTAATTCTGAAAGCCTTGATGATACTTCTTCTAAATCACTAGCATCTACTTCTTCATTTAATATTTCTTCTATTTCAAATATTAAACTATTTAATGATATATACTTTTTATAATCTATATCATACCTTTTTAATACTTCAATTTGATTATCACTTAAATAAATACCATTTCCTCTCATTTTTATCATACTCTTATCATTATATACATCTTTAGTAAGACTATCTATATCTAATTTTTTTCCATTAACTTCCATTAAACTCTCCTTAAGATTTTATCTTTTGCAAATGATTTTATATTTTCTAGATTATAGAAAAACATATAAACTAAGTATGCACCAAGCGTCATAGCACCTACAAATACCAAAAGATTTGTAAACCAACCAAACCTTTCTGATATATCCTGAAATACAATTATTGGGCTTATATTAGGTCCTAAATAAAATGCGTTTAAAACTCCTTTACTTACATTCTTTAAAGATATATTAAGAATAAGGGCAATTGAACATAAAACTGCATAAACTTTAGTTGATGTTATAAAATCTTTTTTGTTTTTTAAACACCTACCTGATAATGCTATATAAATTCCTAAAAATACTAAAATAGCATGCCATAAAAAGCCATGTAATGTCATCATAAAATAAGGTCTTAAAAGTGATGATGGTTCAAAAAAGGTAATAAATGCACCAAGTAAATTATAAGATGCCATAAAATTATACATTCCCTCTTCTATCTTTTTATTTTTTACAAATGGAATTATTAAGCATATATACATAGGAACGTCACATAGCTGAAATGGAAAAATGCTAAAGTCATAACTACCATTATTAACTACAAAGTAATAAAATAATTCTTTATAAACTTCTATTACAAGTAAAAAAAGACCAGTAAAAAACAATATTTTTTTATTTTTTCTATCACTTACATCTTTTAACTTATTTGCTAATATACAAGATAATACTATACTTAATACAAAAAACGTTATATGAAACATACCATAAGGTTTTGGTGGAATCATTTTTATTGCTGTAATTTCTAATAACTTCTTCATTTTAAAACTCCTTAATGCTATTAAGATAATAACATATTTTCAAAAACAAAAAAAGGCTAAATTTAATTGCCTTCTTTATATTCTTTGCATAAATCATCTAATTTGTCTATGATTTCATCTGCTTCACTAAAACTTTGTAGTTTAGCCCCACAAGCATATACATGGCCACCACCATTATACTGCTCGAATAATTTATTAATTTTAACGCCACGACTTCTAGCTGATGTTCTAATTACGTTATTTTTAACATCTTCACTAAAAACAACCCAACATATTAATCCGTGTATAAAATTATAATTATTCATTATACTTCCAACGCTTGCAGAATCAACACCATACTTTTTTAGGTCATCATTTGTTATTTTTACATAACCTAATCCGTTTTTTGTAACCTTCATATTAAGTGAAACAAAACCTTCTAATCTAACTTCTGATATTGATCTTTTATATAATATTTCGTATAACTCGTTAGGTTTAATTTTTTCTTTTTCTACTAACTCTAATACTACTTTATAAGTTTCAGCCTTATTTGCTCCAAATAGGAATCTATTAGTGTCTGCAACTATGCCCATAAATATGTTTTCTGCGGCATGCTTTGGCATTTTTAAATTACATTTATAACACCATTTAGCGACTAATTCACTAGCACTTGATGCATCTATATCTATAATTTCATATGGAGAAAATTTATCAATCTCAGGATGATGATCTATCTTAACAACATCTTTAAATCTATAAAAATCCGCTCCATCTATTCTTTTAATATCTGGTATATCAAGTGCTATTAAAAGTGCATCTTGATACATTTCATCAGTCATTTTTTCATGTGTTCCAAAGAATTTAAATCTTGAAATTGAGGCACCTACAACATGAACTTCTTTATCCTTAAAATTCTCTAAAATAATTTCTTTTAAAGCAAAGGTAGAACCTAACGCATCAGGATCTCCTCCAATGTGTCTTGCTATAATTATTTTTTTATATTTTTTTATTAATTCTAGTATCTTTTCTTCCATTTAATATTCCTATTATATTAAGTTCATTGTATCTCTTGCAATCATTAATTCTTCATCAGTTGGAATTACCCAGCATTCTATTTTTGAATCTTTAGTAGATATCATGCATTCTTTTCCTCTAGAGTTATTAGCTTCTTCATCTAGATAAATTCCTAAAACATCAAGTTCATTTAGTATATCACGTCTTGTATCAATAGCATTTTCTCCAATACCTGCAGTAAATACAATAGCGTCGCATCCTTTCATTTCTACATAATATTTTGCAATATAATCAACTATTCTTCTAACGTACATTTTTTGAGCTAGAATGCAGTTTTCATCACCAGAAGCTATACCATCTTCAATGTCTCTTGAATCACTTGATTTTCTACTTAATGCTAAAAGACCACTTTCTTTATTTATTGCATTGTCAATTTCTTTAGGGCTCATGTTAGTTTTTTCCATTACGTATGGAATAATACTTGCGTCTATATCACCACATCTTGTTCCCATTATTAAACCAGCATTTGGGGTAAGCCCCATACTTGTATTAACGCATTTACCATTTAAAACAGCACTAACAGATGCACCATTACCTATATGACAAGTAATTATTTTAGTATCATCTCTTTTTAGTATCTCATTCATTCTTTGTGATACAAACTTATGAGATGTACCATGAGCTCCATATCTTCTTACTTTTAAATCAGTATACCAACTAATTGGAAGAGCATATAAAAAGTTTTCCTTTGGCATAGTTTGATGAAATGCAGTATCAAATACAGCAGTTTGAACAGCATTTGGAAATACGTCTTTAGCAGCTTTAATACCAGTTACAGCAGCTGGATTATGAAGTGGTGCAAGAGATGATAATTCATCTATTTTTGCTAAAACTTCATCATCAATTACTACTGTTTTATCAAAATAATCTCCACCTTGAACGACGCGGTGTCCAATTCCTTCTATTTCATCTAAAGACTCAACCACGTTATTTTCCTCTAACTCTTTTACTAAAGTTTCAAATGCTTCTTCGTGGTTATTTAGTTCTACTTCTTTTTTTATTTTCTCACCATTTACTTTTATTGTGTAAAAACTGTTTCCTACACCTATTCTTTCCATAAGACCAGAAATTAGTACTTTTTCTTCTGGCATTTCATATAACTGGAACTTAAGTGATGAAGAACCAGCATTTACAGATAATATTTTCAAATCAATCACACTCCTGTTATTAATTATACAACAAAAAGTGTTTTTTTAAAATAAAAAAGGCAGCGAAAATTACGCTTACCTTAATTATTTATATATGAATTTAATTACTTTTGAACGTTATAAGAACCACCTAATTGAGATTCACCCATTTTTACTAAACGTTTTGTGATTTCACCACCAACTGAACCATTAGCTCTTGCAGTAGCATCAGCACCTAAATTAACACCAAGTTCATTAGCGATTTCGTATTTCATTTGTTCTATAGCTTGTTTAGCTTGTGGAGCAACTAATTTACTGTTACTTGATTTCATGTGTTTTCACCTCCTGTACACTAATAGAATGTGAAAATTTTGGAATTTCATACAATTTTTATCTTGGTAATTTTTGTAAATTTTTTTAAATTAAAAAAAGATATACTTTTACTCGTATATCTTTATTATTTACATATAAATTCTTTTTATTATGCAGCAAATGGTTTATTAACATCATCGTTAGAATTATTCATAGGAAATTGAACAATATTTCCATCACTACTCATTCCTGAATAACCATCAAATTGATTACTGTTATTATTAAATGAATTAATTCTATCATCAGTAAATTCATCTTGTTCTTCTTTAAGTCCCTCATATTCTCTTAGGATCTTTTTAGCTATATCATGCATTTCACCGCTTACAAATCCACTTTTATCAGCTGCTCTAATCCATTTAGATGCTTCATAAGAGAAGTTTCTTAAAATACTTATTTGTTTTCCAGGACCTGCATCATATAATCTTTCATATGCTAATAGGTTGGATTTTTTTGCATTTATTTCATCTTCCTTTGTAACTACTGACGCAACGGTTTTTGTATCATTTACATCATCATATACACTGTTAAATATTTCTGAAGTTCCTGATTCTTCATGTGACTTATCAGTTTTATAATCAAAATTATTTTCATTTTGCATATGATTTGCATTAAATTCAAATCCACTATTTTGTGTATTATTATATAAGTCATTATTTTCTTGTCCAAATGATGGAACACTAGATAATATATTATCTGAAGCTGAAGTTATAGAAGATTCTGGCGTGCTTGGAAATGATAGGTTTGGACTAATACCCGAAATATCGATGGATGGAGAATCTGGGGTAGGAATTTGTGGTGCTGCCATAGCAGGCTCAGGATCAATAGATTGTGCTGTTACAACTGGTTCTTCTACGGTTGGTTTTTCAACTTGTGGAGCTTCCACTTCTGTAGCATCAACTTTAACATCTGGAGTAATTTCTTCAGAAACTGGCGTATCTACAGCAACCTCTGCTTTTTCTGCTTCCTTTTCTTTAGAAAATTCAGTTCCCTGAAGTACAGTTATATTACCATCGTCTAATGTTATATCGTTTCCATTTTTAATATCTTCTTTTTTTGCCATAACAAAAACCTCCTACTTACCTAATCTTCCTTGTTATTTAATACTTGTTGTCCATCTTTTGCAATCTTTCTCATTGCGTCTTTAACACTTGTCCATTCATCACTATCAGTTATGTTTTCTAGTGAGTATACACCATCTTTTTCATTTAATATAGCAACATATAATTTGATCATATCATTTTCATCTGTTTCGTTAAAAGTATATACAATGTAAGTTTTATCAGTATCCTTTAACTTAAATAATGATAGGCGCTCTGCATCTTTTTTTTCGCCGGATTCATCAACTATAACAAACTTTTCTTTTTGAACAGTTTGAAGCGCTGACATTCCACTTGCAAAACTTTGACCAACATTAACTTTCTTTCCGCTTCCAATGCTACTTGTAGTTACCATACAAACACCTCTTTTATTCTATATATTTTATTTTAACATACTTATTTTCGTTTTGCAACAAAATATGCACACCCAAAAGCACAATTTTTGTCTAAATATTCATCTAAATTATCAATATTGTTAATCTCATTACATTTTTTATTTGTTTTTTCGTAAAATCCTTTTAGTCTTAACTTCCCATAAGCCCAATCTCCAACTATATAATCATAATTTTCAAAATAGTCGGTATATTTCTTTTCAAACTCTTCTTTATTATAACCATTTTTATAATCTTTAATTATTTCATATGTATTACCTTCTACATTTACTTTTTCCATATCGCTGCCTCCGCACTATAAGAAGTATAACACAATTTTTAATTTATTGGCAAATTATATGATCCATTTGTACCAGATAAATAATATGGTGCATTTCCTTTTATTACTTTCATAACAACTGGTATTTCAGACGTAAGCTTAATATCTTTAGACTGAAAAGGAAGAATTGTTCGCTGCGTTACTTCAACATAAATATAAACTTCAACTAACGCACTATTTATACCATATTTTTCTACTCTCGTCTTAACATCTAATCCTACATTTCCAGAATATTTTATTTTAACTGGCACTTTAGGCCCAACGTTTGATAAAAACGCATTGTTAAAAACAACTCCAGATGGAATTTCATAAATAATTCCCTTTCGCATACTTTTATCCATAACATCATAATATAACTCATCAGGCAAATTTTTTCCTTCTTCTACTTCCTTTAATCTTTTTCTTACATTTTTACTAACTATAATTAAAGCCTCATTTATAACACCAGTATTAAAGTCAATGGTCTCTATTTCACCTGATTCATTTTTATTTGTAATAAACAAATTAGAATCATTTAAAAGTTTATTAACCTCCTTTGTTCCAGTACTTCTTAATACTTCTATTCCAACTCTTTTAGTTTGCACACTTGCATAATTCATAATAGCGGGCATCGCTTTTTTATTTAAAATAATTAGAAAAATAAAAGTTGATGCAAAAACAAACATAAAAATTAAGACATAAACATTTTTAAATAACATTTTTATTTTACCCATAATATCACATAATAATATATGAAAAAAACAAAGATAAAATATCTTCGTTTATTTAATTAAAAACTTAGTTACACCAAAGTATGCTAATACTCCAAGAATTATTAATATTATTAAAGTTATAACTATTTTTTTAGTTTTATTAGATCTTTTAAGTTCTTTAGTTAAAGTGCTAAAGTCTTCAAAATCATTTTTAGTAAACATATTTGAATCGGTATAAAAGTTTCTATCAGCTTTAACTAAAGTTTTATTTAAATCCCCTCTTAAATCATCTGTGCTAGTTTCTTCTTTATTTTCTTCTAAGGAGCTTGCTTCTTTTGTTTTAGTAACCTCAAATGATGATTCAATAGGATTAGTTACAATGGTATCATCAGAACCTTTAAGCTCTGAAAACATATCAAGAGCATCTTTTGTTTCATTATTTATTTTAGGCATTGCCATAGTATTAATTAATTCTTCTAGTTCTTTTTCTTCATTTTCCATTTCGTCATAACGTTTATCATATTTACTATTTCTTCCCTTAGTAAATTCCATGTACTTTTGTTTTTCTCTTGCCTCTTCTATAAAAGCACGCTTATTTTTAGCTTCACTTAGTATTTCGTTAATATCATGAACTTTTTGCCTTGGCTGCACAATGCTTGGTTTATCAAAGTCCGTATCTATATCTTCTATGGAATAGTTTTTTAAGGTCCTATACTGTCTTGTATCATACTTATCATCAAGCATATTTTTTAATTTATTTAGGTTTATTTCTTTAGCAGAATCAATAACTTCCATGTTAGTATAAGTTGTATCCCTATACATATCATCATATACTTCTTCATACAACTTGGTGTTTTTTCTTGAACGTTCAAATTTTTTATTATCTTTTGTTTGATATTTATCCATTCTAGATTGCATAAAACACCTCCTACCATCTATAAATAATAATATCATACTTTAACTTTTTTTTAAAGTGTTATTGATTTTTTTAAAACTTGTTATATAATTATCTTACAAGGGAGGTAATAATATGAAATTTAAAGTAGATAAAGACGCTTGCATCGGTTGCGGTGCATGTCAAGCTATATGTGAAGATGTATTTGAAATAACTGATGATGGGTATGCTACCGCTAAAGATGTTGAAGTAAAAGATGAAGAAGTAAAAGAAAATGCAATTTCTGCAATGGAAGGTTGCCCAACAAGTGCAATTACTGAAGTAAAAGAAGACTAATTTTTAACTATTAGCCTTCTTTTTTAGTATGTACTGAATATTTTTATGCATATTTCCATCTAAATCTATATAAGAAGAATCTTTCTTATATCCAGTATATTCTATAAATCCTAGTTTGGTTGCTACCTTTCTTGATGCTATATTATCTTCTCTTATACTTAGGTGAATTGATTTAACCTGTTGCTCCTTAAAGCATTCATCTACCATTTTTTGCATGCAAATGCTTCCGATGCCTAAGGATCTATAATCTTTGCTTAAGCATAAACATATTTCTTGCCTAGTCAAATCTTTAGGATAATGGCACCCAAAACTTGTTATACCAATAAATTCATCATCTAGAAAAATACCATGAGTTTTGGTAGCTAAACTAAGACACGTTGCCATAACATATACATCATTAAACCCATAAAAACACGTTTGGTTATCATCCATATTAATACCAAGTTTTATTAAGGATAAATCATCTTTTATATCTTTTAGAAAAATCAACTCTTCTAATTTTTTATCTTTAATTGACCTTATATCTTCTATTATTTCATTTTCATACATATTATTTATTTATTGCCATGTTATATAACTGTTTTACTTCCTTAGTAGTTAAAATTCTTTTTTCTCCACTTTTTAAGCCATATAAAGAAAGAAATCCAAAAGCTTCTCTTTTTAATTTTATAACGTTGTGTCCTATACTTTCCATCATTCTTTTTACTTCGTGGTTTACTCCGTCATGAATTGTTATTTCAACAATTGATGTTAGATTTTTCTTATCTAATTTCTTAAGCTTTACTCTTGATGGATATATCTTTTTGCCATCTAAAACTATACCTTTTTTTAATTTTTTAATTTCTTCTTTTGTTACTACTCCTTCTACTTTTGCAACATAAAACTTATCAATCTTACTTGATGGATGCATCATTAAATTAGCAAATGCTCCATCATTAGTAAGCAAAAGAAGTCCTGATGCATCATAATCCAATCTTCCGACCGGATATATTCTTTTTGTTACATCATCAAAGAAATCTAAAACAGTTTTTCTTCCCTTATCATCTTTAGTTGTACATACTACGTATCTTGGTTTATAAAATAAGTAGTATTCTTTTTCTTGGTATTCAATTAAGTTTCCTTCAACTAATATTTCATCACCAAACGTTGCTTTAACTCCTAGTTCTGTTACTTTTTTTCCATTTAAAATAACTTTACCTTGTTTTATCAATTCTTCTGCTTTTCTTCTAGAACAGTAACCAGATTCTGCAATTAATTTTTGTAATCTTTCCATTAAGACACCTTCTTTATACTTTTATGATTTTTCATTAGTTTTTTTATTCCTTGACCCTTAAACGCAATTGTTGCAATAGATTTATCTACGTTTACAACAACACCTGGTCCATATATATCATGAATAACATTATCACCAGTTTTTAGTCCGTTATCATCGTTAAATGCTTCCTTTTTATTAAATTTCATATTAACCATTTTCTTTTCTGGTGCATCTATTAAATCTTTATCTATTTCGTTTATAAATCTGCTTGGCATATTAACGCTTGTTTTTCCATAAAGCATTCTTCTTAAGGCATTTACCAAATAAAGTTTTTCTTTAGCACGAGTTATTGCAACATAACAAAGTCTTCTTTCTTCTTCTATTCCGCCATCTTCTTCGCAAGAATTAATATGAGGGAATATATTTTCTTCCATGCCTATTACAAATACGTACTTATATTCAAGTCCTTTAACCGCGTGAATTGTCATTAAAGTTACCTTAGGCGAATTATCATTTTTTTGATCATTAACATCGCTTACTAAACTTACTTCATTTAGAAAGTCTTCTAGTGATGCTATTCCACTTTCCTCTTCAAAAGTTTTGGTAATTGACTTAAACTCATTTAAGTTCTCTAATCTTATATCAGCCTCCAAGGTATGCTCACTTTCAAGTTCACTTTTTATTCCAGACTTATCAAGTACCATGTCAATTGTTTCCGTTAAAGATAAAACTTCACTTTTTTCTTTCATTTCTAAAATAAGCTTTTTAAATTCTAATTCTTTTCCGCTACTTATAACGTCAAACATAGATGTTCCATTAAGGACGGCATCCATGCTTAAATTCTCAATTGTTTTAGCACCTATTTTTCTTTTTGGATAATTTATTATACGCATTAAAGAAACGTCATCTTTCGTATTGTAAATAAGTTTTAAATACGCAAGTAAATCCTTAATTTCTTTTCTAGAATAGAAAGCAAAGGCACCAACAATTTTATATGGTATATTGCTATTTAAAAATCCCTCTTCTATCGTCCTTGATTGAGCATTAGTACGATATAAAACCGCTATATCATCTAAACTTACACCGTTATTTACAAGATTTCTTATCTCACGAGTTACATATGATGCTTCATCTTTTTCATCGTTTGTTCTTACATACTTTATTTTTTCACCAATACTATTATCAGTCCATAAGTTTTTATCTTTTTTATTTATGTTATTTTTAATAACAGAGTTTGCGGCATTCAATATCGTTTTAGTAGAACGATAGTTTTGCTCAAGTAAAATTACCTTTGCATTTTTATAATCCTTTTCAAAGTTTAATATGTTTTTAAAGTTTGCCCCTCTCCATGAATAGATGCTTTGCGCATCATCTCCGACAACACAAATGTTTTTATATTTAGCACTTATCATTTTTGAAAGTATGTACTGTGCTTCGTTAGTATCCTGATACTCATCTATAAATACATATTTAAATAACTCTTGGTAATTTTCTAAAACTTCTTTATATTTATTAAACAACTCTATCGGTTTTATTAGTAAGTCATCAAAATCAAGTGAATTATTTCTTAAAAGTGTATCTTGGTATTTTTTATATACTTTATAAGTGATATCACTTAGTTCATCATTTACCAAATTTTTATATTTTTCTGGTGTTACCATTTCATTCTTACAAGAACTTATCTGATTTTTTATAAACTTTGGATTAAATCTTGTAGAATCTATTCCCATTTCTTTTAATATTTTTTTAACAACCGTTAAAGAATCATCACTATCAATTATCGTAAAGTTTTTTTCGTAACCTAATTTTTCATAATTTTCCTTTATTATTCTAAGGCCAAATGAGTGAAAAGTTGATATTTGAATATCATATCCTTCTTTTCCTACTTCTTTTATAATTCTTTCTTTCATTTCTTTAGCAGCCTTATTAGTAAATGTAATTGCTACTATATTCTTTGGACTTACATTTCTTTCTTTTATTAAGTAAGCTACTCTCTTAGTTAAAACACTTGTTTTACCTGAACCTGCTCCTGCAAGTATTAAAAGTGGTCCATCTCCATATAAAACAGCTTCTTTTTGCCTATCATTTAAATATTCTAAATTCATAATTACACCAACTTCCATAAGTTATATTTTAACATAATAAGATAATAAAAAATATATGCAAAAGCAAATTTTACATATATTTTTAATGTGTTTTATAAACAGTTCTGTCTAAGTATTTTGTTTCAATTACCTTTCCATCTTTCTTTATTCTTAGGTAAGCTAACCATCCACCATTAGATGCTAGTGAATAAGGTTCGAATGTTTTTCCACCCGCTGCATTTGAATTAGACCATATATCAACTGTTAAATAATTACCTTTAACATAAGACACTATATAAACAGGATAACTATACTCGTTTTTAAATTTATAGTCCGTTGTTGTTGAATAAACGGTTGCATCTAATCCTTTTGGAACATAATTAGGTGCAAACGTATGTCCTTTTCTTGACACCGTTTTTAATCCCGCTAATAACTGAGCCATATATAAAGTTGATGCAAGCTGGCAAACTCCTCCTCCATTTGCTGTTGAAACTTCACTATTTAAATATATAGGAGCAGGTAAATATCCATTAGAAGCACCATATGGTCCTACTACCTTAAGGTAAGAAAATGTATCACCTGGCATCAAAACAGTATTATTAAGTTTTCTTGATGCTAAATTTATGTTGTGGCCCCTATTACCTACATTTTGAAAGTAAGTTGTATAAGAAGATATCTTTTGATTTATACTTGATAACACTTCATACTTAACTTCGTTATCAATTGTTTTACCACTTGCTTCTATAACCGTTTCATAAGTTAAATTTAAAAGTGCCGCTTCAACTTTTTTCCTAGTTTTTTTAGAATCCAAAATAAAGCCTTTAGAACCTTTATCATAATAAACATTGTGATTTTCATCTACTACGATACCGTCACCTCTAGCCTTGGAATTAAGCTTATTTTCTAAAACATTCACAAAGGTATCTACCGTATTATTATCATAAGAAGCCTTTAAATTGAAAGTCATAGCTTTTTTACTTTGTTTTATTAATTTTATTTTCTTAAAATAAGATAAGTTATCATTATACTTTTTTATCCTGTCTTCTAAATTAGAATCATCAACTACTATGCCAAGTTCTTTATAAGTAAATTTATGATCCCCATTAGGAGACGTAACCGTTATAGTACCATTTTCTATTCTTTCTTTTTCATACTTTATAATACCAGAAAGTTCACTTTCATTATTTCCGGATAAATCTATATCATTAAGATATATTCCAGGATAAATAAGTCCATCATACTTTTTGATAAGCTTGTTATAACCATATAACTTGTAACATACACCAAATAAAAATAACAAAATAATAAACGATATAATAAAAGGAATAATATTTATTTTTTTCTTTATTTTCATCTTTTTATCAGATAAAGCATTATATCTTTCTTTTTCCATATCGAGTTTTTTTATTTTGGCATCATCTACCTTTAATTCATTTATTGCACTTTCTTTATATTTTGAGCAATACTTATTAAAAATCTTATTATTAAATGATACGTTAGTTTTATTCTGATATTCGTAATTAGCAACCATTTTTATTTCATCTTCATTTAAATTCTTAAAAAAAGCATTTAAAATAACCGTTTTCTTATAAAAATCTAAAATAGCTAGTATCCTTGAATAAACGTATGCCTTAGCACTTAAATCATCATTTAAGTTACACTGCTCTTTTATCCTATTTATCATAAGATTTTCATCTAATACGTCTTTTATTATCTTTATCCACTTTAAATCCTTTTTCTCATCCTTTAATATGCTATCTAAAGCGTCATTTAAATTACTATTAAAAAGCAGGTTTTTAACATAATTTATTTTTTGACTATCATCTAAAGAATTATAGTTTGTAATTTTGTTTTCCATACTTACACCCCATATTTACCATAATAGAATTATAAATGAAAAATTTTAAATTGTAAATACATCACCCATATTTGCTAAAAGAATATACTATTACTAGAAAAAGGAGGATTTGATGAAAAAGAAAATTATTATTTTAGTATGCTTTATTATTGTTTTAGCAGGAGTTTTATTTTTTATAATAAATAAAAATTCCGAAAATAAAAACGATAAAAACACACTAAAAGAAGTTAAGGTTGCAGAAGTTGCACATACCATATTTTATGCGCCAGCTTATGCTGCAATAAGTAAAGGATACTTTGAAGATGAAGGAATAAAAATAGACTTAACATTAACTGCTGGAGCTGATAAAGTTACCGCTGCCGTTTTATCGGGTGACGTAGACGTTGGTTTTTGTGGAAGTGAAGCTACAATATACGTATATAATAGTGGAGAAAAAGATTACTTAGTAAATTTTGCTAGATTAACTAAGAAAGATGGTTCATTTTTAGTATCAAGAAAAAAATATGATAACTTCAAACTAGAAGATTTAAAAGGAAAAACAGTAATCGGTGGAAGAAAAGGTGGAATGCCTGAAATGACATTTGAATGGGCTTTAAAACAAAATAACATAGATCCTAAAAATGATCTTAAAATAGATACGAGTGTTGCATTTCCTGCAATGGAAGGAGCATTTATAGGTGGTAATGCTGATTTTGTTACACTTTTTGAACCAAATGCTACAAGCGTAGAAAAACAAGGCTTAGGATACGTTGTAGGTTATGTAGGAAGCTTTGGTGGAGAAGTTCCATATACCGCTTATAACGCTAAAAAAAGCTATATAGAGAAGAATAAAGACATAATAGATGGATTTACCAAAGCAGTAGATAAGGGATTAAAATACGTAAAAGAAACAGACTCTAGCGTAGTTGCTAAAGATATATATGAATACTTTCCTGAATTATCATTAAATGATTTAACCGCAATCATTGAAAGATATAAAACTAATGATGCATGGGCTAGTTCATCAGAAATAACAAAAAAAGACTTTGACCACTTGCAAGAAATAATAATAAGTGCTGGAGAACTAGATAAAAAAGCACCTTTTGAAAAATTAATATACCAAGGAAAATAGTAAATGGAACTCTTAAAAATTAAGGGATTAAAGAAAAATTACATAAATGAAAAACAAGTTATATGTGCACTTAAAAGTATTAATTTAACCGTTTTTGAAAATGAGTTTTTACTAATAGTTGGTCCTAGTGGATGTGGAAAATCAACAATTTTATCACTAATTGGTAATCTAGAAGAAAAAAGTGGTGGAAAAATAGAAGTTAAACCCGGTTTAAAAGTTGGTTATATGTTTCAAGAAGATGCATTATTTCCATGGTTAACCGTACTAGAAAACTGCCTTATCGGGCTTAAAATAAAAGGTGATCTTTCCAAAGAAAACAAGTTATATGTTAAAAACTTACTTAAGAAGTATGGTTTATCATCTTTCGAAAAAAGTTACCCAAAACAACTTTCTGGCGGAATGAGACAACGTGTTGCTTTAATTAGAACACTTGCCATAAGACCTGATATTTTACTTCTTGATGAGCCTTTTTCGGCACTTGATTATCAAACTAGAATAAAAGTATCAGATGATGTATTTAAAATAATTAAAGAAGAAAAGAAAACCGCTATTATGGTTTCACATGATATTTCTGAATCCGTTAGTTTAGCTGATAGAGTTATTGTATTAAGCAAAAGACCTGCGACAGTTAAAAACGTATACAATATAGAAATGGAAGATAAGGGCATACCAAGCGCCAACAGAAAAAACGAAAAATTTAATTATTACCATAATGCTATATGGAAGGATTTGATGGATGATGGAAGCTAAAGCGGAATATAAAAAATATATGAAACAAAAAATATTATCCACAGCAAAAGTCATATTCTGTCAAATATTTATACTTATACTGTTCATAAGTCTATGGCAAATTCTATCAGATAAAGGAATAATAAACTCATTTTTATGTTCAAGTCCTAAAAAAGTAGTAACAACAATAATTAATTTATATAAATCTAATGATTTATTTGTGCACGTATGGGTAACCTTAAAAGAGATATTAATAAGTTTTGGCTTAGGCTCATTAATTGGAATAGTATTCGCGGCATTTCTTTGGTATAGTCCTTTTTTCTCCAAGGTATTAGACCCATATCTTACGATACTAAATAGTCTTCCAAAAGTATCTTTAGGTCCAATCATAATAATATGGGCAGGGGCTAACCAAAACTCAATAATATTAATGGCTCTTTTAATATCAACCATATCAACAATAATAAGCGTGTACGTGGGATTTAGACATACTAATAAAACAAGTATAAGACTAATGCAAAGTTTTAAAGCAAATAAATTTCAAATATTTACAAAAGTCGTATTTCCCGCTAATATAAACACAATAATTAGTTCTCTTAAGATAAATCTATCAATGACGTTTGTTGGTGTCATAATGGGTGAATTATTGGTGTCTAAAGAAGGATTAGGATATTTGATAAATTATGGTTCACAGGTATTTAACACTAATTTAGTAATTGCAGGAGTTATAATGCTTGGAATATTAACTAGCATACTTTATTTCATAATATTATTTATAGAAAAAAGGGTTAAAAAAGAATGGTAAACAAAAAAGACTTAAAACGTTAATAGCGTTTTAGGTCTTTTATTTTATTTTTCCTGATGCACAATCTGGTGCTTGTATATTTTCAAAATGATAAGAATTACCTAATAAATA
>FR881489.1:124912-128913 GCA_000434835.1 Clostridium sp. CAG:594
CAGTATCATCAACATAAGTACACTTATCCTTTAAATTAATTAGGCCATCTTGTTCTAAATCATTAAGAGTAAATGAACAAGTATTGATACTACAAGTACCATCAACTACTTTATCAGAATAATACTTTGCAATGTACATATGAGCTGCATTTGATATTTTTTCGTCTAAAATAGTTTGATCTGTTTTTTCCTTTTTATTAATTTGCTTAGTCATATTTGGTGCTGCAACCGCAATTATAACACCCAAGATGACTACTATTGCAAGTAATTCTATTAATGTGAAACCATAATTATTCTTCATTATGCACCACCACTTTCTATTCTAAATCTAAACCTGGCTCAGGATTTAAACTAAAGTCTGCTATATCGCCTCTTAAATAGGCATAATAACCTGCTGCACCAATCATTGCAGCATTATCAGTACAATACTTTATTTCAGGTTTTAAAAGCTCTACATCAAGCTCTTTGCATACTTCTTCTAAAGCTTTTCTTAGACCGCTGTTAGCAGAAACACCACCTGCAACCAATAATTGTTTAACACCATACTCTTTTAATGCACGTTTGGTCTTCTTAACTAATATACCTACTGCCGTTTCTTGGAATGATGTTGCAAGATCTTCCTTGTTTATTTCACGTCCTCTTTGTCTTTCATTATGAACTAAGTTAATAACAGCACTTTTAATGCCACTAAAACTAAAGTCATATGACAAATCATCTTTAGGAGCTGGAAGGTTGTATGTGTGTTTACCCAAACTTGCCATTTTATCCATTAAAGGTCCACCTGGATATGGAATACCAACTACTCTTGCTACCTTATCATAAGCCTCACCTACTGAATCATCTAAAGTACTTCCTATTTTCTTAAATGAAAATTCTTTATCCATATAAACTATTTCGGTGTGTCCTCCTGATACAACTAAGCACAGTAAAGGAAACTTAAATTCTCCAACAAACTTATTTGCGTATATATGTCCTGCCATATGATTTACCTTAACAAGTGGTTTTCCAGTTGCAAAGGAAAGTGCCTTAGCAGCTTCTATTCCAATTAATAAAGCTCCATTTAATCCTGGTCCATAAGTTACCGCAATTGCATCTATATCATTAAACGTCATATTAGCCTTTTTTAAACACTCTTCAAATACCATCGTAATTGCACCAGTATGATTACGGCTTGCTATTTCTGGAACTACACCACCAAATTTTTTATGTATATCAATTTGTGATAAAACGACGGTAGCTATTTCAGTATTACCATTTTTTATTATACTTGCACTTGTTTCATCACAACTAGTTTCAATTGCAAATATATAAACATCTTTCATCTTATCACCTCAAATCCATTTTCATTAAATATCCATCAGAGCCTTCATAATATCCTTTTCTTGTTGCAACAACAGAAAAACCTATGCTTTTATAAAGACCTATTGCAATTTCATTTGTTTTATTTACTTCCAAGGTTATGTTATCGCACCTTTCACTTATTATATCATTAATAAGATAATTTAGTAAGGCTTTAGCATAGCCTTTATTTCTACTTCTAGAATCAACTACAATATCAATTATTTCTGCTCTTTCATAAATTATGCTATAAACTATAAAACCAATAACTTTTTCTTCTTCTATAATTACTAATGCATTTGAAAAATCATCCAGCAAAAACTTATAGTTATTATGAAGGCATAATCCTAGCTTTTCTATATCTGGTATATCTTCTTTTTTATAATTTCTAATTTTCATTTTTCTTCTTTTCCGCATCTATCTTTTTTAGGTAAATAGGAACCAAAGAATGTGGATTTATACATTGTTTTGATAGTGCATAATTTATTACCTTTAAGTAATCATAATCATTTATTATTTTTACATTAACTTTATTACTAGTTTGTAACATATCTTTTAAGCTTTGTAAATATTCATTATCTTCCATGCTCACTAATGTAATATTTTGGCTATTAAATTTTAATTTATCACTTGAAAGTTCTAAATAATCTTCACATGTATGATTATCAGAATAAATACCAACATAGGATGCATTTTTCTTATCAGGAATAACACTTATTACAACATCATCTTCTATTCCTACTTTTAATGCTTCCAAATTGTTTAATTTATATATTTTTTTGCTTAAGGTCCACGCAAGAGTTTTACAAACGGTAACGCCTACCCTAACCCCTGTAAAACTGCCTGGTCCATTTAAAACAACATAATTATCTATGTCATTTGGTTTTAGGTTGAATTTTTCTAAAATTCTTTTAATTTCGTTCATAAGGTAATTTGAGTGCTTGCTATATGAATCAACGTTTGATACTAAAAGAAGCTCATCATTTAAAGCGAGTGCAACAGATAAGCTTTTTCTAGATGAATCTACAAATAAAGTTTTCAAAGTACATCCTCACATAAATCTTCATATTTACTACCATATGGAGTAATAGTTAAAGTTCTTTTTTCTTCTCCGGTAATTTTGAATTTAATTTCCAAACGTTCTTCTGGCAATTCTGATTCAATCATATCTGCCCATTCAATTATTACAACACCATCTTTTTTTAGATATTCTTCTAAACCAAGATCAGTAATATCTCCCTCTAGGCGATATACATCCATATGATACAAGTTCATTTCTCCAGATGTATACTCTTTTATTATGTTAAACGTTGGAGAAGTAATGTTTTCTTCAATACCTAATGCACCTGCAAAACCTTTAGTGAAAACGGTTTTACCACTACCTAATTCACCTATTAAGCAAATAACCATATTATTAAATTTTTCTGATTCAAAGTTTTGAGCCAAAACTATTGTATCTTCTTCTGAGTTTGTAGTTATTTTATATTCCATTTTAATCACCATAAATATTATAGTAAAAAAAAAACTTTATTACAATAAAAAAGTTTCATTTTACAAAATGTTACAAAAAACGTAAATTAAATAAAATATAATATTTTAGTAATTAGGAAATTCCGTATTAATAATTTCTTCTAATTTTAAATATGATTCATATAATTTTTCATCTAATTCATTATATGTATCAGTATTTCTTTTTAATTTTTTCATACTATTACTAATAATGTTAATAACATATTTGCAATATAACTTGCTAGCTTTAAATATTATTTTAACCACCTTCTATATAATAAATTATAAATTATATAAAAATCAAAGAATAGTATGAGAAATTTCTGATATATCAAGTATCAGATTATTATATTAAAATTTATATGAGGGGTGATATTATGGCGTTTATTCCAAAAAGGACTAAAGAAAAGGAGCCAGCGGGCTATAAATCACTATACATAAAAGAAAAATTAATAAAAGAAATTGAAAAGATAGCAAAAGAAAACAATACTTCCTTTAATAATGTAATTATTTCTATGATTGAGCAGTGTTTAGAAAAAAAATAAACGCTGTTTTTTTAAATAATAATATGATTATTAAGTTATTTTTATATTATTTTTCATTAGATGTATAGTAAAAGGACCTACATGTGTAAGTCCTTTTTTATTGCATAAAAAAACCGGCAACGTCTTATTTTCGCTTACACTATCGTCAGCGCTGAAGTGCTTAACTTCTGTGTTCGAGATGGGAACAGGTGTGTCCACTTCGCTATCGTCACCGATTAAATATAGAGAAATAATTCTCTGAAAACATGATAATACGGTTTTAATCAAATTAATAGGGTTAAACTCTCGATCTATTAGTACTAGTCAGCTCAACATATCACTATGCTTCCACGTCTAGCCTATCAACCAGATAGTCTTTCTGGGATCTTAGTTTTTAAAAAACAGGAAAATTCATCTTGAAGTTGGCTTCCCACTTAGATGCTTTCAGCGGTTATCCATTCCCTACATAGCTACTCTGCACTGCAGCTGGCGCTACAACAGATACACCAGAGGTAAGTCCATCCCGGTCCTCTCGTACTAAGGACAGATCTTCTCAATTTTCCAACGCCCACAACGGATAGGGACCGAACTGTCTCACGACGTTCTGAACCCAGCTCGCGTGCCACTTTA
>FR881490.1:0-3893 GCA_000434835.1 Clostridium sp. CAG:594
CTTTGGTAACTTTATCTACTATATCTAGTAATCTATCATTTTGAAAAGTCTCAGACATCCTAATTATGTCACCATATTCACCATTTGCGATATTACAATTTAACTCAACTGTTGTATTAATTCCTATATTTTGCAAATATTTTATTTGTCTCTCAACCGCTTCTAACACCTTATCACATTTATTGAATTTTATTTTTTCATCAGGCATAAACGTTACGGGCGCTAAAAGCATTACCTTATTATCTTTTAAATACTTAGCATTAAAATTATTTAGGTAACTTGTGTTACAAGGTAAAACTCCGTAAAAATAATCTAAAGTATCATCTAGCTTGTTCAAACTTATCGTTGAGTTACTAATGAATCTTAAGGAGTTTGCTTTATCATGCTGATTTACCTTAAAGAAATAATCTATTGCATCTAACCTTGATACCATTATTTTAGTAATAGGAATAGCACTTTCTACAAGTTCTCTCATTCTTATTTTTATTTTTTCTACCGTTACTTCCGAAATAAGATTATTTGTTAAAACTTCGCAGTATATTCCTCTTTCTATAAAGCACATCAACTTAACATCTGCGTTTAATACGTCTTTAACGGCTTTTACAAAAAGAAAATATAAACCCCTCATATAAGTTCTGCTACCATATAAACTATAAACATCAAAAAAATCCACATTACAACTTCTAGTTATTTTGGTATCTAATTTGGTTAATCTATTGTTAACTGTTGCAACTATAATTTTTCCTTTATATTCTTTTTCAAAATCCTTTGATATTTCAAGTAAGCTTAATCCGCTTTCATAGTCATGCGTTTCATCTTTATAATTAATTTTTATACTAGCCATTATAATCACCCTTTATTCTAATAATATTCTACCAAAAATGAAGGAAAATGTCACAATATTTTGATAATAAATATAATTATACTATACATAATATTATTATAGAGGTGATAAAATTATGAATTTAATTCCAAGCGTTATAGAAAAAACTTCTATTGGAGAAAGAGTATATGATATTTATTCTAGATTATTAAAGGATAGAATTGTATTTATTGGTGGTGAAATTAATGATGAGGTTGCCAACGCTATTATAAGTGAGCTTTTGTTTTTAGATTCACAAAGCAATGACGAAATTAGTATTTACATAAATAGTCCAGGAGGAAGTATTACATCTGGTATGGCAATTTATGATACGATGGGGTTTGTAAAAAGTCCAATATCAACAATATGTATTGGTATGGCAGCTTCCATGGCTTCGGTTTTGTTAGCAAGCNGTTTTGTTAGCAAGCGGTGATAAAGGAAAAAGATTTATACTACCAAATAGCGAAGTTATGATCCATCAACCTTTAGGAGGAGTAAATGGTCAAGCAACAGAAATAAAAATAGTCGCTGATAGAATTTTATATTTAAGAAATAAATTAAATAAAATATTATCAGATAAAACAGGTAAAGACATAAGTGAAATAGAAAAAGATACTGAAAGAGACTATTATTTAAACGCTTCTGATGCATTAGAATATGGTTTAGTTGATAAGATATTATAAAACGTAAGACTAAAATTGCCTTACGTTTATTTTAATGTTTCAATTTGTTCTTTAGTAATATCTGTGATATCTATTATGGCTTTATTTTCAATATTGGCTTCTTTTTTGAACTTTTTATAAATCATTCTTCAAATTAAGACAAACAAGTTTTAGATTAACTCTTCTTATCTATAAACGTCTTAGTACAATCAAATAAGAATAGTACCACAAGGATAATTGTTATAAATGATGGTATCTTTTTAATAATACCTTTTAATAGAGGATGAACGATGTAGATAAATATAATGCTAATAGCTCCCCATACTAAAGTCATTTCAAGAGATATATAATGGCCTATATGAAATTTTTGCTGTGAATAATCCCAAAATACTTCTCCAAATATTTTTTCTATTAAAACTCCACCTAAAGCCTCTATACTAGATAATACTATACCAACTACAAAAAACATAATAACGGTTTCCCAAAATCTATGCATATGAAGATTCTTAAAAAGGTATTCAGACACAAACAAAATAGTTACGGCACCAATACCATAAACAGGTGTCCACCATCCATATAAAAAGCCACTTTTAAAACCATTTTTAGTTATTAATGCTGTTACGGTTTCTAATAAGTGTCCTAAAATAGAATATACAAAAAAACAGTTTAAATAATACATAATATCACCAGTTTTAGTATGCAATTATTTAATTGTTTTTATTCTATTTATTTTTTTAATTTATCATTTAAATTACTAAAATAACGCAAATCATATAAGTTAACGTTTTCCGAAATAGCTTCTTTTATTAAAGATAATACTTCCTTATTATCTTGTAAAACTATATCAGAAACCTTTTTTAACATATATTCATCATAATTTGAAGCTATCTTTTCTAGCAAAGAATAATTACTTAAATCGCCTTTTACTTTTAGCTCATCATAAACTTCTTTAAGCATTAATCTTTTTTCGTCCATTTCCACTTGATTTATGTTTTTCTTTTTAAATAAATTAAATTTCATAATAACCCTATTTCTTTGACCAAGTAGTTCCTTCTTTAGTATCTTTAAGAATAATGCCCTTTTCTGATAATTCATCTCTTATTTTATCAGCGGTTAGAAAGTCCTTATTTTTCTTTGCTTCTAGTCTTAATTCTATTTGTTTTTCAACAAATTTTATAAGTTCATCATCTACTTTTATTTCTTCTTGTTTTAATAAATCTAACGATAAAACTTTATCAAATGACTCAACTAATGCTTTTTTAGTTGTATCATTTAATGAATCATCTTTTAACACATCATATAAAACCGTTAAACTACTAGATGTATTCATATCATCGTTTATGTAAGATATAAACTCTTTATTATATTTGTCAAACGCATCAGCATCCATTACTCCGTCATTATCTAATGATAAAGTTTTTTGTTTTAACTTTTTATATGCTTTTTCTGCATTATCTAAATTTTCATAAGTAAATACAAGTTGTTTTCTATAATGAGATTGTAAACACATTAATCTGTATGAAAGTGGATTATATCCTTTTTCTTCCAATAATGATACGGTTAAAAAGTCTCCACTACTCTTACTCATCTTACCATTTTTATCATTTAAATGTTCACAGTGTACCCAATAATTACACCATTTGTGACCTAAATAAGCCTCACTTTGCGCAATTTCATTAGTGTGATGTGGGAATATATTATCAACACCACCGCAGTGAATATCAAGATACTCTCCGCAATGCTTCATACTAATGCAAGAGCATTCAATATGCCATCCCGGATATCCTAGGCCCCAAGGAGATTCCCATTTAAGTTCCTGATCTTCAAACTTAGACTTAGTAAACCATAAAACAAAATCAGCCTGGTTACGTTTGTTAGAGTCACTTTCAACTCCCTCTCGTACGCCAACTACCATTTCATCTTCCTTATGGTTTGTTAAAACATAATAATCATCAAGTTTTGATGTATCAAAATACACGTTACCACCAGATACGTATGCATACCCTTTTTCTAAAAGCACACTAATTAAATGAATATAATCATCTATAAGATTAGTTGCAGGTTCCACTGTTTCTGGTTTTTTAATATTAAGCTTTTTAAAATCTTCGAAGAATGCTTCCGTGTAAAACTTAGCAATATCTAAAACACTTTTATGTGCCTTTTTGGCACTTTTTACCATCTTATCTTCGCCAGTATCAGAATCACTTGATAAGTGTCCTACATCCGTAATATTCATAACACGATTAACATTATAACCATTATAAATAAGTGTCTTTTCTAAAATATCTTCCATAATGTAACTTCTAAGATTTCCTATATGTGCATAATGATAAACGGTAGGTCCACAAGTATACATATTAACCTTTTTT
>FR881490.1:3898-37511 GCA_000434835.1 Clostridium sp. CAG:594
ATACATATTAACCTTTTTTTTATCATTTGGAATAAACTCTTCTACTTTTCTTGTTAATGTATTATATATTTTCATAACTATCACTTCCTATTATCATTTCTTATTTGTCTTCTTTTTACTTTTACTTTTCCTTGTTCGTATAAAACTTTAGGTTTAGAACAACAATAAATCCCCCTTTTATATATAAAATTCTTATTAATCATTTCTTCTTTCATAAGTCACCTAACAATAAATAAAATTAATTCTTTATATTTTTATTATACAATAAATTAAAAAAATTAAAAAGTGATATATCACCTTTATATCACTTTATGCTTATATTTTGAGTTCTATGTCACTTTTATAATTAATTAAACCCTCTGTTATCTGGTTTTCAATCTTTATTAATGAATCATTTATAAGTGATTTTAAATCCTTAGACGAACTAATAAGTTTTAATATTTCTTCTTTATAATGAGCTGGAAGTTTTACCTTTGCATCATCATAATTTTTTATAAGATTATTTATTTTGTTTATTAATATTTCTTCCTTATCTTTATTAGTTAGTTTTTTTAACTCTATAACATCAAATACTTTATCTTTTATCTCACTTGGTAAATTTAGGTTTGATTTATCATCGTTTGTAAATCCTAATTTTTTTTCATTTTCTAAGTTTCTATTTTCAAATATAATAACAGAATTAGTAAAATCTATCTTTTTACCACTTGCATCTTCTATCTTTCCATCACTTAGTATTCTTTCAAATAAGCTTTTAACTTCTGTGCAAGCTTGGCTAAAGTTTTCCACAATAAAAGTAGTTGATGGATTACTCCTTACCTTTTCAAATATATTATTTTTATTATCATAGCCTAGATAACCTGCTGTTGTACCAATTAGCTTACTTATCATATGATATTCCTTATACTCTGACAAATCTATTTTAACTATGTCTTTTAAATTACTAATAAGTTTTAAATATTCGGTTGCTAAAAGAGTTTTACCAGTTCCTTTAGGACCAGTAATTATTAGTGAATAACATCTTTTATTTTTTGATAAATCATTTCTTTTTAATGAATTTACTATTTTTTTAACGGCTTCTTCTTGGCCAATTATCGTTTTATTTAAATTACTTTCCAAACTATTATAAAATCTTCTTCTTACCATTTTATCGCCAATACCATTTATATTACCTTTGCTTCTTATTACGTCTAACACATCTTTTTTAGTTACTTTTTTCTTATAAATTGTTATCTTTTCTAACTCTTTTTTAATATTATTTTCCATACTTTTATAAAGGTATGCTTTTTTAAAATCATTATTAGATAATGCCTTATTTTTATTATATGATGTTTTCTTTAATTTCTCATTTAAACGTTTCATCATTTTTTCCGGCTTACTTTCAAGTATGCTTGCCTTTGCACATACTTCATCTAATATATCAATTGATTTATCCGGTTCAAAACGGTTAGTAAGATATCTATCAGATAAGTAAACTATTTCTTTTATTAAAGAATTATCAATTTTTATATTATGATATTTTTCATATAATGGCTTTATTTCAGTAAGTATTTTTATGACACTTTTTGTATCAGGTTCTTTTACTAGAACACTTTGAAAACGTCTTGCAAGTGCTAAATCTGGCTCTATATATTTTTTATATTCATCTTCTGTTGTTGCTCCTATTATTCTAACTCCTCCTCTAGCTAAAGCAGGTTTAAAAATGTTTGAAGCATCAATCGCTCCTTCTGCTCCTCCCGCTCCTACCATGGTATGAATTTCATCTATAAATAAAATAATGTCTGGATTGTCTTCAAGTTCTTTAATCAAAGTCTTCATCTTTTCTTCAAACTCGCCGCGATATTTAGTACCCGATACTAATGAAAATATATTTAAAGAAATTATTTTTTTATCTTTCAAAAACGAAGGACATTTATCACTTACCATTAAATTTGCTATTCCTTCAACAATCGCTGTTTTACCAACACCCGCTGGTCCTATCAAGATAGGATTATTCTTTTTTCTTCTAAGTAATATTTCTACCACCTTATCAATTTCTTTTTCTCTACCTATTACTGGATCTAACTTTTTTTCTTTAGCAAGACGAGTTAAGTCAGTTCCTTGTTCATCAAGAAGAAGTTTTTTTCTTTTATTATTCTTATTATTTTTCTTTATTCTTAAGTCATAATATAATTTATCTATGTTTACGTTAAAACTCTTAAGAATGGTATGTGCTATTCCATCTTCCTCATCTAATATTGAAATTATAATTATCTCAGGATTAACAACCTTGTTATTTTCTTCTCTAGCTTCTATAACAGCATTTTCTAAAACCCTCTTAAGTAGTGGTGTATATAAAACAAACTTGCTTTTTTTACTTCCAACCCCTACTAAACTAACTAATTTTTCTTTAAATTTATCATATGTTACTTTATGTTTTTTTAGTATATCTTTTAATTTACTGTTTTTTAATATAGATAAAAAAAGATGTTCACTTCCAACATAAGGATGGTTTAAATCATCTCTTTCTTTTTCAGCATTTTTTAATATATGTCTTACTTCCTCACTAAAATTAACAAACATAAAAGTCTCCTTTCTAAAACATTCTATGATTGTTATGGGTAAAGTATTTAATTTTAATACACAAAAAAAGGACATTTATTGTCCTTTCTTATATTTATACTAATGCAAATACTATTATTGCTGCAACTATTACTATTACAAATAATGCAAGTAATACCTTCCAGATGTATTTGAACCATTTTCCAAATGGAATATCTAGGTAATATAAACCAATTATTAATCCAACTGAAGTAGGTGCAATTATCATCATTAGGTTAAATAAACTCTGCATTATTAATCCTAATACTCCGTATAAATCAGAGTTTGTTACTGCTGATGTAAATACTGGAGCGATAGTTGATACAAAGTAATGGAAATCACTAGTTAACACACTTCCTACCATAGATGCTAATGATATAGTTGCAATGTTAAATCCTTTAGCCCATGATACTATCCAGTTTGTAATAGTTACGTTTACACCAGATGTTACCATAATAACTAATACGATACTTATAAGCATTGCAGTTATTGCAACAGGTAATACTTTCTTGATTCCACATGTTACTGTTTCAACAAAATCATTGAATTTGATTTTAGAACATAGTGCTATAACACCTGCTAAAACAAATAATAATATTGCAACATCAGTCATAGTCCAAGAACCAATTGCATTTATTACACCACTTGATGAACCTGTTGTAGCATCTACTGAAACAGGAGCGCCAATTATATTACTAAATACTGCATAATTTCCAATTTTAATTTTTGATAAAGTTGTATTAAAATCAGAAAATGCTGTAAATTTAGTAAATAAAGATTCCCAAGGTATTATTGTAGCTAGAACAAATAATACAAATAGTACTAAACTAACTCCAAATAATACGTTACTTCTTCTTTCAGATGTAACAGATATTTGTCCATCTTTATCTGCTTTTTCAGTTAATACGGTAATAAACTCAGCTACTGATAAAATTGTAGGAATTCCTGTCCAGCAGAATAATATGCTTAAAAGTCCTGATTTTATCTTACCAGCATAAAATTTATTTATACCAAAGGTACCTAGTAAAAGAGTTAATACTGCATATAGAGTTTTATTTACTTTTCTGTTAGTATCTTTCATTACTTAGCCACCTTCTTTCTAGTAGCACTTTTTTTAGTAGTTTTAGAGGCAACCTTTTTAGGCGCACTCTTACTAGCTGCTTTTTTAGTAGCAGTAGTCTTTGTAGAAGCTTTTACTTTAGTTTCCTTCTTCTCTTCTTTTTTTGCTTCTTTCTTTTCTATTTTCTTAGCTTTTTTAGGTGCTTTAGTAAAGAAAATTAATACTGCTAAAGAAAGAACTAAAACGATTACTTTAACTAGTAGTAAAGTGTTAACCTTTAATGAAAGTGTTCTAAATAAAGTGCTGTTATAAATTCCACACATAGATCCAATTAATGATGCTACAATTGTAGATGCTAATATAACTTTCTTATCAATATTTAACTTATTCATAACTTGGTATATATATGGAACAAATACTAGTAGTATCATCCAATCACTTACTACACAAGCTAAAATACCAAACACGATTATGGTTATAATAACTAATAATCTTTCTTTTCCTTCAAAAATTGAAGCTGTACGATCTACGAATTTTTTGTATACATCTAACTTATTTAATACTGCATAGAAGCAAGCTATTGCAACTATGAATACCGCAATTCCATTAAAATATGAAATTGAAACACTTAAGTTAGATAGTAAAGACCATACTCCAACACCAGCAACTGCACCCTTTGTTATGTTACCACTATAGTCAGCATAAGAACCTGGAATAAATAAAGTTAATAACCAAGCTACACATACGGTGATTGCTAGAACTTTGAACAAATTATATTTCTTCATTGTTATGTTTTCCTCCCTAAATATTATTTTATTTCATTTTTTGGCCAAAATTATGACAAAAGCACCATATCATAACTTTGTCCTACAATTTAATTATAACATATTTTAAGAAAGATTTTCCATATATTCTGTTATTGTACTTATAAATTCTTCTTTTGTTTTAAGCTCATATAATCTTTTTTTAACATTTACTCCATTAGGAAGTCCTTTTAAATACCAAGCAGCATGTGTACGCATCTCAAGTGTTGCAACTTTTTCTGGTTTTATTTTAAGTAAGTAATCAAAATGCTTTAAGCAGGTTTCCATCCTTTCTATTGGACTTTCATCTTTAAGAAGCACACCATCTTCTAAATATCTTACAATTTGTTTTATTAAGTAAGGATTACCTAAAGTCCCACGACCTATCATTACGGCATCACATCCGGTTTCATCAATCATTTTTTTAGCGTCTTTAGCTGATAAAATATCACCATTACCAATTACCGGAATATTAACTGCTTCTTTTACTTCCTTTATTATGTTCCAATCAGATTTACCACTATACCCCTGGGAGCGTGTTCTAGGATGCACTGCAATTGCACTAGCTCCTGCCTTCTCACAAGTTTTTGCAACCAAAACAGCATTGATACTATTTTTATCCCAGCCACTTCTTATTTTAACAGTTACTGGCACGTTTACTGCTTCTTTTACAGCCTTTACTATTTCATATATTTTATCTGGATCTTTTAAAAGAGCAGAACCCGCTTGTGATTTAACTGCTACCTTAGGTACTGGACACCCCATATTTATATCTATAATATCAGGATGCATACTTTTTTCTATTATTTTTGCAGCCTCAACAAAGCTTTCTTTATCACTACCAAATATCTGCTGACTAATAGGTCTTTCATCTTCCGTCATATAAAGCATTTCTTTAGTCTTTTCATTATTATAAACAAGGGCTTTATCACTTACCATCTCAGCATATAAAAGACCTGCTCCCATTTCTTTTATTATTCTTCTAAAAGCACTATTACAAACACCAGCCATAGGTGCTAAAACAACTCTGTTTTTTATTTCTACATTTCCTATTTTAAACATAAAATCACTCCAAACTGAAACTATTATATAATAAAAAGAAACCAATTAAAAGTTTCTTTTTCTAGATATTACTTTAGAATAGCCCTTTGTATTAGGTTTAGTTTGCATTCTTTCTTTAGCCTTTATTCTTACAATCCAATCATTGTATGTATTAACATCTATTTTTTGTTCCATAAGTAATGTCCATAATTGCATTTCTGTCATTTTGAATTTTTCCTTTCATAATTAATGAAATGTATTGTATCACAAAATTTTACAAAGTTAAATAAAAACGACAAAAGATGACAATTTTTCGCATTTAAAAAGGATAGCTTTCCGCTATCTCTTTGATCTTATAAATTTACGAATACTCATAAGCATGTTAAATACTTTATACCAAAATTTATTAATTATTAAATCATATTCTCCAACAAGTTCAAGTACGTTTGGATTAAACTTAGATTTAAATGTTGATAAATGATCTTCAAGTGATCCATCTATACCACCTAAATCACAATAATCACAAGACTTATCTAAACAATAACATAACCTGTAAAACATAAGGCCATTAGTTATTTTAAGAGATGGTAAGATTTTTGTGTTTGTTCCAGCGTATAAGAATGATGCAGTTTTTATTCCAGATTTACAAGTTGGCATCATAACTATAGTTGCTCCTGCAAGTGGATTATTACCATATTCTTTTTTTATTTCTTCTGCTTCTTTTATTTGCTTTAAACAAAATTCTTTTTTATTTTCATGTTCTTTCATATCATTTTCAAGAAACTTAATATATTTATCAATATCAACCCTTGCAAAGAATAAAACAGCGTTATCTGGAAAAGCATCCATTAGCTTTTTAAAATATTTTTCACTTCTAAGTGCTATATGCTGTCTTTCTTCCGTGCAATTTAAAACACTTATTAAATCCTTAACATCTTCTTTATTTGTAGAATAACTAAAGTAAACTCCTCTATCCTCATGATACTTTCCTATATAATTTCTTGTATTTTTAGGAAACGTTCTTCTAAGTTCTTCTTTTTCATAAAAGTTACCATCTTTATCCTTAAGAGAAATAGCCATCGTATATCTTGGCTGGATATATGCGTTTACTTCCTTTTTAAATCCACCATGAACAAAGCCTAAATTTTCTAACTTTTTAACTATTTTATCAGTATCTAAAGTAAAAGTTTTCCTTACCTCTATTCCCTTATTTTTCTTTATGTTTTGGATATTATCTTCACTAAAACAAATAAATGGATCAATTTTTATATCTATTGCACCATTTTTCTTGGCATAATTTTTTAATTCTTTAACAAATATTTTTAGAGCTTCATCATTATCATATGATGTAACAAATCCCCTTGGTATGTAAAATAATTTCTTACCTAAAAATAGGTTCCTTTTTAATATCATTGCTCCGCATACCAGCTTTTTATCAGAATATAGTCCAACATAATCATTATCCCACGCTGTTTTAACAAGACTCCAAGCGGGCGTTTGCATAAATGATGTAGAAGGAAAATTCCTTACAAATTTATCATATTCTTTACTATCAATACCCGTTTTAAATTGATATTTCATCCTTATCATCCCTTTTTTATTTTACTATTAATTCTGCTTCATCACCATTTTTAATTAAGAATGCATTAGCATCATCAGTGTCTAAGTGAACCTCATAAGAAAACTTATCACTTATTCTTACATATACGTTTTCTAGTATTCCCGGCTTTTCTCCTTTTACTACAATACTTACAAATTCTTTTCCTTCAAATCCATACTTTTTAGCATCTTCTTTTGTTGCATGTACATGTCTTGCTGCTATTATAGCAGCATTTTTAGTAATCTTTCCTTTTGGGCCTATAATTGTTATTTCTGCTGCACCATCTAAATCACCAGAGTTTCTAACAGGAGGCTTTACTCCAAGTGCAAATGAGTCAGTTTTTGATATTTCAACTTGAGTTTCTCCTCTTTCAGGTCCTAGTATTCTTACTCTTTCTATTTTTCCCTTTGCGCCTTCTAGCGTAACTTGCTCATTACAAGCATATTGCCCAGGTTGTGATAAATCTACCTTTTTAGTTAATTCATAGTCTTCCCCAAATAATATTTTAACATCTTCTTTGGTTACGTGTACATGTCTTGCAGACACACCTATATTTACTTTCATATTTATTACATCTCCTTACAGGTTAATTATAACATGTATAATTAATTTAGTTCAATCATATATTTAAATGAATTATTAAAAAAGGAGATTTTAAATTATGAATACAAATTATTATCCAAATCCTAGCTTTCCAAATGCTAATTTAAATGGAGTTCAAATGAACAGTATGAAATCAGTTGCATCGCAACCTAGCATAACTACAGCAAATCAAAGTAATAACAATCTTGCTCAAATTAGCGCTACTAACAATATGTTAGACATAGAACAGTCATACATAGAAAACATATTAAGGCTTAATAAAGGCAAACTTGCAACATTTTATATGTCATTTCCAGACTCAGTAGAATGGAGAGATAAAACATTTACTGGTATTATAGAAGCTGCTGGACGTGATCACATAATAGTTAGTGACCCCAAGACGGGAAGATGGTACCTACTTCTTATGATATATTTAAACTATGTTGATTTTGAAGAAAAAATAAATTATAGTCCAGAATTCTACTTAGCAAACTAAAAGATTAATCTTGTAAATATCATCTACTTTTGCTATAATTCTAATTAGAATAGAGGTAGATAAAATGTTAATTGTAATCACAGTTTTAATAATTAGTTTAATTCTACTAATAGTTAGCATTTATAAAGATAAAATAAACTTTTTATCCGTTAAGTTAGCTAACGTGGAAGAAAAAATAAATAGCACCTTATTAAAAAGAAAAGAATTGTTAAAAGATTCTGAAGATGTAATAAAAGAAATTACCAAGACAAAAAAAGAAGTATATATAAATTTTGATGAACTAAATGATAAAGAAATAAGTATGATGGAACTAGACAGAAAATTACTAGTATACATGAACGAATTTTACTTGATAAAAGATAAATATGAAGAATTACAAAAAAGTGATGACTTTAAAAAGATAGCCTTTATGTTAGCAGAAACAGAAGATTTACTTAGTGCATATAAAGATTACTATAATGATAACGCTAGCAAATACAACAAAGTAATTAAATGCTTCCCCGTATGCATAATAAGTCTTTTAAAGGGAAGAAAAGAAAAATTATTTTTTGATAGCAAAAATAGTTCTGATAATGATTATAATGATTTTAAATATTAAAAAGAGATTACCAATTAATCTCTTTTTTGTTATGTGCTTTTAAATAATTATTAGCTTTAGAAAATGGTTTACTGCCAAAAAATCCATTATAAGCAGAAAGGGGTGAAGGATGAGCTGATTCTATTATATAGTTATTAGGATTAGTAATAATTCTTTTTTTATCCCTTGCTTGTCTTCCCCACAAAATAAATACAACATTATTTAGTTTATCGTTGATTTCTTTTATAACATAATCAGTAAATATCTCCCAGCCTATTTCTTTATGTGAATTAGCCTTATCTTTTTCAACGGTTAATACGGTATTAAGTAAAAATACACCTTGCTTTGCCCAATCAGATAAATCAGTATCACATCTATCAATGTTTAAATCATTTTTTAATTCTTTAAAAATATTCCTAAGTGAAGGAGGCGTCCTAACTCCCCTTCTAACAGAAAAAGAAAGTCCCATAGCTTCATTTTCTCCATGATATGGATCTTGTCCTAAAATAACTACTTTTATATCATTAAAATCAGTTAATTTAAATGCGTTAAACAAATCTTTCGCAGGTGGATAAATAGTTTTAGATAACCTTTCTTCTTTGACAAATTCCTTTATATATTTAAAATATTGTTTTTCCATTTCATCTTTTAATACAATATCCCAGCTATTATGAAACATATAAATCACCTCATCTTCTCGACATATTAGCTAATATAAGTGAATGATCACTTCCAGCATTCTCATAAGCTTTAACTTCATTTACACTTAAATCAGAATCACTATATAAAATATGATCTAAAGCCAAATTAAGTGGTTTATAAGTATTACCTAGTGGTAATGCTGCATCTGATAATGAATTTCTTAAGCAAAAATCTTTCAATCCATTTTTTATTTCAGTATTCATATCCCCAACGATTATATGACTGCCATCACAAGATAAATCTAGTATTTGCTGAAGTGATCCATTTTTTTCGAAAGTTTTATTTTGGATTTTTTTAACGTTATCAACGTGCACATTTATTATACTATATTCATATTTTCCATCCATTAATCTTATATAAGTTGCAATTCTTGGAAATAATGAACCTTTATACTTATTTCCAAGTTTCATAATATCATCAGAAAGAGAAAAAGTTTTATAATCTAAAACATTTATATTTTGTTTTTTAATCATTATAGGACAAGCCTCATTTGTTACACCAAAACTTCCTCTAAATTCACCATATATGTTATATGTTCTTTCAAACTGTTTTCTTAACATAGAATACTCTTCTTTAGTAACTTCCTGTAATCCTATAACATCGGGATTTGCACTTTTTATAATTTCAAAATTCATTAAAAAAGAATTCGTCAATGATGCATGACCTTTTAGAATTTTATTAGCGGTTTTATTTTTAACATTATAAGTTGCTATTTTCAAAGTAATCAAACCCTCTTTCAAATTGCTTTTATTATATCATAAATAAAAAAAATAACAAATAATGACTCTATTTGTGGTAGCTTTCATTATTTATTATTTTAAACGAACGATATATTTGTTCTAACAATAATATTCTAAATAGTTGGTGTGGAAACGTTAACTTTGAAAAAGATAAGGAATAATCAGATCTTTTCAAAACATCATCTGATAGACCGTTTGACCCACCTATTACAAAGGTTATGTTCCTTGAAATATTTTTATCTATAAAACTAGATAAATTAATAGAATCAAGTTCTTTTCCATTTATTTCTAATGTAACTACAAAATCTTTATCAGTTATTTTAGATAATATGTTTTTACCTTCTTCTATTTTTGTTTTTACAGTATCGTAATTATAATCAGGCAATTCTATTATCTCTAACTTTATATATTTAGATAATCTTTTTTGATATTCCTTTATAGCATCTCTTAAATACTTTTCCTTTATTTTACCAACACATATTATTTTTATCATACTTCTATCATTTCCGTTCTTTGTTTTTGTTTTGCAATAAGTATGTTTTTAACCTTCTTATTTTTACTTTCTAAAACATTTTTTACTGTACTAAGTGCAAGTTCATACGTATTATTATCATCACTTAAGTGGGCTAAAATAATTGTATTTGTTTTATCCCCGATAAATTCAGATAAATAATATGCACAATCACTATTAGAAAGGTGCCCCTTGTCACTTAATATTCTTTTTTTTAGATGAAATGGATACCTACCATTCATAAGCATTTCTATGTCATGATTACTTTCCATTATATATAAATTATGATTACTTAGCTTTTCAAAATATCTATTATTTATATATCCGGTATCAGTTATATAAACAAGAGATTTATCCTTGTTTTTAATTATGAATCCAACTGACCCCTTAACATCGTGAGACGTTTTTATGACATCTACCGTTATATCATCAATATCAAATGAAGGGGTATCATATAAAACATAATCAAAGTCATCAATGTACTCTCTTAAAAGAGCAAGTATTATTTTATTTACGTATAACTTTGGATGATATTTTTTTAGGAATACCTTTAATCCTTGAACGTGGTCCACGTGGGTGTGTGTTATTAATATTGCTTTTATTTCGTTTGGATCCACTCCTAATTCTTTTAACTTTTCTTCTGCAAATGATTTAGTAACACCAAGGTCAATTAAGATCTTGGTGTTATCAGTTTGTATTAATACACTATTACCGCGACTTCCACTTGATAAAACTGCTGCTTTCATTATTTATAAAGTACCATTGGATCCGTTGGAATACCATCTCTATATGGTAATCCATTTCTATATAAACCAAAGTGTAAGTGAGTACCAGTTGCAAAACCAGTATGTCCCATTGTACCTATTTGTTGGCCTTTTTGAACAGTTTGACCTTCTACTACTAATCTCGAATGCATATGACCATATAACGTATAATATCCATTTCCGTGATTAATAGTAACGTAGTTACCTAAGCTTCCTTTTTGTAAAGAAGCAACAACCGTACCAGATCCTGCTGCATAAATTGGTGAGCCTTCACCACTACCTGCTATATCTAGAGCTTCGTGAATTTTACCCCAACGATATCCAAAGTGACTTGAAATATAATACTGTGATATTGTTGGCCAAGCCCAAGAGCCTGACATAATTGGTGCCGTACCACCACCTGCATAAGATGGAGATGTCTTAGTTCCTACTTTAACAACCTTATCAACCGATGGTGTAATTGTTTCAGAACTTACTATTACAACGTTATTAGTTTCACCATTTACGCTCTTTATCTTAGTAGTTAATCTATCAACACCATTTTGTCCTTCGGTTACTACTTTTTCAGTTCCATAATCTAGCGATGAATCATCTTCCTGTACAGTCTTAAACTTACTTTCTTGATCCATTACGTTATGTGTTTCAACTACTACGTCAACAATTGGATTGATTAATCCTACCTTTACTTGTTGTCCTACTGACAATATGTTGTTAGCACTCGTAAATTCAGGATTAACAATTAAAAATTCTTCGGTTGCTAGTTTATTTTTATACGCAATTGAATCAATTGTATCTCCTTCTTGCACAGTGTAATATTGATCTTCTTTAACTTCTCCAAACATTAAATACTTAGTAAGCGTTTTTTCATCCGTAAAAATATTTTCATCAGTTGAAATATATCCGTGTTTAATAGTTATGTTTTGATCTATATATATATCCTCTATTAAACTACCTGTTTCTTTTATTTCAGGCTGTGTATCATTTTCATAATTCTTTAAATCTTCTTTACTTACAAAGGCCTTAACTACTGATTTAAGAGCTTTATCAAATATTTTTTTATCTAAAACATATATAGTTATATTCCCTTTACCTTTTTGTTCTTCTTCATTTTTAACTATAGTACCAGAATCACCTTTTATAGTTATCTTATATCCCTCAACAGTAAATGGTTTTTCTTTTTTAATTATGTTATTTACTTGTTTTGCTGTTAATAAATCCTTTTGATACGTTGTACATTTTTGTATATCAACACCTTCTGGTATATATACTTTATCAACGTCATATTTTTCTTTTAGTTCTTTTTGTTCATCATTTATATAATCTTCTAATTCTTCTTTATCTTTAACGTTACCAACTACCTTACCGTCTAAGTATACTTTATATACCTCTTTTGGTTCTAATTGATATCTATGTGCTAAATTAACAAACATAACAATTAGTACTGAAACTAATACTGCCGCTAAATAAACTAACCCCGTTTTTATTACTTTCATCATATTTATTCACCACTTTCTCTTTGGAAATTAACAAATGTTGAAGTATCCTTTTTAAATAATAACTCAACAGTTGTAGTAGGACCACTTCTGTTCTTACCAATTATAAATTCACTAATACTTGCATTATCATCACGTCTTGCTTCTTTATTATAATAATCATCTCTATATAAGAATGATACTATATCGGCATCCTGTTCTATTGAACCTGATTCACGCAAATCACTCATTATTGGTCTTTTATCTTCTCTTTGTTCAACCGCACGAGAAAGCTGCGCTAATGCTATTACCGGAATTCCAAGCTCTAGAGCCATTGTTTTTAAATTACGTGATATATCAGATACTTCTTGTTGTCTGTTTCCAGCTGATTTAGAAGGACCAGTTATTAACTGTAAGTAATCTATTACAACAAGCCCTAATCCCTTATCAGAATTAGCAAGTCTTCTACATTTACTTCTTATTTCACCTATTGTTATGCCAGGTGTATCATCTAAGAATAAATTTGTATCTGATAGTTGGCTAATTGCTTCATTTAATCTTTTCCAGTCATTATGCTCTAAGCGTCCTGTACGCATTTTACCACCATCTATTTGTCCTAATGATTGTAATATTCTGTTTGCAAGTTGTTCTGCGCTCATTTCTAAGTTAAATATTGCAACTGACTTATTGCTATGTGTTGCAGCATAAGTTGCTAAGTTAAGTGCAAACGCTGTTTTACCCATTGCTGGACGAGCAGCAATTATAATAAACTGACTTGGCTGAAGACCTGCAGTTAATTTATCAAACTCAGAAAAACCAGTTGCAAGACCAGTTATCTCTGAACCTTGTTCTGCTAATTTTTCTAGGTTTTCTTGAGCTCTATAAGCAACATCTTGAATTCTTTGAAATTCTGATGTCTTACGCATATTACCTATTCTAAGCATCTTCATTTCAGCATTTTCTAAAACATCATATATAGAATCTTCGGATGCATAAGCATCATTTGCAATATCTGTTGCAGTTTCTATGATTTTTCTTCCTATCATCTTTTCTTTTACAATGTTTATGTAATACTCAACATTTGATGCACTAGGTACAGAATCTATTATCTCTGATAAATATTCAACGTTACCAACCTGGCTTAATATTTTCTTTTCACTTAATTTATTAGTAACTATCGTTATATCAATAGGTTTATCTTCATCATTTAATTCTTGTAACGTCTCAAAGATTTTTGCATTTGCTTCACTATAAAAATGTTCAGGTGATAACTCATCACATATTTTTTGAAGCGCCGTTTTAGATAAAAAAGCAGAGCCTAACACAGCTTTTTCTGCCTCTTTAGATTGTGGTATATTTCTCTCTGCCATTTTATCACTTCCTTTACTTTATAAGTTCTACCGTTACGATTCCAATAACATTCTTATGTAAATTTATCTTTACCTCATGATAACCTAAAGAACTAATTGCATCATCAAGTACTATTTTTTTCTTATCTATTTTATATCCTATTTTTTCTAATTCATTAGCTATTTGTTTTGTTGAAATAGTACCAAATACTTGGTCTTGTTTACCAGTTTTAACCTTAAACGTTAAAACCCTGTCTTTTAATTCTTTTTTTATTTTTTCACATCTTTTTATTTCAGCTTGTTCTTCTAAAGCTTTATTTTTATTATTTATGTCTAATATTTCTCTACTTCTTTTGGTATATGCAACTGCATATCCATTTTTTATAAGAAAATTTTCTCCATACCCATCTTTTACTTCTTTTATATCTCCAGCCTTTCCTTGGCCTTTAACATCTTTTATAAATATAACTTTCATAATTAGTCCTGCCTTTCTAATTAATCTTGCGTATTTATTATAACATACTTATTAATTATTTAAAAGAAAAGAAAGCATACATAAAGTATACTTTCTATTAATTACTTTGTAAATGGAAGTAATGCTATCATTCTAGCTCTTTTTACTTGTTGTGCAATATGTCTTTGGTGCTTAGAGCAAGCTCCTGTTACTCTTCTTGGTAAAATTTTACCCTTTTCATTTATATATTTTCTTAAAATTTCAGGATCTTTATAATCTACGCTTTTACCAGCACACATTTGACAAATTTTCTTTTTCTTTCTATAAAATTCTGCCATTGTTAATTCCTCCTTATTAATATTTTATTAGAATGCTATATCGTCATCTGATATTTCAATACTACTACCAAAATCTGCAAAAACATCATCAGAAACATTAGTTTCCTTTGTACCTTGGATAGGCTTATCTGTTTGGAAATCAGCAGGTGAAACATTATCATCACCTGTACTATTTGAAATGGTATTACCAGAATTTCTTGAATCAAGGAATTGAACACGGTCTGCTACTACTTCTGTAACATAAACACGTTTTCCATCTTTATCTTCATAATTTCTTGTTTGTATTCTTCCGTCTACTGCAACTAAAGAACCTTTACCAACGTATTTTTTAATATTTTCAGCTTGTTTTTGGAAAGCTACTATATTAATAAAATCTGTTTCTCTTTGGCCTTGTCCATTAGTATATTGTCTATCTATTGCGATAGAAAAATTTGCTATTGCAGCATTACTAGATGAATATCTTAATTCTGGATCCCTAGTTAGTCTTCCGATTAAAAATGCTTTATTCATTTTGTTTCCTCAGCTTTCTTTTTTAGTCTTCTTTTACTATTAAATGACGTATTACATCTTCGCTTATTAAAGCTAAACGATCAAATTCGTTAATAGCTTTTGCGTCATTAGCTTCTAAATTAATTAAGAAATAATAACCAGTTTTATGACCGTTTATTTCATAAGCTAATTCTTTTTGACCTAAGTCTTTTAAAGATGTTACTTTAGCTCCGTTATCTGTTAAAACTTTTTCAAACTTTTTAGCAACTTCTTTAGTAGCTGCTTCTTCAAGGTTTGGTTTAACAATGAACATGATTTCGTATTTCATTTTATTTTCCTCCTCTTCTGGTCTTATCGGTCTTTCATCCTTTTGTGAAAGACAAGAGAGCAATTTCATTACTCGCCTTGTATTATAACAAAAAAGAAGATTATTGTAAACCTTCTTTTATAAATTATATTCGTCTATTTTAGTTATTAAACCTAAACAAGCAAACATCTCCATCTTGCATAACGTATTCTTTTCCTTCACTCCTTAATTTACCTGCTTCTTTTGCACCTTTTTCACCTTTGTACTTTTTATAATCATCAAAAGATATTACTTCAGCTCTTATAAAGCCTTTTTCAAAATCACTATGGATAATTCCTGCACAAGCTGGAGCTTTCATACCTTTTTTAAAGGTCCAAGCCCTAACTTCTTTAGGTCCAGCAGTAAAATATGTTTGAAGTCCTAATAAGTGATAAGATGCCCTAATTAATTTATCAAGACCACTTTCTTCTATTCCTAAATCATTTAAAAACGCCTTTTTTTCTTCATCTTCAAAACCACTTAATTCTTCTTCTATTTTTGCACATAAAACAATTACCTCTGCATTATCCTTATTTGCATGATCTTTTAAATCTTTTACATAACTATTTTCTTTTCCTATTTCATCTTCTTTTATATTTGCAACGTAAATAATAGGCTTCATAGTAAGTAAATTAAAAGCTTTTAAAATTTTTAAATCATCTTCAGTATATTCTAGTTTTCTAGCAGGAATATTATTTTCTAATGCTTCTTTTATTCTTTTTAAGAGTTCTACTTCTTTTAAAGCATCTTTATCTTTTGTTGATACTGCTTTTTTTTCTATTTTTCCTAATCTTGTATCAACAACTTCTAAATCACAGAAAATAAATTCAACATCAATTATCTCCGTATCACGAAGAGGATTTGCACCGCCTTCTACGTGAGTTATGTTTGAATCATCAAAGCATCTTACAACTTCTACTATTGCATCTACTTCCCTTATATGTGATAAAAACTTATTTCCAAGACCTTCACCATGAGACGCTCCCTTAACTAATCCTGCAATATCAGTAAATTCAAACGTTGTTGGAACTAAGCTTTTAGGTTCTATTAACTCATTTAAAAAGTCTAATCTTTCATCTGGTACAGTTACCATTCCAACGTTTGGTTCTATGGTTGCAAACGGATAGTTAGCTGCTAAAATATTTTTCTTTGTAATTGCGTTAAATAAAGTAGATTTTCCTACGTTAGGTAGTCCTACTATACCTGCTCGAAGTGGCATAAAATCACATCCTTTGTACTCTGTATTATAACATTTAGAAATAAATATGTAAATTAAAAGATAAAACAATTAAGTTTTATCTTACATAGTATTTTGGTGAGATGTGGTTTCTTTTTGTGAAGACTTTTCTGCATCACTATACATAGTTTTTACCAATTTTTTTGTATATCCATAATTAAATGGAACAACACTATAATTATTTGATGCAAGCTCACCGTTTCTTACGTATGTTGCACCCATCTCTTCCAAGGAATATTGAGCAAAATCTCCATAACCCTTTAATTTTCCATTGTAAACATTTACAAAGCCAGATAAAATTTGATTAGCATATTTTATTTTATCTTTATCAAATATTTCTGATAATAAAGAATTAGATTTATCATATAATTTTGTTATATTATCAATTGGTATATAAATATAATCATTCAAGTTGTCATCAACTCTTTCAAATTTTATTTTTAAAATAGACTCATAACCTGAAACAACATCAGTTGCAACAAACGCTCCTGATGGAACTATGTCACTTGAAGTTCCGTAAGATAACACCAATCCTAAATCTAAATTTATACGATTTATTATTTCCTTTTTCTTTTCTTCTAACATATTGTCTCTCATTTTTTCACCTCTAAATAAAATATGCGTATTATACTATCACAAGTTGTTTGTATAATCAAGAAAAAAAGATGATTACTCATCTTTTATGAAGCCTTTCTTCTTTCCCAAGGTGCTTTTTTTCTCATTGATGTACCCTTTTCGTTTTCATTTTCTAATTTGTTTTCATTTTCTTTATTATCATTTTCTTTTTGAACATCATCGCCTGCTTGACCACCTATTTCTTTTTCTTTATTATCTATTTTTAAATTTTCAAGTTCATATTTTCCATCAGAATTCTTAGTAACAGCCATTATTTCATCTTTAGTAGGCTCATTTTCTGTACATAAAATAACAATGTTTTCTTCTGGAGATATAAATATATTTTTATTAAGCATAATAACTAATCTATCAACCGGCATCTTACTTAGTTCTTCTTTTGAAACATTACCTTGTTTTGCAAGTTCATTTATAATAGAGCTAACAAGTCCAATAACACATTCTTTTTCTTTATATGTTAATTTAGAAAACTCTCCTCTTCTTGCAATATCAGTTACATTATGAAGTTTAACTTCTATTCTATCAGGCTCTATATAATCTTTTGAAACATCTACCGAACTTACAAATCCATCTACGCTTACTAGTCCATCTTTATCTTTAGCAGCTTCAAAAAGTTCTTTTGCACTTTTTCCAGAATAATTTTCTACAACTTTAACTTCATCTGATGGATATGGATAGTGAATTTTTATTAAATCCTTAGTTTTCATTTGATTTTGAAAATCATCCACGTTATCAATTGATATTTTGTTTTCTTGTGGTGCCTTTTGGGCCTTTGCTTTAGTTAATTTCTTTTCTATTTCTTCCCTGGTTAAATTTTTTATTTCATAAAATATTTCTTTTATATCTCTACTATCTTTTTCGTATAATTCTTGTAGTTTCTTTGCTTCATCATCGTTTATTAAACGTTTGTTTTTTAACTCTTCTAACGCATAACTTATAGCCTGTCTTTTAAATTCTAAAGGATTATTTTCTTTTTTAGCATTATCAAAATTGTAACTATTGTTATTCATAATATGCACCTTCCTACTTTTAATTATATATAATTTAAACATTTATTCAAATAAAATAAGTTTTCTATGTAAAGAAAAAAGTAAAGAGTTAAAATCTTTACTTTATAATCCAGGATATACGCCAGGTCCTATTGGTAATCCTATTACATACCAACATATAATCATAAGTAACCATACTAAGCCTATTGCTAAGAAGTATGGAAGTACTGCTCTATAACATCCTTTTATACTAAATTCATTCTTATTTTTAGTAAATACTTCAATAAATCCAATAAATATTACAAAATAAGTAAATAATGGAGTTATTACGTTTGTTGCTGATTCACCTGCTCTAAACACTAATTGAGCAAATTCTGGTGTTATATTAGCTTTCATAACAGTTGGCATTATGTTAGGTGCTAAAATAGCCCATTTTGCTATTGAACCAGGTAATAATATGTTAGATACACCAGCAAATACAAATATTAAAAGTACAAGTGGTATAAATGAGAAGTTAGATGTTGCAATAAGATTAGATAGCCAACCTGTTACAACAACACCGATATTTGACTCTGTAACAAGTGCATTTAATTGTGCTGCAAAAAATATTAATACAAATATTCCCCCTACTGTTTTTAAATAATCAGTAGAGAAATTAACCATATCTCTAATTTTCTTTATTGTTCCTGCTACTACTCCAAAAACAAAGCCTTGAAGTGCAAATAAAAATGAAATTATACCTACCATGTTAGTCATCAAAAGTGCATCTGATGAAAATAACATCTTAGAATATACATCTTGTGATTTATCTAATAATAAACCTAAGAAGCTATTACCACTTACTGGTATTAACATTAATATAATAGGAATTAAACATATTATTGTTGCAATTAAAGAAGCAATAAGACCTTTATTTTCTTTTGATTCTTCAAGTACTAATTCCTCATCTTCTTCTAATTGATTTCTACCCAATTTTCTAGATACTATCTTTTCTGTTATAAACGTACATATTGCTGCAATAAACAATGCTGCAACTATTATAAATATTAGGTTGCTACTTTGTAATACACTATACTCTGTATCCATCAATTTTGCAGATGCCTCAGTATAACTAGTTAAATTATAATCAAGTGCCGTTATAAATAAACCTGCCCCATGTCCTGCCGCTATTGATGCAAATGAAAGAGCAAGACCTCCTATCGGATTTCTATTCATAGACATAAATAGAACTGCTCCAAATGGAAGTAATAAAACATATCCAAAATTATTATCAACACTCGCTAATATACAAATCAAAGAAAATACGAATATTATCAAAAATTTTGGAATTTTTTTATTCAATTTATTACATAAAGATTTTAAAAATCCAGACTTAAGAGCTATACCAAAAGCTATTGATGCTATTAACATTGAACCAAACGGAACAAAGTTAATTAAATTATCATAAGCAGATGTCATAATAAACTTTATCCCATCTAGGCTAAGTAGTGAGTTTACAGCCGTTGTTTTAGATTCAACTTCTCCTGCTATTGTAGTTAATTGATCATATGTCACTTGAAAGTTTAAAGCACTTGCTATGGCACTTACAATAACAACCAACAAAGACATATAAATAAAGAACATGACTGGATGAGATGATCTTTTTAATTTCTTAGGATTTATCATTCTATCGCCTCCGTTAATACCTTTTTAATCTTTTTATTAAATTCTACCCTAGGTAGCATTATTGTTCTTCCGCAGTTAGTGCATTCTATTTTTATATCAACACCAACTCTTATTACCTTAAATGTATCACAACCACAAGGATGCATCTTTTTCATTTGAACTATACTATTTAATCCATAATTATTTTTCATTGTGAACCTCTATTTGTGGATATGGTATTTTAATTCCATTTTTATCCATAACATTTTTAAGTTCTTTTCTCATTTGTCTTTGAACAAGAAAATGTTTTGTTGGTTTGCATTTACCTACTATTCTAAATACAACTGATGAATCACCTAAATTTTCAACACCCAAAACTTCAGGTTCTTCTGTTAATAAAGGCATTTTTTCCTTCAAGTTTGCACATGTAAGTTTAAGTATCTTTTCTACTTTATCTAAGTTAGACTCATAAGATACTGATAAGTCAACTACTGCAAGAGTTTTATCTAAGCTATAGTTAATTACTTCATTTATGTTTCTGTTTGGTATTATTTTTATTTCACCGCTATAAGCTTGTATTCTAGTAGACTTAAGTCCCACTGATAATACTGTTCCAGTAAATGAATCTATCTTAACTAAATCTCCTACTGCGTACCAGTTTTCAAAAAGAATTGAAGTTCCTGCTAAAACATCCTTTAAGATATCTTGAAATGCTAAACCAATAACTAAACTTGCAACTCCAAGTCCTGTTACTAAGGCTGCTGTATTTACTCCGTAAACGCTTAATAAAGAAAGTATTGCAAATATCCAAATAGCATACTTAATTATACTGCAAAGCAAACTTCTTATGGTACTTACCCTTCTTGAGTCAAATTTTTTATGTTTTTTAGATGGATTAAATGTCTTTTTTACCATCATTTTTAAAACTTTCTCTAAAAAGAATGCTACTGCTATTATAATTACTGTCATATATATTTCTTTTGCGATTGTTAATCCAAAGATTTTCATAATTGTTCTCCTATTCTACTTCTATGTTTAAGATTTCTAATATACGATTTAAATCTTCTTTGGTAACAAATGAAATCTTTATTTTGTTTCCTGATATTGCTACTTTAGTTCCAAGTTTTTCCTTCATTGCATCTTCTACGTATTTGTATTCTTTAGATTTTCTAGGTTTTGATGATGGAGTAGATCTTACATATGAGCTTTCATTTGTTAAAACTTCTAAATCTCTTACACTTAGGTTTTCACTTATAACTTTGTTTGCAAGATCTTCTATTTGTTCACTATTTTCTAATTTACTTAACACCCTTGCGTGTCCCATTGAAATTTTTCCATATAAAACCATATCTTGAACACTTAAAGGTAACCTAAGTAATCCAAGCATGTTAGTTATATGACTTCTTGATTTACCAAGCCTTTTAGCTAATTCATCTTGAGTTAATCTAAGTGATTCTATTATTGATTTATATGCTTTAGCCTCTTCTATTGCAGATAAATCTTCTCTTTGTAAGTTTTCTAGTAATGCAACTTGCATCATTTCTTCATCAGAAAAATCTCTTACTATTGCAGGCACAGTTTTTAAACCAGCAAGTTCTGACGCTTTAGTTCTTCTTTCACCTGCAATTATGTTATATCCTTTAACTGATTTTTTAACTATAATAGGTTGAAATACACCATGTTCTTTTATTGATTCAGAAAGTTCTTTTAAAGCTTCTTCATCAAATACTTTTCTTGGCTGATAAGGATTACTCATAAGCTCATTAATAGGTATTTCTACTATTTCGTCCTTTGGTGTTTCTTCTACTATTTTTTCTTCCACTTGGTCAAAATCAAGCATTTCTGAGTTAAATAATTGTTCTAACCCCATTCCAAGTGCTCTTCTTTTACTGTTTGTTTCTTCTTTCATCTTGTTCGATTACCTCCTTTGCTAAATTAAGGTATGCTTCAGTACCACGACTCATTGGATCATATGCAACAATAGGTTTGCCATGACTTGGTGCCTCAGTCAATCTTATTAATCTAGGAATTAAAGTATTATATACTCTTTCCTTAAAGAAACCTCTTATTTCCTCTACTACTTCTAATCCTAAGTTAGTTCTAGAATCAAGCATTGTTAAAAGTACTCCCTCTATTTCTAGTCCTGGATTTAACTTCTTTTGTGCAAGCATTATTGAATTTAATAATTGCATAATTCCCTCTAATGCGAAGAACTCACATTGAACTGGAATTAATACGGAATTTGATGCCGTAAGTGCATTCGTTGTTAAAAGTCCTAAAGATGGTGGACAATCAATTATAATAAAATCATATAAATTTCTTATTGGATCAAGTGCTAGACGAAGCTGCATGTTCTTTTGAAACGATGAATCTTGCTTTGCCTTTTCAATTAATTCAATATCTGCACCTGCTAAATTAATTGTTGCAGGTATTATGCTTAAGTTCTTAAAATTTGTTTTAATAATTGCTTGATTGGTAGTACATCTACCTAATAATAAATCATATATGCTCTTATCAACATCACCTTTATTTATACCAACACCAGTTGATGCATTTCCTTGTGGATCTAAGTCAATAAGTAATACTTTTTTATTCTGAACCCCTAGTGAAGCTGCTAAATTAATACTTGTAGTGGTTTTACCTACACCACCTTTTTGATTTACTAATGCTATTACTCTTCCCACTTGCCTCACTTCTTTCTTATTTTTTATTATCTTTAACAATACCATTCTATCAAATAAATGATATTTTTTAAAGACTTATTTAAATTTAATTTTGATTACGTATCTTTTCTGCAAACTCTTTTATCTTTCTAAATCTATGATTTAAACAAGATTTACTTACGTTAGAATTTGTCTCTAAAGTTATTATTTTACTTAATTCCAAAAGGGATGTTTCTGGATATCTAATTCTGTACTCAGCACTTTCCTTTATCTTGTCATCAAGTAAATCAAACATATCTTTTTCTTTTATATAATTTATTTCTTTAATAAGTTTATTTGACGTTGCAACCATCTTTTCTACGTTTGCCTGCTCACAATTATTAATACGGTTAGTCATATTTATCTTTTCACGGTATACCCTTATTTCTTCATAGTACATAACTCCGTTATATGCTCTTATAAGTCTTAGAAAATCGCTTATTTTTTCAGCTTCTTTTATGTATATCATGTAACCTTTTTTACGATGAAGTATCTTACTATTTAAGTTGTTGTCATTTAAAAGTTTATTTAAAAAATTAGCATACTCTGTATCATTTATTAAAAATTCCAAATGATATCTTGAAGTTTTTGGATCATTTAAACTTCCTGATACTAAAAATACTCCCCTTAAATATGCCCTTCTTAATTCTTCATCTGATAATAAAGACTCGCTAGGTATTCTAAGAAGCTCATTTTTTTCACTTACTATTCCTAAATCTCTAAGCACTTTTAATGTGTCTTTTTTAAGTTCAAGAACGTATATTTCGTTTTTCTTAAAGTTATAATTTTTTCTTAGAGATATATTAAGATTAATATCATATAAAATTTTAAAAAGTCCAAAAATACGGTTTGCAACAAATTTGTTTTCTGTTTGTATCTTTATGTTATATATTTTGATTTCTGCACTAGTTCTAATGATACCAGATAACTCTGATAAATACTCAGCCCTAGTACATTCTGTTGTACTTATTTCTTTTTTTATTTTACTTGAGAATGTCATCTTACCACCATCCTTAACTAGTATGATTATATCAGATAAAGATTTCTTTTTCAACATATCCAGGTGTTTTTAATAATTTATTTATATAAAAAAGTCTAAATTTCTCATATTAGACTTTTATTTTTTCAAACTCTTAATTATAGAACTTGCTGCAAGTGCACCTTCACCAGTTGCTGTTACAACTTGATATAAACTTTTGCTTATAACATCTCCTGCCGCATAAATAGATGAATTACTTGTTTTCATATCTTTATCCACTATTATTCCTAAATTATCTGTTTTAATATTTAAGTTTTGATAATATGCACCGGATAATTCTTTTCCTATGCATACAAATATAGCATCAGCCTTTATTTTTCTATCATCATTTAAAATAACTTCTGTAATATGATTTTCATCACCTATTACCTCTTTTATAGCAGTATTTAATATAACTTCTACTTTTTCATCTTTAATTATTTCTTGTTCTTTTAAATCTGCTCTTAAAGGTGATCTATTAACTATGTATATCTTATTTGCAATATTACTCATATATTTAGCAGACTCCATAGCAGTATTACCCCCACCTAAAACTATTACAGTTTTATTCTTATATAAGGCTCCATCACATATGGTGCAGTATGATATTCCTTTTCCTTCGTACTTATTAGAGTTCTTACATATTAATTTTCTAGGAGTTTTACCAGATGCAATTAATATATATTTTGCATAATAATTGTTATTTTCACATATTACTTTGTATAAGTTTTCTTCTTTTTCTATATTAATAACTCTTTGTGTTTCAAGAGGAATATTTAAATTTTCAAGCTGAGAATACATTCTAAATGCTAAAGTTGTTCCATCTTCTTCGGTGTATCCTGGATAATTTTGCAATTTATATATTTCATTTAAAGTGCCGCCCGGTGCCTTAGCTTCTAAAATAAGTGGTGATATACCTGCTCTTTTTAAGTAAATAGAAGCAGTCATACCTGCTGGACCTGCTCCTATTATTATTACGTCATAATTAACATTTGATTTCATTTTCTTTTGCTCCTACGTCATCATAATTTTTACATTTAAGTTTGGTTATTATAAACATAATAATGCCACCTATTATCATTAAAATAGAAACTAATTGAGCCATTTTTATTGAGCCTAGCATCAAACTATCCGTTCTAAGAGATTCAACAAAGAACCTTATAGTTCCGTATAAAATTAGGTACAGCGCTGTGGTATTTCCTAATTTTGTATTTTTCATGCTTCTAAAACCATACAAGATAAAGAAGCATAGTATGCAAAAGACTGATTCATAAAGAAACGTTGGATGATAGTAATGTGCACCTATATGCATTCCATCTATTATAAATTTTGGTAAATGTAAGTTTTCCAAAAACGCACGAGACACAATACCACCATGTGCTTCACCATTAAAGAAATTGCCCCATCTTCCAATTCCTTGAGCTAAGATAAGACCTGGAACTGATATATCAATCATCTTTAAAACATCAACGCCATATTTCTTACAATATACGATTAACGTTATTAATCCTGCAATTATTCCTCCGTGAATAGCAAGCCCGCCATTCCATATCTTAACTACTTCTATTGGAGATGTGCTGTAATAATCTAAATTAAATAACACGTAGTATATTCTAGCTCCTAAAAGTCCAAATATCACACACCAAAATATTAAATTTGTAACAAAACTTGTCGGAATATTATATCTTTTAGCTTCGTTATTAATAACAATACCCGCTAAAATAACTCCTAATAATATACATATAGAATACCACGTAATTGTAAGTGGTCCTAAACTAATTGCAACTGGATTCATATTATCTTTTACACCTTTCTATTAATGGTTTTATTATTAAATTCTCCATAATAACATTCATAACACTTATAAATATTGCCACTATAAACGGAGAAAAAAATCCTGTTAGGTAAAAGTGTTTACCTAAAACTAAACTTACTAAAAGAAGTATAACTACGTTTATCACAAAGTAAAATAAGCCAAGTGACATTCCAATAAGCGGCAGAGAAATTGTAACTAAAAATGGTTTTACAGTTTTATTTAAAATGTATATCAATACTGCTGCTATAAAACCATATAAGAAGTTTTCTACATATAATGGTCTAAACAAGTTTGATGTTATAAGTAAAACGATTGCATAACCAAACATATATATTAACCACTCTAAAAATAAATTTAATCTGTATTCTATTTCTTTACTATTTGTTTTTTTCTTTTTATTGGAATCAACAACTATTACCTTCATATAATCACCATCTTACATACATTATATCACACGTGTATGTTTTTATATATAATTTTTTTTCGTCAAAAAAAGAGCTTTAACAAAGCTCCTATTTACCATTTAATTCTTCAACTCCTAGAGAATATGCAAATCTTATTAATGTTTCTTTCTTTTTTATATAATAATATCCTAAAGAAAAGCCTAAATTATTTGCAATAAACCTATCATCATAATTGTTTTCCTTATCTAAATACGTCCAGTATATTATCTTTCTTTCCTCAGTAGTTAACTTATTAAACGAAAATCTTACGTAATTAACAAAATCTATTCTTCTTTTTTGTTCTTCTTGTGATATTTTAACGTATGTTTTATCAATACTATTAAAATCAAGAGCATCTAAAAGATAAGAATCTCCTATGTTACTAGATGAGCTGTTATCAACAGACAAACTATAATATATGTATTGTGATATTATTTGCTCAACGTTTTTCTTTGTTTTCGTCCAAGATATATTTACAGGTTTTAACACAATAACAGCTCCCTTCAATTAATATTTTATCATTCTTATAAAAAGAAAAGTTAATCTAAAAATTTTAAATAAATCATAAAAAAATAAAGTAAATATAATCTATATCTCTACTTTATTATTATCCATAACTTTTAAAAACCCCCTGAAAATCCATGAAAATTCCTGAAAATCTTTAAAATTTTCTTATTTATTTAATTCTCTTTTCAAATACTGACCAGTATAAGATTCTTTGCATTTAGCTACCTTCTCAGGAGTTCCAGCGCAAACTACTTGTCCTCCTAAGTCTCCACCTTCAGGACCTAAATCAATTATGTAGTCAGCCACTTTTATAACATCAAGGTTATGTTCTATTACTATTACAGTATCTCCATTATCAACTATTCTATTTAAAATAACAAGTAATTTTTTTATGTCATCGCTATGAAGACCAGTTGTTGGTTCATCTAGAATAAATACACTTTTTCCGGTCGGTTTTTTCTGAAGTTCTTTAGCAAGTTTAACACGAGAAGCCTCACCACCAGATAGAGTTGGCGCACTTTGACCTAACTTTATGTATCCTAATCCAACGTCCATTAAAACTTGTAATTTCCTTTTTATCTTAGGATGATTTTCAAAGAATTCTATAGCTTCTTCAACGCGCATTCCAAGTACATCATATATCGTTTTTCCTTTATATTTAACCTCTAAAGTTTCCTTATTAAATCTAGTTCCACCACATACTTCACAAGGAACATATACATCTGGTAAAAAGTTCATTGATATTTTTTTAACACCATCTCCATAGCAAGCCTCACATCTACCACCTTTAACGTTAAACGAGAACCTTCCTTTTTCATATCCTCTTATTTTTGCTTCTTTTGTTTGCGCAAAAACATCTCTTATATCATCAAATACACCAACATATGTAGCAGGATTACTACGAGGAGTTCTACCTATTGGATCTTGTGTTATATCTATTACTTTATCTACGTCTTCTATACCTTTTATACTTCTATATTTACCAGGAACCACTTTTGATTTGTATACGTTTAATGCTAAAGCCTTATACAAAATTTGGTTTACCAAACTACTTTTACCAGAACCTGATACACCAGTTACTAGAACAAGATTTCCTAAAGGAAATTTAACATTTATGTTCTTTAAATTATTTTCCTTCGCACCTTTTATTTCGATAAATTTACCATTACCCTTACGACGTTTTAAAGGCACTTCTATTTTCTTTCTACCACTTAAATAATCCCCTGTTAAACTATTAGTATTTTGCATAACTTCTTCTGGCGTTCCACATGCTACTATCCTGCCTCCATGCTCTCCTGCACCAGGACCTACGTCAACTAAATAATCAGCTTGTAACATAGTATCAGTATCATGCTCTACTACTATTAGTGTATTTCCAATATCCCTCATTTTTAATAATGAATCAATAAGTCTTTGGTTATCTCTTTGATGAAGCCCAATACTAGGTTCATCTAGTACGTATAAAACGCCCGTTAACTGTGAGCCTATTTGCGTTGCAAGTCTTATTCTCTGTGCCTCACCGCCTGACAAGGTTGATGCACTACGAGATAAAGTTAAGTATCCCAATCCAACATTATGCAAAAATTCTAGTCTAGACTTTATTTCCTTTATTAATAATTTTGCTATTTCTTCTTTTTCCTTGCTAAGTTTTAAGTTATCAAAGAACTCATAAAGCTTATCAATGTTCATATCTGTTAAATCAATTATGTTTTTCTTATTTATTAATACTGATAAAACACTTTTCTTAAGTCTTTTGCCTAAGCATGTAGGACAAGTTAGCTCTACCATATACTTGCCTAACCAGTCTCTTATAAACTCACTATTAGTTTCAAAATATCTTCTTTCTAAGTTATTTAAAACACCTTCATAAGGCTCATAACTATTCATTACGTTTCCACTTCTAGTTTTAAAATTAAATTCTATAGCTTCTTTTGTACCACGAAGAATTATATCTAATTCTTTCTTAGTTAAATCCTTCATTTTTTTGTTCATATCTATGCCAAACTTATCGCAAACTATTTCTAGTTTCTTTATGTATATATTTTGGTCATCCATACCAGCAAGTGGCTCTATCCCGCCTCTTGCTAAAGTCTTTTCCTTGTCAGGAATTATTAGTTGTTCACTTATTTTTTGCTTAAATCCTAAACCTTTACAATCAGGACAAGAACCATAAGGAGCATTAAATGAAAACATTCTAGGTTCAAGTTCTTCTAAAGAAAAATCACAGTGTGGACATGCAAATGACTCACTCATAACAATGTCTTTTTTTCCAGGGATGGAAACTACTGCTTTTCCTTTAGATAATTTGCAAGCAAGTTCTAGGGCTTCATATATTCTGCTTCTTGCTTCTTCCTTTTTAATTACCCTATCTATTACAACCAATATGTTGTGTTTCTTATTTTTATCAAGATTTATTTCTTCACTTAAATCCTTTACTTCATCATCTATCTTTACCCTAACATAACCATCTTTTCTTAAAGAATCTAATAAATCTTTAAATGTTCCTTTTTGACCATATATGACCGGTGACATAATAATTAATTTGGTTTTATCTTCCTCATTCATTATTTGCGTAGTCATCTCTTCTATCGATTGACTTGTTATTGGAATATTATGATTAGGACAATATGGAACTCCTATACGCGCAAATAAAAGTCTAAAATAATCATATATTTCTGTAACCGTTCCAACCGTTGACCTTGGGTTATTATTAGTAGTTTTTTGATCTATTGAAATAGATGGAGAAAGACCTTCTATTGAATCTACATCTGGTTTTTTTGTTCCTCCTAAAAACTGCCTTGCATAAGCAGATAAGCTTTCTACATATCTTCTTTGTCCTTCAGCATATATCGTATCAAAAGCAAGGGATGACTTACCACTTCCAGATACACCTGTCATTACCGTTAGTTTATTCTTAGGTATTTCTATATCCACGTTTTTTAAATTATTTTCTCTTGCACCTTTTACTATAATTTTGTCCACATAAATCACCTTCAGTTTAATATTCTATCATAAAATTATTAAATTTATACATCAATTATATCAAACAAATGTACTTATTGCAATGATAAGAAAAAAAGCTATGTAAAACATAACTTTTCTAATTCATTGAAACATCAATAATTTTAAATTCAGCTGATTTCATTTGTTCTAATTTTTCCGACGAAACTAAAGTAAATATTTTAAAGTCTTGCGTTTGACCAGAATTCAAGTCATTTGCATAAACATAATCATCATCTATTCTTTTTCCAGTATTATCCACTGCTTCTATATGTATAGTGAATGATTTTTTCTCTTTAGATTTATTTGTTACTGTAACTACAAGTTCAGAATCTGAATAACCATATTCATCGGTTGTAACATTTAATTTTCCAATATTAACGTCAACATCTTTTTTTAATATTTCTTCTGTATTATCACCCGTCATATTATCCAAATCTTTACCAACATCATCTAGCGACTTTGACCAGCTATTTTGAAGTGATAACGTTATTACAACAGATAATATACCTAATATTAATCCTACAATTGCCTTTGCTTTACCTGACTTTTTAACTAATGAAACTATTGCAAAAATAACAGATAAAACACCTAATATAAATGAAACATTATTAACTATGGGTATAAATGATAAGCAAATTCCAATTATTCCTAATACCATTGCCGCTACTGAAAATCCTGTTTTTTTCTCTTCTTTCATAGCACTACTTACTCCTTTCTACATATTTACAGAATAATTATTAAGATACTGCATATAATAAATATAATCTGTATATGTATATATTATAAATCATATATCTATAAAATACAAATACTTTTTATAAAATTATTTTAGAAATATAGAAAGAAGTAGTATTATGAAGAATTTAAAAGAATTAAGACAAAAAAAGAATATAACTCAAATAAGACTATCAATAGCTGCTGAGGTATCACAAGAAACAATAAGTGCCTATGAAAGCGGAAAAGCTCTTCCTAGTGCTGATACATTAATTAAGCTTGCAGACTTTTTAGATACTTCTGTTGATTATTTGTTAGATAGAACAAACATAAGTACTCCAGTAAGATTAAAAGATACTACTTGTAATGATGAATTAATATATGAATTTGATAAACTTAGTGATAATCAGAAAAAAGATGTTATTTGGTATTGTAAAAATATTAAAAGTAGAGATAAGTAAAATCTCTACTTTTTAACTAACTTTCATTTCAAATATAATATCACGAAGTTCCATAGCACGTTCAAAGTCTAATTCTTTTGCAGCTTTTTGCATTTCTTCTTCTAAACCTTTAATTATCTTTTCAGTTTCTTTTACATCTTTTATAGTGCGTTTTTTTGTTTTTTCTTCTACTTCATCATTTACCGTTACTACATCCATTATCTTTTTCTTTATTGTTTTTGGAACTATGTTATGTTCCTTATTATATTTAATTTGAATTTCTCTTCTTCTTTTCGTTTCATCTATAGCAGTTCTCATCGCATCGCTTATTAAGTTAGCATACATAATTACCCTGCCTTCTGCGTTTCTAGCACATCTACCTATAGTTTGAATTAAACTTCTATGACTTCTTAAGAACCCTTGCTTATCTGCATCTAAAATAGCAACTAAACTAACCTCAGGAATATCAAGACCTTCCCTTAAAAGGTTAATACCAACTAAAACATCATATTTACCTTCCCTTAAATCGTGAATAATTTTTAGTCTTTCTAAGGTTTTAACTTCACTATGCAAGTATGCTACTTTTATATTTAAATTTTTTAAGTAAGAAGTTAATTCCTCTGCCATACGAATTGTTAATGTTGTAACAAGTGTTCTATCACCTTTTTCTATTTGCTTTTCTATTTCTTCTATTAAATCGTCAACTTGGTTTTCCTGCTTTCTAACCTCTATTAATGGATCTAAAAGTCCAGTTGGCCTTATTATTTGTTCTACTACCTTGTTATTTACTTTTTGTAATTCTTCATCACCAGGAGTTGCAGATACATATATTACCTGGTTTATTTTTTCTTCAAATTCTTCGTATTTAAGTGGTCTGTTATCTAGTGCAGATGGAAGACGAAATCCATAATCTACAAGCATTTGCTTTCTTGCCCTATCACCATTATACATTGCCTTAACCTGAGGTAATGTTACGTGTGACTCATCTATTACCATTAAAAAATCATCAGGAAAAAAGTCCAAAAGACAAGTTGGAGTTGCACCCTCTGGTTTTAAAGCCAAGTGTCTAGAATAGTTTTCAACACCAGAACAAAATCCTGTTTCTGCAAGCATTTCAAGGTCATACTTACACCTCTGTTCCAGGCGTTCAGCCTCTAATAATTTGCCGTTTTCTCTAAAATAAGCTAATCTTTCATCTAATTCTTTTCTTATGTTTACGATTGCTTTTTTTAATTTTTCTTCACTTGTAACAAAGTGTGATGCTGGCATAATTGAAATGAATTTTTTCTCGCTTACTACCGTACCTGTTAAAACATCAAACTCTGTTATTCTTTCTATCTCATCACCAAATAATTCAATTCTTATTCCATGACTTTTTTCGTAAACTGGTATTACTTCAATAACGTCCCCTTTAGCTCTAAACATGCCTCTTGCTAAATCTATGTTATTTCTTTCATACATCATATCAACTAGTTTTGATAGGACTTCATTTCTATTTATTTCTTCTCCTACCTTTAACGTTAACATATGTTTTTCATATTCTTCTTTATCTCCAATACCATATATACAAGATACCGATGCTACTACTATTACATCTTTTGCATTAATTAGTGATGATGTTGCATAATGCCTTAATTCATCTATCTCATCATTTATTGAAGAGTCTTTTTCTATATAAGTATCACTTGAAGGTACATATGCTTCTGGTTGATAATAGTCATAATATGAAACAAAATAGCAAACCTGATTATTTGGAAATATTTCCTTAAGTTCAGAGTAAAGTTGACCTGCAAGCGTTTTATTATGTGCAAGAACGAGCGTTGGTTTATTAACCTCTTTTATAACGTTTGCTATTGTAAAAGTTTTACCAGTTCCTGTTGCTCCTAATAAAACTTGATATTTCTTACCATCTTTTATCCCCTTAGAAAGCTCTTTTATTGCTTCTGGTTGATCACCTGATGGCTTAAATTTTGACACTAAATCGAACATAGGTTTTACCTCCTCATTTAGATTATTCTACCATTTATTAAATTTTTATACAATAAAAAAAGAAGACTATATATTTTAGTCTTCTATCTGTTTGAATAACTTGAACCTTTTGATGGGAATACAATAGCATTTCTTGGATTAAATGAGTGTCCTATAAAGCCATTGTTTCCATAATATGAATAATAGTCAGCATACCATCTACCATTAGCTAATCCTAAATGTAAGTGTGGTCCTGTTGAATTACCGGTATTTCCTGATTTTCCTATTACAGTATCTTTAGTTACTATTTGTCCAACCGATACATTAAACGCTGATAAGTGACAATAATAAGATGTATAATATCTGCCATTTATTAAATGGTGAATTATTATTTGGTTACCACCGCCTTTATTACTTCTTATTGTTTTTGCAACATAACCTGGTGCTACTGCATAAACGGTTGTTCCAATAGGCGTTGAAATATCAATTGCAGCATGTAAATTTGGCTTTCCATATAACGTTCTCCAACCATATTCACTTGATATTCTTCCAGAAGATGTTGGTCTATAAAAAGTTGTTCCGGAAGGCAAATAACTGC
>FR881490.1:37518-155095 GCA_000434835.1 Clostridium sp. CAG:594
AAGGCAAATAACTGCCGCCACTTCCTCCTGATGAACCATTATTTTTATGAGAATATTTTCTATTTAAACAAGATGTTTGAGTTTCGCTATCCTTACAACCTAATCCCTCAAGATATTTAATTGTATTTTTCATCTCTTTAATAGATTCTTCTTGTGAGTGACCTTCTTCATTTAAAGAAGTCTTTGTTTCGTTTAACTTAGCTACTTGTGTATTAAGGTCAGATTGTAGTGAAGCAAGTTCATCTTTTTTACTAGCTAACTCGGTTTTTATTTTATCATTTTCCTTAATCATACTATTCATTTCTTCTACTACTTTTTTATTATAGTTAGAAATTTGTTCAGTAATAGATAAACGATAAATTAAATCTGTCAAACTTTCTGCACCCATTATGTATTCAAGCATTGATGACCCAGAAGATGAAACCTGATAATAACGCATCAAATCTTTTGTTTCATTATTCTTTTTATCTATGTCTTTTTCTAGTTGCTCACTTTCTTTAGTTTTCTTATCTATATCATTATTTATTTTTTCCATTTGAGAATAAATTGAATTAATTCTACTATTGGTATTATCTATGTCTTTTTGGTTTTGAGCTTTCTTATTGTTTGTATCTTCTAATTGTTTTTGAATTTTATTTAGTTCAGTTTTCCATTGTCCTAATGTTTTTTCCTTTGCATTTACTGTTGTAATTGGTATTAAAAATAATATAAATAGTAATAAACTATATTTTAATATTTTCTTCATTATATCTTTAAGTACTTCCTTACTGCTCTATAACTACCAAACATACCAACAACAACACCTAATCCTAACAATATTAATGATACCCAGTATATAAATGGTTCTGCTGGAACTAATTTAACAAATGGTGAGAATAATTGTCCATTAAAATGTTTATATAATGCTGAGTACCCATATAAAGTTGCAGCGATAGGTATTAATGCTCCTATAAATCCTAAGCAAAATCCTTCAATTACAAATGGTTGCTTAATTGAGAAGTTAGATGCTCCAACAAGTCTCATTATTTCTATTTCTCTTTTTCTTGAGAAGATAGTTATTTTAATTGTGTTAGTAATTAAGAATAAGGTTACAAATACTAATGCTATCATTGCAATTATCATTGCTTTTTCTAAAACTTTAAATACTTTAAGAAGGTTTTCTACCATTCCTTGTCCATATCTTACGTCTTTAACTAATCCTAATTCTTTAACTTGCTCTGCGGTTTTTGATATTTTTTCAGTATCTTTAACTTTAACTAGTAACGTATCATATAAAGGATTAGTATCATCTGACCAACTATCTATAATTGCAGAAAGTGATTCAGAAGTATCTTTCATTTCATCTGCTATTTGTGTTTTAGTTTGATGTTCAACAGATTCCACGTTTTTATATGATTCTATGTTTTTCTTTAAATCTTCTATTTGTTCATTTGTTGCACTTGTATCGATAAATGTTACTATCGTAAAGTCTTCTTTGACTAACTTAGTCATATTTTCTACGTTATATGATGCTATTAGCGCTATTCCTACTATTAGTAATGTAATTGTAATACACGAGATAGATGCAATTGATAAGCTCAAGTTTCTTCCTACGCTTTTAAATCCATCCCTTATGTTTCTTCCAAGTATTCTAATTGCTTTCATAATGAGTATAACTTCCTTTCTCATAATCTTTTACAAGTTTTCCATTGTCTAATAAAACGACTCTTTTCTTCATCTTATTAACCATTTCTCTATCATGAGTAGCCATTACAACGGTAGTACCTAAATCGTTAATTTTTTCAATTACTTTCATAACTTCTAAACTTGTATCTGGATCTAGGTTACCTGTTGGTTCATCACAAATCAAAAGTTTTGGAGAATTAACTATTGCACGCGCTATTGCAACACGTTGTTGTTCACCACCTGACAATTGGTTTGGATAACTCTTGGTTTTTGATTTTAAACCAACTAAATCAAGAGCCTTTAATACTTTTCTTTTTACCTCATTAGTTGGAAGACCATATATTTCAAGTGCAAAAGCTACGTTTTCATATACGGTTAGTTTTGGCAATAATTTATAATCTTGAAACACTATTCCAATTTTTCTTCTTAATTTATAAACCTTATTATTTTTTACTTTAGCAACGTTTATACCACCAACATAAATTTCTCCATTAGTTGGTCTTTCTTCACGATATAGCATTTTTATAAGGGTAGATTTCCCTGAACCTGACGCCCCTATTACGAATACGAACTCACCTTTTTTTATATCAAGGTTCATATCATATACAGCGTTTACACCATTTTTGTATGTTTTTTCAACATTTCTAAACTTAATAAATTCCATATTACTGCACCTTCCTTTAATTCTTTTTTATTAGATAATACTTGTATTACCTGTGTATATACCAGATGTTTGATATGCATCTGTTACTAATATTACTGCTTTTGGATCAATTTGTGTTACTCCACTTTTTAGCTCAAAGTAATCACCAGTTGGAACAACACACATTATTAATTGATCTTTTTTATTTGTATAACCACCTCTTGTTTCAATTAACGTTATACCTAAATTTAATTCATTTAACAAATAGTCACAGACTAAGTCATCTTCTTTTGTTGTAATATAAACAGCTTTATTACTAGATATTCCAATTACTACTTTATCAACCATAATATTAATTAAATATAATACTATCAATGCATAAAGTACCCTTGTCCATCCGAAGAAGAAGCCACCTGCTAAAACAATAAGTCCATCAGTCATTAGCATAGAAGTTCCAATTGAAACTTTAAAATATCTTGCTACTATTTGATTTAATATATCAGTTCCACCAGTTGTAAATCCACTTTTAAATATAATACCAGATGCAGTACCTACGCACACACCGCCTACTATTGATATTAAAAGTAAATTATCGTTTGAAATATGAATATAATCTCCTATATTTGCCGTAAATTTAACAAATAGTGGGAATAAAACTGAACCTACAACCGAGTCTAGAGTTTTTCTTTTTCCTAATAATAACAAACTTAAAATTAGGAAAAAGACGTTTAAGATAAGTATCATAACAGAAGGATCTATTATCTTTTGGGTAATTATTGATATACCACTTGCACCACCATATACTATATTATTTTTAAAAAAGAATAAATTATATGCTGCTGCATAAATTGCGGTACCAATAATTAGAAATACATATTTTTTAAAGAGGTTTGCCTTTTCTATCATCGCTAATACTTTAGAATCTTTTTTACTTCTAATTTTTCTTATTAGTCTCATTTATTTTTTCTCCTTTTAAATTACTTTCTATAAATCCGTCTAAATTACCATCTAAAACTTTATTAACATTAGATGTTTCGTAACCTGTTCTATGGTCTTTTATCATTGAGTATGGATGAAGTACATAACTTCTTATTTGCGATCCAAATTCTATTCCACTATGGTCACTTTTCATAGAATCTATTTTTTCTTTTCTCATTTTTAGTTCTATTTGATAAAGCTTACTTTTTAAAACTTTAAGTGCTGTTTCTTTATTTTTTATCTGACTTCGTTCGTTTTGACAAGTAACTACTATTCCGGTTGGTATATGAGTTACCCTAACAGCAGAATCAGTTGTATTTACTCCTTGTCCTCCAGCGCCACTACTTCTATATACGTCTATTCTAACGTCGGAATCTTTTATTTCTATATCTATATCATCGTCAAATTCTGGTATAACATCAACGGCTGCAAAAGAAGTATGACGTCTGTTATTTGAGTCAAACGGAGATAATCTAACTAGCCTATGAACGCCTTTTTCATTTTTTAAGTACCCGTAAGCATATGCTCCTTTTACAATATACACAATACTTTTTATTCCGGCCTCTTCGCCTTCTTGCTCATCTATTACTTCATATGAATAATTTTTTTTATCAAAATATTTTGTGTACATTCTAGAAAGCATCATTGTCCAATCACAGCTTTCTGTACCACCTGCCCCGGCGTGTATTTCAAAAATGGCGGCATTATTATCAAATTTTCCAGATAAATATGTAAGAGTTTCTTGCTTTTCTAACTCTATAGTAGAATCTTCATATAATTTTTCAAATTCTTCTTTTAAAGTAGAATCTAAGGTATTTTCATCAAACTCTTTAAACTGATTTAAAGTATCTATATTTTCTTTCAACTTAATAATAGGGTTAATAATCTCATTTAATTCACTCATTTTTTTAGTTAGTTTTTCTGCATTCTTACTATCATCCCAAATATTTGGTTCTGATAATTTCTTATTTAATTTTTTTATCTCTTTTTGCTTTTCATCTGCCTCAAAGAGACCTCCATATTTGATTAAACTTGCTATTTAATATTTCTATATCTTTATTTGTAATTTCCATATAATCACCTATAATATAGTATAACACATTTTTTTTCTTATTTAAATCCATTACAAAAAAAACACAGTATTTTTTAACATTTTAAATTCTATTAAAATTTTTAAACCTTTAATACATAAAAAATATAAATAAATTATAACCAACGAAAATTTCTTTTAAAACATCTAGAATATGAAATTATATTTTTTTAAGAAAAATTATCATAATTAAATTTGACCATTATATTTATACAATTTTTTTACTATTGGTGAATATTCTACTTTGGATAAATCTTTTTCTTTTTTATAAGAAATATACTTTGTTAGATACATACTTTGAACAAGCATTTGATAATCATCTAATATTTGGTCTTCAAATTTGGAATCAATAGTGATAATTCTACTATAATATTTTTTCAATTCTTCTAGCATGATTCTGTCAAATTCAGTATTTCTATTATAATAAATAGCTACATTATTATAATTAATAGCAAGTGTACTCCTACCATGACAATAAGAATATTTATCATGAACTATTGGTATTCCAATTCCGGATTCAACCATAGTTGATTCTAAATATTTTGATGCCACACTTGTATCGTAACCACTAAATATTTCGTATATATCACTTTCTAAATCAAATTCAAATGATGATTCTTCTATACAATCTAATATCAAATCTTTTTGTCCATTTAAATAATAGTCCATCAATATGCTTACCGGAATTAATGTAGCACCAACAGAAATAAAACTATTTTCTTTTGGAATATTAGTATTATATTTTAAATAAGTTACATCACTATCATTAAAAGAGTTGTTGGACAATAGATATTTTTTTAACTGATTTTCAAAAGATAATTCAACTCCGTAATTATTTCCGCTGTAACTACACGATATAACATTTTTAAATGCTTTATTATTTTGATATAAGAAGTCTCTTGGCTCACTATTTATTGAAACTATACCGTTTTTAGCATTAATAACCTTTGCTCCAAATTCACTAACCACACTTGAGCCTCCAACACCACTAAATAATGTTGGACCACTTAATTTAGATAATTCTTTTCTAATAAATTTCAAATCAGTAGATTCTAATGAATCAATAACTCTTTCTTTTAAAATATCAAAATTAACTTGCATATTTTTTTGATAATATTTTTTGAATTGATTATAGTCTATTACTGGCACATTATCATCTTTTTCACCAATTTTACAACAGTAACAATCTCCGTTATCAAAAATTTCATAAAATTTTTCATTGTATTTTAGCAAATAACAAAATGTATTTTTAAATGTAATTCCATTTTTAAATCCATATTTATTAATTTGATCAAACAAAGTTGATATATAACCAATAAAAATAAGGTCTTTTTCACTTAAAAATTCTCTACCGTTGTGCAGAAAATAGCAATCGTCAAATTCCCCATATTGTTCAATAAAAATATTAATCCAATTAATATATTCATCATTTAATATCAGTTTTATAAATTTTTTATTTTCCATAATAATTCTCCTTTTAAGTTAACTATAACTTAAAAGGAGGCAATATTTCGTCTACTCATATTTTTCATCTAATAATTCACAATTTATTATTCTTTTCAATTCAAAATGTCTAATATCTTGTCTCATTTCACAAAATGCTGCACAGTACCAACCATTTTGAAACAAAAACATTTCAGCAGGATATATAATTCTTTGATTTTCACCCTTACCATAAGAATAATACAATAATTTAACTTTTCTTTTTTCTTTTATGGCTCTTGTTAACAAATTGTATTTTTTTCCAGTTTCTTCTTTTAAATTTAACTCTTTTTCTTCTTGTTTGCTCCCTATATAAACCCCTTTTATTTTATCTTGAAGCATAATTAATTCTTCTTTTATCTTCTTATCTTTTTCTTTTAATATATATTTATCTAATAATTTTGCATCTTTTAATTTAAATTTTCTAATTGGCATACGAATCTGCTGATTTAATACATATCCTCCATATGGTCCCATAATTGTATCTATATAAATCCCTGCTTTTTCTAAATCTTCTTTATAAACTCTAATCATCCTTTCTGATACTTCAAGCTCATTAGAAAGTTCATTAATACTATATTTTTTTCCGTATTGTAACAATTCTAACATTGTTATAACATTAGATACTTTAGACATAAAACCACCTACATTCATTATATCATAAATTAAAAAAAGACTAAGAATAAATCTTAGCCTCTTATTACATCAGATAGTAATTAATATTAATTTTTAAATAATTTTTTATTGAAACATTGCAAGTTTTTATTCAACAACTTATCTAAGACAAAGGCCATGCCTAAAATTACCTGATCACAGAAAAACCCGCAATCCCTTATTTCATGCGGATTTGCGAGTTTATTTACCACAACATTGCTTATATTTTTTACCACTGCTACATGGATACTATTTTGCTATCACTTGGCTTCACTTTGTTGCATTTTTCCCTTTAAATTCACACTTTTTTGCACTTGGTTACACTCGGCTTTTATAGCAGAAAGTATCTAAAAACGTATCTAATTTTTAACTAATTAAATTTGCAATAATGTAAACATATTTGCAATGATATTCATAAAATCAAATATTGCTGATGTATATGATTTTATCACTACATCATATATAAGCCACATAAGCATTGTAAAAATAATTAACAATTTAAATTTTCTTACATCTTTTATATTCATTAACCATATATATGAAACTGTACTAATTAGCGGTAACAATCCAATATATCCCAAATTATTAAATTTAAAAGTTAAAATTATTGCTAAAATTGTTATGATTATTTTTTCTTTTAATCCTAATTTGTTTTTATAACATAGTATATTTCTAATCATACTTGTGCATTTATTATAGCTCCGGTTATACCACCTAAAATGATATTACTAACTACTGACATTCCTATTTGTACTGTCTGAAAATATAATATTTTTTTCTTTTGTTTTAGCATACCAGACTATAGCATTAATATTGAAGCAATGAGCGCAATTATATTCCCTATTATTATACTTACCATTACTATCTCCTAATTTTATCAACTATTTTACAACATTTATTATAAACTTCGGAATCTTCTCAATATCTACTTTTAATATCTTCATCACTCAAATTTTACTTTTGAAATCTCTACCATTTTTCTAGCAACTGCAATTGAATGTCTTAATCTATCTTCATCCATTTATTTTATTTCCTTATCTATCCAATTTAAATATTCTTCATTTATACTCGTAATATTATACACAGCAAATTCAAAACATTCATAGCTATGTTTACTCTTTATAACTTCATATATTTCTTTTAGATAGTTTTTCTTAGTTTTCATTTGAAGTAAATATTCTTTTTCTTCTTCTCTCTCATTATTCCAATTCCAGCTGCTTTCACTCTCAAGAATGTGACAACTAGCGACTAATTTTTTATCTAATAATTCTTTTGCGATACTTTTTATTTCCTCATAATTATCATTTGCTGTTTCTAACATACAATATTCATTCATCATTATCACCTTTAATTATAATTAAATCATTTTTACCATTATCACTATGGCAATGTTCCAAACCCCTAAAAAGCATTGAAAATACTATGTTTTTCTTATCCATTTTTGTTTCTAGATACGTTTTAGATACTTTCTCGCAACGTATTTAGTAACGTATCTAAATAATATTGCCTAATTTTATGTATAAAAAAGCCTTTATTTCAAGGCTTTTAACTATTTACCACAACATTGTTTGTATTTTTTTCCTGAGCCACATGGACACATGTCATTACGTCCTATTTTCTTACCCTTTTTAATAGTCTTTTTTACTCCTTGTTCTTTTGCTTCGTTAGTACTTCCCTTAACTTGCTTTGCTTGCAAATTTTGTCTTATTTCAGCTTTTAATAAATACAAAGTAGTATCTTTACAAATGTTATCTAACATTTTATCAAATAATTCAAATCCTTCTCTTATATAAGCTTGAAGAGGATCCTCATTAGCATAACCCCTTAATGAAACGCCTTCTCTTAAATGGTCCATAGTATTAATATGTTCCATCCAGTAGTTATCAATGACTTGTAAGCTTATAGCTTTTTCAAAGTCTTTTCTTATTTCATCAGGTAATTCTTTTATTTTTTCTTCATATTCTTTTAATACCTTGCTTTGTATAACATCAATTATGTCATTTATTTCCTTATTTAATATTTCAGATAATTTTAAGTTAGAATTATTAAGTAAGTTTTCATTTACATATTCAACTATTTCATTACAATCAGCTTCTAAAATTACACCATGTTCATTAGTGTGTCTTCTTACTAGTAATTCAATAAGCTCTTTCATTGTATTAATAACATAGTTGTGAACATCTTCATTGTCTAGTATTTCATTTCTTCTAGCATACATTATTTCACGATGTTTACCCATTACATCGTCATATTGTAATAAATGTTTACGTGCATCAAAGTTGTTTCCTTCAACTCTTTTTTGTGCTGTTTCAACTGATCTTGTAATAGTTTTACTACGCATGTTTCTTTCACTATCTAAACCAGCCATTTCTAAGATAGACTTAAATCTATCAGTACCAAATCTTACCATTAATTCATCTTCAAATGATACGAAAAATTGGCTATAACCTGGATCTCCTTGACGACCTGAACGTCCTCTTAACTGGTTATCTATACGTCTTGACTCGTGTCTTTCAGTACCTATTACGCATAATCCGCCTAACTCTTTAACACCTTCTCCAAGCTTGATATCAGTACCACGTCCTGCCATATTAGTTGCAATAGTAACAGAGCCCTTCTCACCTGCTTTTGCAATTATTTCTGCTTCTCTTGCATGGTTTTTAGCATTTAATATTTCATGCTTTATATGAGCTTTCTTTAGCATACTACTTAATAATTCATTGGTTTCTATGGCAATTGTACCAACTAATACTGGTTGTCCTTTTTCGTGTCTTCTTTTAATTTCGGCGATTATTGCCTTATATTTTTCTTCTTTTGTTGAATAAATTAAATCAGCTGCATCAACTCTTATTACTGGTAAGTTAGTTGGAATTTCAATTACATACATATTGTATATGTTTCTAAATTCTTCTTCCTCTGTTTTAGCAGTACCTGTCATACCAGATAACTTTTCATACATTCTAAAGTAATTTTGGAATGTAATGGTAGCAAGTGTCTTTGTTTCTTCTTCTATTTCTACGTTTTCTTTAGCTTCAATTGCTTGATGAAGCCCGTCAGAAAACGCTCTACCAGGCATAAGTCTTCCGGTAAATTGGTCAACAATTACAACCTTACCTTCTTGAACAACGTAATCAACATCATTATGCATTGTATAGTTTGCTTTTAATGCTTGATTAACGTGGTGAACTAATGCAGAATGCTCAATATCATAAAGGTTTGCTATTCTAAAGTATTTTTCACCTTTTTCCGTTCCTTGGTCTGTTAATGTTATATCTTTTGTTTTTTCATCTATTGTATAATCTTCATTTTCTCTTAAAGTTTTAACAAATCTATCAGCATCCTTATAAAGATTAGCTGACTTCATAACACCACCAGATATTATAAGTGGAGTTCTAGCCTCATCAATTAATACAGAGTCAACCTCATCTATAATTGCAAAATGAAGTGGTCTTTGAACTCTATCCTCAGCGTTAACAACCATGTTATCTCTTAAGTAGTCAAAACCTAATTCGTTATTTGTTGAATATAAAATATCACAATTATAAGCTTCTTTTTTCTCCTTAGATGACATTTCTCTTAAGTTAACAGCTACTGTTAATCCTAAAAATCTATATATTTGACCCATCCACTCAGCATCACGAGTTGCTAAATATTCGTTAACCGTTACTACGTGAACACCTTTTTCAGTTAATGCATTTAAGTATGCTGGCATAACGCAAGTTAAAGTTTTACCTTCACCAGTTTTCATTTCTGCAATATTACCAAAATGAATTGCAAGGGCTCCTAAAACCTGTACATAAAATGGCTTTTCCCCAATTACACGGTAAGCTGCTTCTCTAGCTACTGCAAAAGCATCTGGTAATATATCATCTACCGTTTCACCATCTTTTAATCTCTTTTTTAATTTATTAGTGCATCCTTGAAGTTGTTTATCAGTCATCTTTTTATATTTATCATCTAACTCAAATACTTCATCTGCAATTAGTTTAAACTTCTTTAATTCTTTATATTCATGATCAAAAATTTTCTTTAAAAATCCTAACATATATTCAAATCATCTCCTTAAAAAATATTGTAACAAAAAAAAGAAAATAATTAAAGATTTTTAACTATTTTCCTTTAAGTTTATTATTAATTTGTTTCAATAATTCCGTAATTTCCATCTTTTCTTAGATATAGAACGCAAATATTATTAGTTTCAGCATTTTTAAATACAAAGAATGAATGTCCTAACATTTCCATTTGCATTATAGCTTCTTCTTCATCCATTGGTTTCATATCTACTTTCTTTCTTTTTAAAACCTTTGATTCATCTTCTTCAAACTTATCTTCTAAATCAATTTCAAAGTTTTGAATTACGTTTTTCTTGTTTTTAGAATTGATCTTCGTTTTATGTTTTCTTATTTGCCTTTCTAGCTTATCAACTGTTAAATCGATAGCTGCATACAAATCTGAATGTGCTTCTTCGCTTCTTAAAGTATAATGCATAGCTGGTACTGTTATCTCAATTTTTTGTTCTTTTCCGCGAACCTTAATTACCACACTTGCAGTTATGTTATCAGCGTTTTCAAAGTACTTATCAAGTTTTCCAATCTTATCTTCTATATAAGATCTTATTGCTTCAGTTACTTCTACTTTTTCACCACGAATGTTGTACTTCATATTATCAATCCTCCTACAATTAAATTATATCACAATACAAAAACAAATGCTACTATCTAACAGTAGCATTTGATACTTCTTTGACATTGATAGCTTGTAATCCCTTTTCAGTCTCTAATAATTCATACTCTACCATTTGTCCTTCAGATAGTGATTTATAACCATCTTGTTTGATTGCAGAATAATGAACAAAGATATCTTCATCATGTTCGCCTTCGATAAAGCCGTATCCTTTTTCATTATTGAACCACTTTATCTTACCCAATCTCGTCATACGTACACCTCACTTCCCTTATTGCTTACAATACTAATATACCGCATGTAAACACCTGATTTCAACCATTTGCGTTCATCAAATTTCGACAAATTTCGCAAACGACTATTTAATAATACAAAATTATTCGTCAAAAAGATGAAAACAAAGCTAAATGGTAATTTTTTGAAGTTAAAAGGTAAAAAATATTTGTTTTAAATAATAAATAAATCATTTTTAGCTTATTTATTTATGATTTAAAACTAATAAAATATCTTTTTAGTTTAAGTATACTAAAATCAAATCATAAATTAGATAAACGAGGTGAAGTATGAAAAAACGTTTACTAAATTCTATTAGAATTGCAATAAAAAAACAATATCCTTCTTATTCGGATGATAAAATGGATGAAATTATGTATGGAATAGAAGGTATATATCTAACAATAACTAAAACAATAGTAATATTTATTTTAGCTTTTATTTTAAAAATTGCTAAAGAATTACTATTCTTACTTATAACATTTAACTTTATCAGAATGTTTGCATTTGGAATGCACGCTAACAAATCCTGGATATGCTTAGTATTTTCAAGTTTATTGTTTCTAGGAGGAGCATTTCTTTCTAAATATATAGTGCTAGACAAAGTAGTTTTATATTTACTTTATTTAATAGCTTTTATATTAGTAGCAGCTTATGCACCAGCAGATACGGTAAAAAGGCCATTGATCAAAAAGAAAAGAAGAATTAGATTTAAAATTCTTTCAGTAATAGTTGTAATAAGTTATTTCATAATAACATTATTAATAGCAAATAATTTAATCATAAACGTTTTAATATTTGGACTTATTATAGAATGTATATTAATATCTCCACTTACATATAAAGCATTTAAAATGCCTTATAAAAATTATAAGAATTATGGTTTAAACACTAAGTAATTAGTGATTAAATAATCTAGTAAAGGAGGATATAGTAATGAAAGCAGCAGTTATTTCAGTATTAACAGCATTAGGAGCAGCAGTTGCAGCAACAGCATCAGCTGGATGCCTTGTTGTATTTTTAGATGAACCTTCTATGCCAAAAGCAATGATAGAAAGATAATTTTAAACCAAGAAAAAATCAGGAAATCCTGATTTTTATTTTTTTATATATAAACTTGATACAAAATAGTTATCTTCTAAATTATGACTAATATTAAATAGTTTATCCTCATTTATTATATCTTTTACTAATCTTAATCCATATCCATGTCCATTACCTTTTGAAGTATAACCGGTACCAATCTTTTCTATGTCTATTTTGCCTTTATAGGTATTATAAATTTTAAAGACTATATTTTTATTATCTTTTATAACGGATATATTTATTTTCTTATGTTTACTTTTCTTACTTGCATCTATTGCATTATCTAGTAAAACACCTAATATCTTAGTTATGTTTTTATAATTATTAATACTTAATGTTTTAAGTTTTGTTTTAACACCCTTTTCAACATTGATAGAATATTTTATATTCTCATCTTCCATAATAGACAATTTATAATACAATAGCCCTTTAATACCACCATCCGGAAAATTATTAAGTTGACTAATTAAATAACTACTACCAGCCTTATTTGAATCTTCAACTATTTCATCAATATATTCTATTATTTTATTAGAATTCATCTGTGCATATCCTCTAATTACCATTAGTTGATTCTTAAATTCGTGGTTTGTTTTACCTTGAGCAGTAATAATTTTCTCATACTTCGTAACATAATTAAGCATCTGCTTGTTTTCTTCTTTTAATTGTTCATATTTAGATTCATTTCTGATTATTATATTTAAAATAACTACGATTCCTATTATGAATAATACATTTATGTAGTAATTAGATTTTAGCAAGAATTCCAAACCATTTTTGAGTATAATTATGTATATGATTATTATGAATACATATAGATATTTAATAAAATTATTGTTTTTCTTAAATATATTTATTACTTTTAAGAGTAATTTTCTAATTATAGGTATATATATAATAAATATAGAAAACAATGAGACTAGTATATTTATTAGCAATTGAAATACATTACTTTTTTCAATATTACTAGATGGAACATTAAAAATTATTAGAACAAATGAAATTATAATTTCAGAAATTGACATTATTATCTCTGTATTGAAAGCATATAATATAGATATTTTATCTTTTTTAGTTATAATTATGAATTGAATTAAAAATATCACAAATATAAACAAAATAAATCTCAACTGATTTGGTATAAAATAAAAACTTGCCATACAATACAAAAACATTGGAATAAAGAATTTTATTATCTCACTTTTGTTATTTATGTTTTGCTGTTTAAGACATATAGTCGTAACAGCTACGCTTTGAAACAAAGCAGCAATAACACTAACCAACACCTTTTCTACACTCATAAGATCTCCCTCAATTTCTTTTTATAATTTCTAGATAAATAATCTATACTTGAATCATTATTTAAATAAATAATGTTGTTTTTAAAATCAACGCTTTCTATTTTATCAATATTAACAAAACAAGCTCTGTGAGTCTGTACAAATCTAAAATCGAGCTTATTTGCAATACTAGAAAGCGTCTCCCTTATTGCATATTCATCTTCGATGGTAACAACTACCGTTTTTTCTGTTGCATTATCACGGTATACATACAATATATTATTTAACTTTACGTGGTGATGTTCATTATGTTGTTTAAAACTAAGTACCTTTTGAGTATTAATCTTATTAACAAACATTTTGATATTTTCTTTTAAACGTTCTTCATAATTATCAAACTTTGATACAAAATCTAGGATTAATAGTTTTTGCTTTAATATGCTTAACTCTAATTCATCGTGTGATGTTAGTATCATAATAATGCTATCCCAGTCTACTTTTCTAATCTCTTTTGCTATTTCAAGTCCTGATTTACCAGGCATTTCTAAATCTAATATATAAATTTTAAAATCTTTTGGTTCGTTTATTAGATTTTTAAGTTTCATATTATACTTATCAAAAGAGTGAATTTCATAATCAAAGTCATATGGCATAACAATCTTAGAAATAATTGCTTCATTAAATTTTCTAATATGCTCATTGTCATCGCAAAGTATAAAGTTTACCATCTAACACTCACCCGATTGTAATTATATCACTTATATTTTTAGTTGTAAATTAATGGTAATAAAAAAATACATTTAAAAAAGAAATTCAAATCATGAATTTCTTTTATATGAGGTTATCTAGTATAATTCCTGTTCCTTCTGCAACACAAGTTAAAGGGCTTTCTGCAACCTTAGTTGGTACTTTTATTTCCTTTTCAATTAATTTATCCAAGCCATCTAATAAGGCTCCGCCACCGGTTAAAACAATTCCTTTATCTATTATGTCAGCGGCAAGTTCAGGTTCAATTTTCTCTAATACTAGTTTAGCGGTATGTACTATCATTTCAGCACTATCTTTTATAGCTTCTTTAATTTCATTTGAAGTTACCGTTATTGTCTTTGGAAGACCAGATAATAAATCTCTTCCTCTTACTTCCATCTTTTTTTCCTTTTCTTTAGATGATACTGTTCCTATTTTTATTTTTACTTGTTCTGCGGTTACTTCTCCAATTAATAACTTGTATTTATTTTTGATATATTTAATTATATCAGTATCAAACGTATTACCAGCAAGTTTTATAGATTCACTATAAACAATACCATTTAAAGATAAAACTGCTATATCAGTTGTCCCTCCACCAATATCTATTACCATATTACCAGTTGGCATATCAATTGAAAGACCTGCACCTATAGCTGCTACTTTAGGTTCTTCTTCTACATATACTTTTTTTGCTCCAGTTCTTTCAGCAACTTCTTTTATTGCGTTTTTTTCAACTTGAGTTATGTTAGATGGACAACATATAAGAATCCTTGGTTTTGAAAAAATAGTCTTTCCTTTTATCTTTTTAATGAAGTAATCAAGCATTATTTCCGTTTTATCAAAATCAGCGATTACCCCATCTTTTAAAGGCTTAACTGCGATAACACTTCCGGGAGTTCTTCCGAGCATTTCATGAGCTTTTTCGCCTATTGCTAAAACTTTTCCAGTATCTTTATCCATTGCAACAACACTTGGTTCTGATAGAACTATACCCTCACCTTTAACGTATATCAAAATATTGGCCGTACCTAAATCAATTCCTATATCTTTGTTTTTCATTTTATTCCTTAGCATATTTTAACTTAGTTGAAACACCACCTCTTATATGCTTTATTAAAAAGTGATAATTTAAAATATCACTTACTTTTGCATATAATGATTTATCAATTTTCTTTAATTTATTATGTAAATCATCATGGATGGTACTTTTACTTTTGTTAAAGTATTTAGCTGTTTGTCTAATTGTATTTTTTGTATTAATTATATAATTTGCTTCGTTAATTACTCTACTTTTTATGTCCAAGTAATCATCTCCTTTATAAATTATATAATTATTTAAAACACAATATTAATTGCTTTCTAAATCTTTTATAGATTTATCAAAATATTTTTCTGGATTGATTACTGAGCCATTTTTGTAAATTTCAAAATGTAAGCCATTTGCTATATCATTATTTAAAGTGCAGTTACCACTTTTACCTATTATTTGACCTTGAGATACTGTATCACCTTTTTTAACGGCAACTTCTCCTAGTGACTGATAAAGTACAATTAACTCCGTTGAGTTTCTTATTTCAACCGTCTTGCCAAGTAAAGTATCATCTGATACGTTAGTTACCGTGCCTGATATACTTGCTAGAACATCAAACGTTTCATCTGCTTTATATGTTACACCAGAGTTTTGCATATATATTCCCTCATGATATATAATTGCGTTTTTTTGTTCTTCTTCTGATGCATCTTGTTCATAAAAAGCTTTATAAACACTTACCTTTTCACTTGAGTATGGTCTTTTTATTTTTTCATCTTGGTTTACTACTGGATAATAGTTATCAAATATGTAGTCATTTACGTAAGTAAAATCATCATTTTGTTTTGATACTGTCTTTGTTTTATTATTGATTAACGTACTTATTCCAATAGAACATACTAGTAAAACAACTAATAATAAGGATATTTTTACAAATGGTTTTAGTTTTCTTTTTTTCATTATTATCACCTCTCATTTTAAGTTTTTACCAAATGAGAGAAATTATACATTAATTTATTTTTTTTATTTCACAATTTTTATAATAATGAGTTAATATTTCTTTATAATTAGATCCTTCTTTTGCCATTCCGTTAGCGCCGTATTGACTCATTCCAACACCATGTCCATATCCGTTTACATCAAATATAACTTTATCGTCTGTTATTTTTATTTTAAAACTAGTTGATTTTAAACCAAATATACTTCTTATTTTAGTTCCTAAAAAAGTTTTACCATTTACTTTTATACTTTTTACCCTGTTTGATTCTGTCCTTTTTATATCGGTTATATCTATATTATCTTTATCACTAAATCCTAAATTAAATAAAAATTCGTTTTTTGAAACTTCCTTTGTGCTTGAAAATGCGGGGGATTCTGTCTCGTCCCACTTTGATGAAACACTTACTAAATAAGGCATATCACTAGAAAATACGTCTTTGCTATTTTCTGTATAACCATTACTTGTTGAAAAAAACACGGCATCTATTAAATTGTTGTTATATAAAATTACTTCTCCTTTAGTAGAATTTACTGCTTCTTTAATTTTTTTTAAATAAGCATCATAATTATTTTGCCACTTTTCTTTCATTTCATCATAATTTATATATACCTGATTACTAACTGAGTCTAAAACATCATAGTCTTCTTTTTTTACTTCTGTTTTTTTTAGTGCATACGTTCTTGATGCAACTGCCTGAGACTTTAGTGCCTCAATGTTAAATGAAGCAGGCATTTCGCCCGCTACTACACCAGTTACATATTCTTCAAGTGGAACTTCAACTACTTCATTTGTCTTTGTTCTTTTTACTCTTACCTTCTTATTACTTATACTACCATACTTTATTTTATAAATTATCTTTTCTTTATCATTTATACCTACAATTAAAAGAGGTATTAAAATAATAATCAAAGTAAAAAGAATTATCTTTTTGAACATTTTTCCTCCTTAATAAAGGCTTGCAATAGTATTTGAAATATCAACAAAAAAGTTAACCAGTAAATAAGATAAACAAAGTGATATTGCTATATAAAATGAATGTATTTGCATAATACTATTCTTCTTAAAAATCTTATCTAAATTAGTAGATGTTATTATCCATATACTAAACGGAATAAAGATGCAATATAAAACTAGTTTAATATTCATTTGTTTCCTCGTATTTTGTTATTTGATCAACTCTAGACTTATAAGCTGGATCACTTAAATTTTCCTTAGCATTTAAAAATGCATCTACTATTTTAGTATTATTTTCAAAATCACCTTCACCTGATATTGCAATTATATTTACAAAGTCATTTTCTTTAGCGTGAATTGCTTCTTTTACGGTATTAATCTTTCCACATCTAACACCTTTTACCTTGTTACACGCAACTGATATACCAACTGCACTACCACATATTGCAATGCCATATTCAACTGTTTTATTTGAAACATTTTCACCTAAGATAAAACCATACTTTGTATAATCAGTTCTATCCTTGCTATATGTTCCATAATCAATTACATCATAACCCTTTTCTATTAAATATTTTGTCATTTTTTCTTTGGTTTCAAATCCTCTATGATCACTTGCTATACCTATTTTCATAAATATATCCCTCCATAACTATAATTATACCAAAAAAAGGTTACTATAATAACCTTATTTGTTTAATTTTACTATTAGTTGATACATCGTTTCAAAATCAAATTCTTCCAACTCTATATCTGCTCCATTATTCTTTAGCTCTTCTATTAAATCTTTTATTCTTTGAACATTTTTTGAAACAGAACCAAGTAACTGTTCATTGGTATTTTGACTTTCATTAATATTAATAGACTCATCAGTATTAGATTCTTTACTTTCTAATGCAGCATGATCTGACTTTTCATTTTCTTCATTATCAATATCCATTATTTCTAACATATCAGGTTCAGTATAACTTTCATCTAATCCAAGATCAGTTAATTTTGTATCATTATTTTCTTCGTTTTCTTCTTTAATTTCGACATCTAAATCTTCTTTTTTATCCTCTTTTTCAGGTTCTTTTAAAGTTTCATTACTATTTTGTAATTCTTCTTTTGTTTCTTCTAAATTAGTATTTACATTATTTTCAGGTAAATTATATGAATCATGATTTTCTTCTTGTGGTATGTTATATGACTGAGTTTCATTATAACCACTTAAATTATTTTCTAAATTTGATCCTTCACTTGCACCATTTACTGGATTATTTAAGTTAACATCTACTGGATTATAATTTGGTATGTTATTAGATACATTTTGATTAAAATTGTTTTCAAAATTATTATTTGGCGTTGGACTTTCAAAATTAAATCCTTGGTTCATATTAGGTGTTATATTATTATATGAATTATTTATGTTTGGTGCTTGATATCCATTATTTACTTGATCTACATTAAAACTATTATTGTAAGAATCATTAGCGTTCATATTCATATTTTGATTTGGCATCTCATAGTTAGATGAAGGATTTACATTATTAAACGTTGGTGCTTGATATACCTGATTCATTTGGGATTCCATATTATTTATGTTTAAGCTTCCGTTTTCATAAGCATCTAATTTGTCAGTATTAGCGTTAGGTAACGTATCTGGCATTATGTTCATTGGTCCTAAAACATCCATTGTTGGAGCCTGCGCTACTGTTGCTTCATTTAAATTTTTTATTTCACCAAGTTCTGGTGGTATATCATTTGTTTGTGTCTGAAAAGATGGCATAGCGTTATAATCTATCCCAGGCATTTGATATCCGTTTTGGTTTTGCATAGGATAACCATTATTTAAAGTATTAACATTATTAAATATAGGAGCCTGATTTATAGGACCACTATTTAAATTATTATTAATGTTGTTATCAAACACCGGTTGTTGATACCCATTATTTTGCTGCCAAGGCTGCTTAAAAGAGCCCGGCGCGCTTGTAAATCCATCATTCAAGTTTTGATTATTTCCAAAATTGTTGTTTCCATTATTAAAATTTTGATTGTTATTCATATCATTATTAAACATATTGCCATCCCCTATCTTTAATATAATAATATAATAAAAAAGCCCTTATTACAATGGCTTTTTCTTAATTTCACTAAATTTTCTTGGATATTTAACACTTGTTTTATTAATTTTTTCTATAATTATTAAAGTTCTTTCTCCCGCATCCTTTGGTAGTTTAAATAAAATGGTATCTCTTAACACTCCTCCTAGTGTTTTTATAGCGTTTTGTGATGATTTTATCTCATCTTTTGCATCTGCTTTCATTGGAATAAACAATCCTTTCTCACAAACTAAAGGAATGCACATTTCTGATAAAACGGAAAGGGATGCTACCGCACGAGAAGTTACTATATCAAAGGATTCTCTACTTATTTTTGCATAGTCTTCTATCCTTTCATGAATAGCATTAATACCTTTTAAATTTAACTTTTCTATAACACTTTTTAAGAATATAATTCTTTTATTTAAAGAGTCAACTAGTGTTACTTTAAGATTTGGAAATACTATTTTTAAAACTAAGCCGGGAAATCCCGCTCCCGTTCCTACGTCAAGAAGAGTCTGGTTATTTAATTTAACTGCTTTAATTAGAGTTAAACTATCATAAAAATGTTTTAAATATACTTCTTCTTCATCAGTTATTCTAGTTAAATTTGTATGACTATTATAATCTATTAACATTTCATAATAAGTATTTAAACTCTTAAGTATTTTATCATCTACACTTATACCTAACTTTTCTACTTCTTTTACAAATTCTTCTTTATTCATTATAAAACCTCTTTAAATAAACCATTAAAATTGCTATATCTGATGGATTAACACCACTAATACGTGTTGCCTGATCAATGGTTCTTGGTCTTATTTTTTCAAGTTTTTGTCTTGCTTCAGTTGCTAAATTATCAACTTTTTCATAATCTATATCTTCTGGTATCTGTTTTTTACCTAACTTAATCATTTTTTCTGCTTCTTTTTTTGCTTTAATAATATAACCTTCATATTTATGATTAATTTCCACTTGCTCTAATGCTTCTTTACTATATTTTTTATTTAATTTATCCACATAATCTATTATTTTAACTTCTGGTCTTTTTAAATATTCTGATAAGTTACATTTTTCCTTAGGAAAAGTAATATTTTTAATATCCTCTTCTATTTCTTTTATTTCTTCTATTTTATTTAATAATTTATTATGTCTTTCTTCACTTAATAAACCTATTTTATAAGCTTTTTCACTTAATCTTAAATCGGCATTATCACTTCTTAGTAAAAGTCTAAATTCTGCACGAGAAGTAAGTAATCTATATGGTTCTATAGTTCCTTTTGTTACTAAATCATCTATTAAAACACCAATATAAGCATCACTTCTAGAAAGTATTAAAGGTTCTTTATTATCTAGTTTTAAACTAGCATTAATACCCGCTACTATACCTTGACCTGCGGCCTCTTCATACCCCGAGGTACCATTTATTTGACCTGCAGTAAATAAGTTTTCTACTACCTTTGTCTCTAAAGATGGTTTTAATTGAAGTGGATCTATCGCATCATATTCTATTGCATAAGCATATCTTAATATTTTAGCGTGTTCTAATCCCTTTAAAGAGTGAACCATATCTTCTTGAACGTCGTGCGGCATAGAAGTTGAAAAACCTTGTAAATATATATCATCATAATACATGCTTTCAGGTTCCAAAAATAATTGGTGTCTTTCTTTATCTTTAAAACGAACCACTTTATCTTCTATTGAAGGACAGTACCTAGGCCCTGTTCCTAATTTTTCATAAAAACCACCATACATAGCAGATTTATTTAAGTTATTCATAATTATTTTATGAGTTTTTAAGTTAGTATAAGTTAAATAGCAAGGTACTTGGTTTTTATAATCATAATATGCTATATCATCAAATGAAAAAGTTAGCTTACAGTCGTCTCCATCTTCTCTTTTAAGTACACTAAAATCAATTGAAGATCTTTCTATACGAGGTGGTGTTCCAGTTTTTAACCTAAGTAATTTAAAACCTAATTTTTCTAAATTATCACTTAAAAAATTAGCTCTTTTTTCGCCATGTGGACCCTCTGGAGTTCTTCTATCCCCTACTAATATATCAGCTTTTAAATAAGTACCAGTAGTTAATATACAAGCTTTACAATAAATTGTTTCTCCATCTTCAGTTGTTATACCAACAATTTTGTTATTTTCTACTAAAAGGTCAGATACTATTGCTTCTTTAATAGTTAAATTTTCTGTATTTCTTAATGTTTTTAACATTTCTTTTTTGTAAGTTACTTTATCAGCCTGACTTCTTAAACTTCTAACAGCAGGTCCCTTAGAGCGATTAAGCATCTTCATTTGAAGAAGAGTTTTATCTGCATTACGTCCCATTTCACCACCTAATGCATCAATTTCCCTTACAACAATACCTTTAGCTGAACCTCCTATAGAAGGATTACAAGGCATATCTGCTATATTATCAATATTAATTGTTATAAGAAGCGTATTTTTTTTCATTCTGGCACACGCAAGTGCTGCTTCACAGCCAGCGTGTCCTGCTCCAACAACTATAACATCATATTTCATAACTATCACCTGCTTTTCTTTTGGTATTATACAATATAATTAAAAAAAAGTTAATTGTATATTAAAATAAATTATGATAATATTAAATTGGGTGATAAATATGTTTATTTTTAATTATAATTTAAATGAACAAGATTACATTAGATTTAATTATTATGTATATTATAATGATAAGTCAGCAAAAGAAACTTATAATATTTTTAAATTTAAACTTCCGGTTGCAATTTGGATTTTATTTACCATTTATTTTGTTTTATATGGCAATTTAAAGATGTTTGCTATTATTACTATATCATATTTAATATTTTGGCTTATCTTTATGTTTTTTCTAGGATTTACATTTGAAAAATATATAAAAAAAATTGTTAAAATAACTGTAGAAAATGATAAAAAGAATGGAACTTTACCATATGATACTATTAACAAAGTAAATTTTAATGAGAATGAAATAATAGAAGAACTACCTAATAAAAAGAATATATTAAAATATGAAGTTATCGAAAAAATTATTATTAGTAATGATTACTATTACATTTTTTTAAATTCAATTGAGGCTATAATCATTCCAAATAAAGCAGTTAAAACAAAGAAAGAAAAAGAAAAATTTTACGATTTCTTATGTCAAAAAGTTAGCAGTGACAAAATAAAAAGTGTAATCTAAATATTGATTACATTTTTTTATATAACTTTTTCTAAATCATAGCTAATTAAATAAACTCCCTCATCATTTACGTATTCAAATATAAAATTATCATTCTTTTTAGATATAATTAATCCTATACTTTTGTTATGATACTTCTTTTTTATGGTGTTATCTATTATTTTTCTATATAACTGAACCTGGCTTACATCTTTATAATTAGTACTATTAAGCTTTAGTTCTACCGGAATATAACAATTTAAATTAATGTTAAATAAAAGGATATCCACATAAAAATGTTTTCCATAATAATCTAATTTATACTCACTTCCAGCATACAAAAATCCTGAACCTAATTGTAAGAAAAAATCCCTTAATTCATCTAATATGTATTTTTTTAATACTTTTTCGCTTATGTTTTCATTTCCAGGTGATTTTATTATAATTGGGTCTAAAAGCATATCTTTTAAACTATAACTAGCTTCATTTTTAAAATTTATAATCTTGATGTTATTTTTATCAGCGTAAGATAGTCTATCATAAGCCTTTTCTTTTATAAGTTTTGCAAGTTCTCTTTTAGATAAATTATTTAAAATACACTGATTTATGTAATAATTTCTTTCATTTTCATTTTTGATTGGAATTAAATATTTCCAATTTGTCCAACTAATATTTAATTGGTGCTCCAGCGGGGCACCTTTTTGAATTATTGTATAAAATTGCCTCATTCTTTTTAAATTAGATATATTATATCCTCTACCATATTGTTCTACTAATTTTAATGACCACTTTTTAATTAAACTATTACCATATTTTGCTCTTTCTTCTCCTCCTTGTGCTTCTACTAATAACTTGCCTATTTCATAATAAGTTTTTAACTTATCACTATTATAACTAAGCCTTCTTACCCCATCTTTTACTTCCTTTTTTTCTATCAAATCTTTTATTTCTTCGTAATAATTCATATAAGCTCCTCCTCAAATTCATCTATTATATATATGTAATTTGAAAAAAAGCTCATATTATGTCACATATAATAAAAACTTGGATAAATCCAAGTTCTTAAAATGTATCTACTTTCCTAAACAAAATCTACTAAACAAATTATCAATTAATTCTTCCGTGTAATTAGCTCCTATTATATCTCCTAGTTTTTCCCATACCAATTTTAAATCTATTTCAATCATATCTATTTCTCTTTCTTCTTTAATACCTTGTTCTACGTCCTCTAATGATTTAATAGCAAACTTTAATAAAGATATTTGTCTTACATTAGTAAAAAATGTTAAGTTTTTGCTCATAAATGTTCCAACGTTAAACAATTCTTTTATTGCATCTTTTATATCTTCTATTCCCTCGTTATTTTTAGCACTTATTTTTATAACATCATCCATATAAGAATTATTTAAATTTAAATCTATTTTATTCATTATTATAATTCTTTTTTTATCCTTAGTTTTTTCTAGCAAATACTTATCTTCCTCACTTAAAGGGCAACTAGCATCCAAAATAAGTAATACTAACTCTGCTGCATCTATTAAGTTTAAACTCTTTTCAATACCTATTTTTTCAACTATATCATCTGATTTTCTAACACCTGCTGTATCTATTAAATTAAGTTTTACACCACCTACTAAAATACTTCCTTCTACTATATCACGAGTTGTACCTTTTACATCTGTTACAATGGCTTTTTCTTCTTCTAATAAAGCATTTAAAAGACTTGATTTACCTACGTTTGGTTTTCCTAATATAACAGTTTTAATACCATCTTTTAATATTTTTCCATCCTCTGATAATTTTAACGTCTTTAATAATTTTTCTTTTATTCCTCTTACTTTTTCTCTTATTTTGTTTATTGTTACTACTTCTATATCTTCATATTCTGGATAATCTATATTTACTTCTATATTAGATATTAAACTTATTATATCTTCTCTTGTATCTGTTATTAACCTAGAAACATTACCGGATAACTCATTAATAGCCATTTTTCTAGTTAGTTCTGTTTCAGAATTTATTAAGTCCATAACTCCTTCTGATTCGGTCAAATCTATTCTACCATTTAAAAATGCTCTTTTAGTAAATTCACCAGGTTCTGCTAATCTGCAGCCTTCAAGAAGTAATATTTCCATTATTTTATTAACAACTGCAATTGATCCATGAGTGTTTATTTCTATTACATCTTCTTTTGTATACGTTTTAGGTGCTTTCATAATTGATAATAATACCTCATCTATAATTTCACCATTATATACTATATGACCATAATTTATCGTATGACTTGATGCTTTTTCTAAATCTTTACCTTCAAATAAAGGATTAATTATTTTTATAGCATCATCTCCTGATACTCTAATAATAGATATTGCACCTTCTCCAAGTGCTGTTGATATTGCAACTATTGTATCATTCACTTTAAATCACATCCCTTTGTTAGAAGTATTATAACATATTAAAAAATAAAAAGAAGAAATATTTCTATTTCTCCACAGGTTTAATTACAACACATCTATTTGGTTCTTCACCAGTACTTTCTGTTGTAACTCCTTTAAAATTAGATAATCTATTATGAACTAATCTTCTTTCATATGAGTTCATCCTATCCATTTTAACTTCTATATTAGTTTTTACAACGTCTTTAGCTAATTTAACTGCTAAACGTTCAATGTTCTTTTCTTGTTTTTCTTTATAATCATTAGCGTCTAAAATAACATTTACTCTAGTTCCTAACTTACTTTGAATTGATTGTCTTAATAAATCTTGAAGTGAAGACATTGTTCTACCATTTTTTCCGATTAAAATAGAACTGTTATCTGACATCATATTAACTTTTATATAATTTGGTCTTTTTTGTGTTTCAAACTCAACACTTATTCCCATAAGACTAGTTATTTCTTTTAAGTAAGATTTTATATACTCTACTACATCATCTTTTAAAACAACTGTTAATTCATATTTTTTAGACTTAAATAAACCTGTTTTGGCTTCTTCTTTAATGCTTGTATATACTTCATCAGTTGATGCATTAAGTTCGTTTAAAGCCTTATTTAATAATTCTTCACTATTTTTTCCTTCATATTTATGACTTTTTAATTTTTGCACTATTACCACTCCTTGCTACTAGTAAATTTTGAATAACCGTAAATAAACTTGAAGTTATCCAGTATAAACCAATTGCTGTTGATAGTTGGAATGAACTAATAGTTATTACAACTACCATCATATTCATCATCATTTTTGTAGAACCTGCAGCTGGATTTGAATTATCAGTAGCTTGTGTTCCGTTTAGTTTTAATGAGAAGAAAGTTACGATAAATACGATTACTGGAATTATCAAATACCAGAAGTTTCCTTTAGATAAAGCAAACCAAGGTGTTGTTCCAAGTTGTAATCCTAAGAATTTACCTTCAAATATCGCTGGAGTTCTGTTTATGGCTTCTAAGAAAGCTATAAATAATGGTAACTGAATAATTGCAATTAAGCATCCTGAGAATAATGATATATTATATTTTTTATAAATTGCCATCATTTCTTGTGACTTAGCCATCATAGCTTGTTGATCATCCATTTTGTTAGCATATTTTTTTTCTAGCCTTTGTAATTCTGGTTGTGCCTTTTTTAAATTTTCAGATTGCATTGCACTTTTATTTGTTACTGGATATAAAATTAATCTAATAGCAAGTCCTGCAAGTATTACAGCAAGACCAAAGTTTTTAACTAAATAGCCTAACTTTAATATTAACCAAGCAAGTGGTTTTATAAAAATGTTATCCCATAATCCTTCACTTGCTTTTATCTTTGGTGTAAAGTTCTTACAATCAACTAACTTATTAGTATTAACTTTATTATCTTTATAAACCTTTATAAGTTCTTTTTCAGTTGGCTTACAAATTATATTTTCCGTTAAAGACTGACCAGTTGCATTCTTTCCTTTTATATATCTTACTACAGTTTTAGTTTTTTTACCTTTATCATTTGTTTTTTCAACAACTAATTGTTTAGTACAACCAGTTAATAAAAAAACTAGTAAAAAAACTATCAATATCTTCCCTATTTTCTTTAGTTTTTTCATCTAGCTATTTTCTCCTATCTATCAAATTTTTTTAAAACACTAATTAAATCTTCCTTTAATTCTAAATACTGGGCGCTTACCGCACTTTTCTTTAATACAATTATATAATCTTTATTAGCAAAATGCAACTTAGATTTATCAATTATATCCTTTACTCTTCTTTTTATTAAGTTCCTTGTAACTGCGTTTCCTAACTTTTTTGAAACACATATTCCAAATCTATAATTTTCTGCTTCATTATCCTTAATATATATATAAGCATATTTAGAGTATATTTGATTTCTTAATTTAAATGCTTTATCAAAATCTTTTTTTTCCTTAACTATGTTTATTTTTTTCATAAATGCACCTCTAATAACAAAAAACCACTTACCTAAATAAGTGGAATTATGCTGATAATTTTTTACGTCCTTTTGCTCTTCTTTTATTAATAACATTAGTTCCAGCTAATTTTCTTGCAAAAAAACCGTGATTTTTCTTTCTCTTATGGTTATTTGGTTGAAAAGGTCTTTTCATCTTTACACCTCCAATTTCTCTTTTTCGTCTTTTTCTTTTTAAACACGACTATTATAAGTGTTATTTTACTAATTGTCAACCTTTTTAATGTACAGAAATAATATTAAAATAAAGTTGTTTATAATGTTTAAAATTAGTAACTTGGTTAAAATTTAGTTTAAATACCCTATTTTCTTGTCAAGTCTTTTTCCACATTTTCTAAAATTTATAATTTTAAGTGTAAAATAGTTAATCACATACTTTTCCACAAGTATGTACCATTTTTCCTTATAAAATATAAGAATTTCATTAATTATTAACAGGCTGTGGAAAACTTTGAAATGTTTATAATTTTAAAGTGTATAATTTTTTTGTGGAAAGGTGGATTTTGTCGTTTTTTGTTGAAATATGGTAGTTTTACCTGTGGATAACTATTGTGGAAAAGTATTCTTACATCATTATACATTGTTTTTCCACAGTTTTTTTGGTAAAATATATGTAAACAACCGAGGTTTTATACACTATTTTTTATGTGTATTAGTTAATTAGTTGATGGGGGAAAGGAGGTTATTATGAACATAGATAATCTATGGGATAATTTCCTAGAGCAAATTAAACCAAAGATATCTTCATTATCATATGATACTTGGTTTAAAAACACGAAACTTGTATCACTTGATAATAATGTAGCTAAAATACTTGTTGATTCGCCGCTACAAAAGAAAAGCTTGCAAGAAACTTGGTACCAAACTATATCTGATGTATTTAGTGAAATAACAAATACTAGCTTTGACTTTGAATTCGTATTCGAAGACGAAGTTAAAACAAATACCAGTATTCCTGTGGAAAACATAGGAGTACCACTTAATACACCTGAAAAATCAAATCTTAATTCAAAATACACATTTGATTCATTCATAGTAGGGGATAGTAATAAGTTTGCTTATATGGCCGCGGTATCAGTTGCAGAAAATCCTGGTAAAACATATAATCCACTGTTTTTATACGGAAATAGTGGACTTGGTAAGACACACCTTATGCATGCGATAGGAAACTATATAATTGAAAACTCTAATAAGAAAGTACTATACGTAACAAGTGAACAATTTATATCAGATTTTCTTAACTTAAATAAAAAAGACGAAACAGGTACTAATTTCAGCTACATAGATAGCTTTAAAGATAAGTATAGGGGAATAGATGTCCTAATAATTGATGATATTCAGTTTCTTGGAGGAGCTACCCAAACACAGCAAGAGTTCTTTAATACCTTTAATAACTTATATGATGATAATAAACAAATAATTATTTCATCAGATAGATCTCCAGATGACTTAAAGAAACTAGAGGATAGATTAAGAACAAGGTTTAACTGGGGATTAAGTGTTAATATTTATCCACCGGAATACGAAATGCGTGTTGAAATTTTGCACAAGAAAATAATTGGACAAAACATGTCCGGTACTATTAGTGATGACGTTATAGCATACATTGCTAATAACTGTGACTCAGACGTAAGACAATTAGAAGGAGCATTAACTAGGGTAATAGCATATGCAACTATGTTTAATACAAGTGAAATTAACCTAAATCTTGCGATTGATGCTTTAAAAGATTATTTATCTAAGTCATCATTCGTTAAAAATAATATTCAAAAAATACAGCAAGTAGTTGCAGAATATTATAATATAACGGTTGAAGACTTAAAATCAAAGAAGAGAAAAGCTGATATTGCATTTCCAAGACAAGTTGCAATTTATCTTTGTAGAACCTTAACTGATGAGTCTTTTCCTAAAATAGGAATACAATTTGGTGGAAGAGATCATTCAACGGTTATGCATTCTGTAGATAAAATTGATAATGAATTAAAAACTAATCCACAGTTTAAAGATATTATCGATGCTTTAAAAAGTAAAATAAAATAACCTTGTGGAATAGTGGCTAATTTTCCCACTTTGGATGTGGATTAAAAACACTTAGTTTTCCTTTAAAAATAAAGAAATTTTAAGTTTTCCACATTATCCACAGTAATAATAAAAATACTATTAATAATAAGGAGAAATATAATATGAAATTTAGTATAAAAAAAGAAGTTTTACTTCACAGTTTAAATTCTGTAAGTAAAGCTTTATCTAGTAAAAACTTAATTCCAGTATTATCTGGTATAAAATTTAATTTAACAAATGAAGGTTTATTTTTAAGTGCTAGTGATAATGATATTAGTATTGAATCATTTATAGATAAAAGTAAATTAGAAGAAATAAATGAAGTAGGTACTACAGTTATTCAAGGTAAATATATATTAGAAATAATAAGAAAATTAGAAGGTAGAATAGTTAATATTGAACTTTTAGATAACATAAAAGTATTAATTTCCTGTGGAAACTCTGAATTTAACTTAAATTCAATGGATGCAGCAGAATTTCCTAATTTAAATATGGAAGAGAAGAAAGAACCTATTATTATAAGAAAAACAGAATTTAAGAACTTAATTAACAAAACGTCTTTTGCTATATCATCACAAGAGACAAGACCAATATTAACTGGTATTAATTTTAAGATAAACGAAGATAAGTTAGAATGTATCTCAACTGATTCATATAGATTAGCTAAAAAATATGTTACTTTATCAAATAGTGTATCTGAAGATATAAACATAGTAATACCCGGTAAAAACTTAATAGAATTAACTAAAATATTAGAAGAAACTGATGATGATATAGAGATGCACGTATTTAGTAATAAAGTTTTATTTAAGTTTGATAATACTTTATTCCAAACTAGGGTACTTTCTGGAACGTTCCCTGATGTTAATAGGTTAATACCAGCATCATTTGAATTAGAAGTAAAAGCAAATGCTAATGAATTTTATAATGTAATAGATAGAGCAGCACTTTTAACTAGTGAAAAAGATAAGAACATAGTTAAATTTGAATGCGATGGAAATGAAGTTATAGTTTCATCTAATTCACCAGAAATCGGACGTGTTGAAGAGAAGATGGACGTTGAAAAAAATAATGATACAAATATAAAAATAGCATTTTCTTCAAGATTTATGATGGATGCTTTAAGAACTGTTGAAAGTAAAGACGTTGTTTTATGTTTTAATAATGATGTACAGCCAATTATCATTAAAGATTCTAAGGATGATACTTTACTACAACTTATATTACCAATAAAAACATACTAAACTAGCTAAAATGCTAGTTTTTTAATTTTTGTAACAAAATATGACAAAATTCTTAAAAATACTGTGGATAATAGATTGGCATAACTTGAAAGGAAAGGGTTTTGGAATATGAATGAATACGAAATAAACGCACAAACACTTGCAATAATACCAATAGGCAAGGAAAGAAGTAAAATAATTGAAGTAAATGGGGATTACATTATAAATAAGTCTCCTATAAAAATATTAGATGATAGCTGCAAATTCTTTGGTAGTAGCTACGAAGGGAGGTTTTGTGGTACTAAAACGTTAACTGGTATAACGCATAAGTCACCAATAATAGTAGAAGAAAGTAAAAGAATTATCTTTTTTCCTACTAAATCTCCTAGAACATCTACTTGTACTTGGCTTTCTTTTAATAATATAGCAGAGTATGATGGTGATGGAAAAGATTCGGTTATTAAGTTTTCTTGTGGAAAAATGCTTAGACTCCATATTTCTTATGGAATTTTAGATAATCAGATACTTAGATCAACTAGACTTGAAGCAATGTTACTAAGAAGAATGCATGATTTTATGAAAAGTATATAAAAAATGCATCTTTTTTTATAAATTATAAGAAATTAGCCTTATTTTGTGATATAATTAGTATGTATGTAGTAGTATACTCAAAATAGGTGTAGGTGGTTTAAATGGGCTTTAAAATACTGAATTATGTTTTTAAGGAAACTTGAGTTAAATAATTTTAGAAACATTTCTAAAATAGATTTTGAATTTAATAAAAATATTAACATTTTTATAGGAAACAATGCCCAAGGAAAAACCAATGTATTAGAAAGTATATATTTTCTTGCAATAACAAGATCACACAGAACTCATAACGAATTAAATTTAATAAAGAATGATGCACTTTATACTAAGGTATCTGGAACGTTTTTTGATGATTCAAAAAATACCCATATGCTATCTATTTTATTAAATGAAAAGGGAAAAAAGGTATCTGTTGATAATATTATGCAAAAAAAGATAAGTAATTATTTATCTAGATTAAATGTTATTATGTTTTGTCCTGATGACCTAGAAATAATAAAGGGAACTCCTGCTACTAGAAGAAAATTTTTAAATATAGAACTTTCACAGTTTAAGAAAGATTATGTTTTTCAACTTAAAGAATATAATCAGGTTTTAAAACAAAGAAACGAGTATTTAAAGCAAAAAAATAATGCTAAATTTGATAAAACTTACTTTAGCATTTTAACGGAAAAACTTGTTATTAAAAACATAGAATTAGTAAAAATTAGGTATGATTTTATAAATAAAATAAACAATTATCTAAAAGATGTTTTTGATAAAATTGCAGGATTTGGTAATTTAGAGATTAAATATAAAAGTTTTATACATGAACAAGACTTAAATAAAGTCGATTTAAAGGACTTTATTATAAATAAGTATAATTCTATGTTTATGAATGAATTGCTTCAAAAAACGACTCTTTTAGGCTGTCACAAGGATGATTTTAAGATGTATTTAAATGATCTTGATGTAACAGAGTTTTCATCTCAAGGACAACAAAGATTATCTATTTTAAGTTTAAAATTAGCAGAAATAGAAGTTTTTGTTAAGGAAAAACATACAAAACCTATTATTTTACTAGATGATATATTTAGTGAACTAGATGAAATAAAGAAAAATAATATTATAGATTATTTTAAAGAAGATATACAAATATTTATTACTACTACTGATATAAAAGACATAAATGATGAATTAAAGGCTAAATCTGATATTTATGTTGTGGATAATGGTAATTTTAATAAGGAGGATTAGATTATGGCAGAAAATAACGAACATTATGATGCTTCCGATATTCAGGTCTTAGAGGGATTAGAAGCCGTAAGAAAAAGACCAGGTATGTACATTGGTACTACTGATGTAAAAGGATTACATCATTTAGTTTGGGAAATTGTAGATAATGCAATAGATGAATCATTAGCTGGTTATTGTAATAATATTGAAATTATTATAAATAAAGATAACTCTGTTACCGTAAAAGATGATGGCCGTGGTATACCAGTTGATATTCACCCAAAAACAAAGATATCTACAGTAGAAACTGTATATACAGTACTTCATGCTGGAGGTAAATTTGGTGGAGGCGGATACAAGGTATCAGGAGGTCTTCATGGTGTTGGTGCATCAGTTGTTAATGCACTATCTAAATGGGTAGAAGTAACTGTTTATAAAAATAGTAAGATTTATAAAATAAGATTTGAAAATGGTGGGCATACTACTCATCCATTAGAAGTTATCGGAGAATGTGAAGAAAATAGAACTGGTACTTGGGTAACATTTAAACCAGATCCAGAAATATTTGATACGGATATTTATGATTATGAAACCTTAAAGGTAAGAGTAAGAGAACTTGCTTTCTTAAATAAAGGTTTACGTATCACTTTAAGAGATGATCGTGATTTAGAAGATACAACTGGAGAAACTTTTATATATGAAGGTGGTATTTCAGAATATGTTAAGTTTATAAATCAAGGAAAAACTCCTATTCATGAGGATATAATTCATTTAGAGGGTATGGAAGAAAACGTATTTTTTGAAGTAGCACTTCAATATAATACTGGATATAATGATAACATTTATTCTTTTGTTAACAACATTAATACCCATGATGGTGGAACTCATGAGGAAGGTGTTAAACGTGCATTAACAAGAGTTATAAATAATTATGCAAGAAAAAACAACATATTAAAAGAAAAAGATGAGTCTTTAACTGGTGATGATGTTAAAGAAGGTTTGACAATGATTATATCTTGTAAACATCCAAACCCACAGTTTGAAGGACAAACAAAAGGAAGACTTGGTAACTCAGAAGTAAGAAAATTAGCCGATAAGGTATTTTCAGAAGGTTTCGAAAAATTCTTACTTGAAAACCCAGATGAAGCAAAAATTATTGTTAATAAAGCAATGCTTGCATCACGTGCAAGACACGCTGCTAAAAAGGCAAGAGAAATAACTCGTAAAAGTGATTTAGCAACAACTAATTTCTTTGGAAAGTTATCTGATTGCAAGAGTAAAGATCCAAAAGTATCAGAAATTTTCATAGTCGAGGGGGATTCAGCTGGTGGATCTGCTAAAAAAGGTAGGGATTCAATGACTCAAGCTATACTTCCTTTAAGAGGCAAGATATTAAACGTAGAAAAAGCAAGACTTGATAGAGCCCTTGGAAATGAAGAAATAAGAACCATTATTACTGCATTTGGTACTGGTATTGGAGATGAATTTAATTTAGATAAATTAAGATATGACAAAATCATAATAATGACCGATGCCGATGTTGATGGATCTCATATAAGAGTATTATTACTTACGTTATTTTATAGATTCTTTAGACCAATTGTAGAAGCAGGGCATGTTTATGCAGCACAACCACCATTATTTAGAATAATGCATGGTAAAACTCGTAAATACGTACTTGATGAACCTGAAAAAGAAGCTTATTTAGCATCTTTACCTGAAAATGTTCGTGCAAGAGCTGAAATCGCACGTATGAAAGGTTTAGGAGAGATGGATGCTGAAGAACTAAACGAAACAACAATGGATATTGAAAAAAGAGTATTAAGAAAGATCACTGTAGAAGATTGTGTAGCAGCAGATGCTATGTTTGGTAAATTAATGGGTGAAGAAGTAGAACCTAGAAGAAAATTTATCGAAGATAATGCACAATATGTTAAAAATTTGGATATTTAAGGAGGTGTAATAAATGGAAAATAAAGAAGAAAAAGAAATAAAAGAAGAAACAACTAATGATGAATTTGGAGGAACTTTTCACGAAAGAGATTCTCACGCAGAAAATGATATAGTAAAAGAAATTTCTGATTCATTCCTTGATTATTCAATGAGTGTTATTACATCCCGTGCAATACCAGACTTAAGAGATGGTTTAAAACCAGTTCATAGAAGAATATTATGGTCAATGTTTGAAGAAGGAAATACCCCAGATAAGCCTCATAAAAAATCTGCTACAACAGTTGGTTATGTTATGGGACATTATCATCCACATGGTGATTCATCTATTTATGAAGCAATGGTTAGACTTGCACAAGATTTTAACCAAAGATACATGATGGTTGATGGTCATGGTAACTTTGGTAATATTGAAGGCGATGGTGCAGCAGCATATCGTTATACTGAAGCAAGATTATCAAAAATATCTCTTGAAATGTTAAGAGATATAAGAAAAAATACAGTTGATATGGATGATAACTTTGATGAAACTTGTAAAGAGCCTAAGGTTTTACCATCAAGATTTCCTAACGTATTAGTAAATGGTTCAATGGGTATAGCAGTAGGTATGGCAACAAATATTCCACCACACAACTTAGGTGAAGTAATAGACGGATGTGTTGCATACATAGATAATCCAGATATTGATGTAAACGGATTAATGAATTATATTAAAGGTCCTGATTTTCCAACAGGTGGCATAATTTTAGGTAATTCAGGAATTAAAAAAGCTTATGAAACTGGTAGAGGATCAATTACTATCCGTTCTAGAACATCAATTGAGGAAGTAGGAAATCATAGTCAAATAGTAATTACAGAAGTGCCTTATGGAACAAACACTTTGGATTTAAAAAACAAAGTAGCAGAACTTGTACATAATAAAACAATTGAAGGCATTTCTGATTACCACACTGATTTAAAAAATGGTGTAAAAATAACAATAACATTAAAGAGAGATGCTAATCCTCAGGTTGTATTAAATAATTTATTTAAACATACTAATTTTCAAATTAATTATGGAATAATTTTCCTAGTAATTGATAATGGAACTCCAAGAACTTTAGGATTAAAGGATATTATTTCAAAATACATTGATCATCAAAAAGAAGTTATTATAAGAAGAACTAAATATGAGTTAAATGAAGATGAAAAAAGAGTTCATATTTTAGAAGGTTTAAAAATAGCTTTAGATAATATCGATGAAGTGGTAAAAATAATTCGTGGTGCTGATGATGATCAGGATGCAAAAGAAAAATTAATGACTAAGTTTGGTCTTGATGAAATTCAAAGTAATAGCATACTAGAAATGCGTTTAAGACGCTTAACAGGCTTAGAAAGAGATAAAATAGAAAATGAATTAAATGAATTATTAAAAGAAATAGAAGAATTAAGAGCAATTTTAGCGTCAGAACAAAAAGTTCTTGACATAATAAAAGAAGAAATGCTTGAAATTAAGAAAAAATATGCTGATGAAAGAAGAACTTCTATTGATATGACTGCTATTGATTATATTGAGGATGAATCATTAATTCCTGTTGAAGATATAGTTGTTGCATTAACTCATAAAGGTTATGTTAAAAGAATGGCCAGAGATACTTATAAACTACAAAATAAAGGTGGTGTAGGAATTAAGGGCATGTCAACTAACGAAGAAGATTTTGTTGAAATACTTAAATCCGGAAAAACTCATGACCATGTTATGTTTTTTACTAATAAAGGTAAAGTTTATAGATTAAAAGGTTATGAAATACCAGAATTTTCAAGACAATCTAAGGGATTACCAATAATTAATTTATTGCCAATTGAAAAAGATGAAAAAATAAATAGCATATTATTAGACGATGACAGTGAAAATAACAAATATTTAGTTGTAGCTACTAAATATGGATTAGTAAAACGAACAAACGTATCGGAATTTGAAAATATTAGAAAAAATGGTAAGATAGCTGTTACATTAAAAGATGGCGATGAGGTATTATCCGTTCACTTTACTTCTGGTAATGATGATGTAATAATTGCTGCCAATAATGGTAGAATGATTAGATTCAATGAAAATGAAATAAGAGTAATGGGAAGAACAGCAACAGGTGTAAAAGGTATTGAATTGATAGATGATTGTTATTGTGTTGGTTGTGAAATTGCAAGAGAAGGACAAGAAGTTTTAGTAGTAACTGAAAAAGGTTACGGAAAACGTACAGATATTAATGAATATAGATTAACTCATAGAGGTAGTAAAGGTGTCAAAACTCTTAATATAACCGAAAAAAATGGTACAATAGTAGCATTTAGAACAATCACTGATGACAAAGATTTAATGATTATTACTGATCAAGGCATTGTTATTAGAATTTCAGCTGATAAAGTATCAAGAATGAGTAGAGTCACACAAGGTGTTAGATTAATGAATTTAAGAGAAGGACAAAAAGTATCTACAGTGTCAGTAGTTGAAAAAGATGAAGAAAACACTAATGAAAATGAAACAACATCAAATGATACATCAGAAAAAGAAACAAAAGAGGCTAGTGAATAGTCTCTTTTTTATTGATGTTTCACGTGAAACATAGGTATATAAAATAAATATCAAAATTAACTTGCTAAAATTCAAATAATATAATAAAATAATATTGCACAACAGGAATGTTAGAACCAGGTCAGGCTCGAGAGATAGCAGCCTTAATAACCTCTTTCTGTGTGTGCTTTTATTTTATATAAAATAATGTTCCACGTGAAACATAGGTATACAAAAATAAAAAGAAGGGTAATGTTCCACGTGAAACATAGTATTAAATATTATATGGAAGAAAAATATTATGAAGAAATAATAAAATTAGCTAAAAAAGCCTACAAAAAAGGGGAAGTGCCGGTTGGTGCAATTGTAGTAAAAGATGGTAAGATACTTTCTAAGGCATATAATAGAGTTGAAAAAGATAGAGATGCAACTATGCATGCGGAAATCTTAGCTATTAAAAAGGCATCTAAAAAAATAAAAAACTGGAGATTAAATAATTGCGAAATGTATGTAACATTAGAACCTTGTATGATGTGTACTGCAGCAATAGAATTAAGTAGAATAAAAAAAGTACATTATTTACTTAAAAGAGATAAAGAAATAATAAAAAGCAAAGAAAAGTATATTTATGAAGAAACTGAATCTAGTCAAGAGGTTTTAGAACTATTACAATCGTTTTTTAAAAGTAAAAGATAAGCAATGTTCCACGTGAAACATTGCTTTTTTAGTTTAAAAACATAACTTAAAATGTTATAATATATAACAGAGGTGGTTGTATGGCATATCAAACATTATATAGAAAATATAGACCTAAAACGTTTGAATTAGTATATGGACAAGATGTAATAGTAAAAACATTAAAAAATGTTATTAAAAACGATAAACTAAGTCATGCGTACTTGTTTACAGGGCCTAGAGGAACTGGTAAAACGAGTAGTGCAAAATTGTTTGCAAAAGCTATTAACTGTTTGAATAATAAAGATGGAGATGCTTGTAATGAATGTGAAAATTGCAAATCATTTAATAACAATAGTAATCCTGATATAATAGAAATAGATGCTGCATCAAATAATGGTGTAGATGAAATAAGAGAAATAAAAAATAAGGTTAGCTTAGTTCCATCTATGTCAAAATATAAAGTATACATAATCGATGAAGTTCATATGCTTTCAATTGGTGCCTTTAACGCATTATTAAAAACATTAGAAGAACCACCAGAATATATAATATTTATATTAGCTACGACAGAACCACAAAAGATTCCAGCTACTATAATTTCTAGATGTCAAAGATTTGATTTTAAAAGTATATCACATGATAAAATGAAACAATGCCTTGAAAATATTATTTCAAAAGAAAATATAAGCATAGATGATGGTGCAATTGAAGAAATAATAAATAATTCTAAAGGTGGAATGAGAGACGCTATTGGATTATTAGATCAAGCATCAGCATTTTGTAATAATAATATAACAGCAAATGACATAGAAGAATTGTCTGGAAATATATCAATTAAACAAATAAGAATATTTTTATCAAATATTATGCAAAAAGAATATAATGTGATATTTGATTCAATATCTAATTATTCATCAAACGGAAAAGATTTTGCATTGATTTGTGAAAAAATAATTAACTATATTAGAGAAGGCATACTATACAAGAAGAAAATTAATACAGATAAAATACTTGATGAGGATAAAAATATATTTGATAAATTGTCTGATACCGATTTGTATGATTTAATAGATTATTTATCCGATACATTGGTTAAGGTGAAAAATAGTTATCAAAAAGAATTAACGTTCGAAGTACAAATGATTCAAATGATCGATAAGATATTTAATAAAGAAAGTAATGTTTCACGTGAAACATCAATAAATAAAATAAAAGTAGAAAATACCAATGTTCCACGTGAAACATCAATAAATGAAATAAAAGCAGAAAATATCAATGTTCCACGTGAAACATTAAAAATAGAAAACAAAACTGATAGCGTTATAGAAGAATTAAAAAATGTTAGAATAAATAATATTTTAAAGAATGCAACTAAACAAAATATAACATTTATAAAAGATTTATGGCCTAATATCAATGAATATCTTATAAATGAAAAATATAAGATGGTAGCGGGTATGTTAGTTAATGCAACTCCTGTCGCAGCATCAAAAAAGGGAATAATAATAACTTTACCATTAGAGTCAAGTATTTCTAGAATAGAAAAGGAATATGATAATAGTAAAGAATTATTAAATGAAATATATAACGAAAACTACAAAGTAGTATATATTTCTGAGCAATATTGGAAAAAAGTAAGACCTAAATTTGTAGAAAAAGCTAAAAACGGAGAATTACAAATTATAGATGAGTCTGAAGTACTAGACAAATTAAAAAAAATAAATGACAAAAACTTAGTAGAAGAATTTAATGAATTAATTGAAATGGAGGAAAATTAAAATGAATTTACAAGCTTTAATGAAACAAGCACAATCAATGCAAAAAAATATAATGGACAGCAAGAAAAAAATAGATGAAATGACTTTTACTGGAAAATCAGAATTAGTAGAAGTTAAAATGAATGGAAAAAGGGAGGTATTATCTGTTGAAATTAAATCTGATGAATTAGAAAAAGACGATTTAGAAATATTAGAAGATATGATTAAAATAGCAACAAATGATGCTTTAAAACAAATAGAGAACGAAGTAAATAATAAATTAGGAAGTCAAGCCGGAGCTTTAGGAGGACTTCTATAAACAGGAGTAGGTAACAATGAATTATCCAAAGAGTTTTCAAGAACTAATTGATTGTTTTAAATTATTACCAGGCGTAGGCACAAAAACAGCTGAAAGATATGCCTTTTCTTTGTTAAACTTGGATGAAGAAAAAACACAGGAATTTAGTAATATTATTGAAAATATAAAGAAAAATATTACTACTTGCCCTAATTGTGGATGTATGTCGGAAGCAAACAAATGTTTAATTTGTGATGACAAAAGTAGACAAAACGATATAATTTGCGTAGTAGAAAGTCAAAAAAATGTATTTATATTTGAAAAATTAGGTGTTTTTAGATGTAAATATCACGTTTTGGGTGGCTTGATATCACCTATGGATGGTATCAATCCTGAAGATTTATCAATTAGTAAATTAATTGAAAGAATAAAAAAGGAAAAAATAAATGAAATAATTTTGGCATTAAGACCCGGAATAGAGGGCAATACGACGTCTTTATATATAACAAAGTTGTTAGAGGATTCTGGAGTTAAGATAACTCAAATAGCTCAAGGAGTACCTATGGGAGCAGATATGGAATACTTAGATGCTTTAACTCTTGAAATGGCTGTGGAAAACAGAAACGAAGTATCATAATTATAAAATATTAAACATATTTTCTATTAGAGGTGAAAATATGTTAAAATTTATATTCAAAGTAGTAAAAAAAGTAATAGTCGGAATGATTTTGTTGTTTGCTTATAACACTTTTTTATCATCATTAAATCTAATGATACCAATAAATGTTATAACAATAGTGGTTGCAAGTTTATTTGATGTACCAGGAATCATTGGGTTAGCAGTATTTTTACTTTTGAATTATTAAAAGAAGGTGAGTACATGGATAGTAATTTAGTTATAAAAAATCAACCGGTTTTAAGTAAAATATTTAATAACATAAGAAAAACAAATAATAATGTACAAGCCTATATGTTAGTTGGTGAAGATAAGGAAAAAATAGAAGAATATGCTATTTTATTAAGTAAAATACTTATTTGTCCACATGTTTATGAAGAAAATTGTAATAAATGTAATATATGTAAGAGAATAGATGAAAATACTTATGGTGAATTAAAAATAATTAAGCCAATAAATAGAATAATAAAAAAAGAATCAATAATAGAATTAAGGGATTATTTTAGAACAGAAAGTATTGAGGGAAAAAATGAAGTTTACATAATTAATGACGCCGAAACCTTAAACGCAGCAGCAGCGAATGCAATTTTAAAATTTCTAGAAGAGCCCGATAGCAATGCGGTAGCAATCTTTACAACGACTAATTTAGATAGTGTTATAAAAACAATAACATCAAGGTGCCAATTAATTAAAACTAATAATGTTAGAACTAAATATGGAATAGACTTTGTTAAAGAATTAACTAATTTAGAGGAAGATCAAATATACGATATAATTGATTTTACTAAATCTTTAGAAAGAAATTTCAATAAGGCGTTTTCATGTGTTAAAACAAACATTGTAGACGTGTATAATAGCAAGGAATTACTTTCTAGTGCTTTAAAAGTAATGCTTTTATATTACAAAGATATGCTAAATTATAACATAAAAGAAAAATGTTTGTATTTTGAAGTCAATGATGTAAAAAACGTTATAAAATCGCAAAACAATGATACTATTTCAAAAAAAATATCATTTATCTTGGAAAATATAACAAAATTAGAGTACAATGTTAATATATTGTTATTTATGGATAACTTATTAATTGGAATAGGGGAAATATTAGATGATTAAAGTAATAGGAATTAATTTTTTGGATGCAAACAGAATATATTACTTTTCACCAAATAATATTAAATTAAAAAAAGGTGATTATGTAATCGTTGAAACAGAAAGAGGAATGCAGTTTGGACAAGCTGTAACAAATATAGAGCAAATGCCTAAAGAAAAGGTGTTTTTGCCACTTAAGGATGTAATAAGAAAAGCAAATAAAGATGATATAAATGCTAATGATAAAAACGCAAGAGATGGTGTTAAAGCATTAAGTTATGCAAAGGAATTGGTTAATAAGCAAGGATTAGATATGAAACTTTTTGAGGCTTCATATACGTTTGATAGAAAAAAACTTATATTTAAATTTATTGCTGACGAAAGAGTTGATTTTAGGGAACTAGCAAAGCTTTTAGCGGCAAAATATAAAACTAGAATAGAGTTAAGACAAATAGGTGTTAGAGATAAGGCAAAAGAAATAGGAGGTTTAGGGCCATGCGGTAGACCTTTATGTTGCTCACTTTTCCTTACAAATTTTAATAGTGTTTCTATAAATATGGCTAAAAATCAAGGAATAGCCCTTAATCCAACAAAAATAAACGGAGCATGCGGTAGACTTTTATGTTGCCTTGGATATGAGGATGAGACATATACAGAATATAAAAAACATTTTCCAAAATTAGGTGAATCAGTTGAAGTAGATGGTAAAAAGGGAAGAGTTTGTGAACTTAACGTATTAAGTGGAAATTACAAAGTTAAGGTATCTGATAATGAAGAAATAATAGTTTCGGTGGATATAGATGGAAACAATTAATGATTTGTTAAATTATAATGGACTAAAAATAGTTCAAAATACAGATTGGTTTAAGTTTTCATTAGATTCAGTTTTGCTAGCAAATTTTGTAAATGTTAATAAAAAAACTAAAATAATTGATTTTTGTACTGGTAATGCACCAATTCCCTTGTTTTTAAGTCATAAAACTAATCAAAAGATAGTAGCAGTTGAATTGCAAAAAGAAATTTATGATTTAGCGAATAAAAGTGTAAAATTAAATCATTTGGAAGAAAAGGTGCAGGTATTAAATGAAGATGTTAAAAACATTTCTAATATATACGAAACAGATACTTTTGATTTAATAACGTGTAATCCTCCGTATTTTAAGATAAATGAAAATTCTAGTACTAACGAAAATAAAATAAAATCAGTTGCAAGACATGAGATTTATTTAAATTTGGATGATATTTTTAAAATTGCTAAGAAAGTTTTAAAAAATGATGGTAAAATCGCAATGGTGCATAGAACGGAGAGATTAATTGATATAATATCATCTATGAAAAAAAATAATATTGAACCAAAAAAAATTCAATTTGTTTATCCTTTTAAGAGTTCAAAATCTAATATGGTTTTAATAGAAGGTGCCAAAAATGGTAAACCAGGTCTTTCTGTTTTAAGTAACATAGTGGTACATAATGAAGATGGTAGTTATACAAAATATATTAACAATATATTTAATGGTGGTGATTAAAGATGAAAATAAAAATGGTAGTAGGTTTAGGAAATCCTGGTAGAGAGTATTATAATACAAGGCATAATATGGGATTTATGGTACTTGATGAAATTGCAAAAAGACTAGAAGTATACAAATGGAAAGAACGTGATGGGGCTTTATATTTTGATTGTTATTTAGATATGGCTCACGTTATTTTTGTTAAACCACAAAGATATATAAATTTATCAGGTGATGTAATGATTAATTTTGTTAAGTACTTAGATATTAAAACAGAGGATATCCTTGTAGTAAGCGATGATTTAGACTTGCCTACTGGAACTATTAAGTTAAAGGAGAAGGGATCATCTGGAGGGCATAACGGCCTTAAAAACATAGAAGCAAATCTTGGTACTAATGAATATCGTAGAATAAAAGTTGGTATATCTAATGATAAAGGAATAGATACTAAAGATTATGTTTTAGGAAAACTTAATCAAAATGAAAAAAGAAAGTTAATGCCTACGATAAAAATGGCAGCAGACGCCGTTTTAGAGTCATTTCACACACCTTTTCCAGAACTTATGAGTAAGTATAACACAAGGATAAAAAACTAGAAATTGGGTGATAAAAGTGTTTAATAACATTTTTGAAAACAAAATTTTAACTAATAATAGTCCTGTTTTGGTAATGGGATTAAATGATAAAGTCCAAGCATCTTATGTTTGGAATCTTTTTGGTGCTAGTAAAAAAAATATATTGGTTGTTACAAACACTTTGTATGAAGCTAATATGTTATATAAATCACTGAATCAATATGATAAAGATAATATCTTACTATTTCCGATGGATGATTTTTTAGTTAGTGAAGCTGTTGCAACATCTCCTGACTTGATGTCAAAGAGAATAGAAACATTAAATGAGCTTGCTAAAAATAATATATGTAAAATAGTTATAACAAATTTCATGGGATACTTAAGATTTTTGCCTAGTAGGAAATTATGGAGTAGCTTAAACATAAACATAAAAGAAACGGATGAGATAAATAGGGATTTATTAATTCAGAAACTAAATATGATTGGTTACAAAAAAGATAGCATAGTAACAAAAACAGGAGAATATGCAAATAGAGGATATATCTTGGATGTTTTTCCTTATGGATATGAAAATCCTGTTAGAATAGAGTTTTTTGATGATGAAATAGAAAGCATTCGTGAGTTTAGCTCAGATACGCAGCTTTCAATGAAAAAAAAGGATAATATAGAAATATGCCCTTTTACTGAGTTTATAAATGAAAAAAACGTAGAAGATATTTTAGAAAGACAGAGTCTTTTACCTAGAGTGGTTAAAAAAGTAAGCAAAATAGAGGATTATTTAGATAATAATATCACCGTTTACTTAGATTTAAATAGTATTAAATTAGCATACGAAAAAACGATGAATGAGGTATTAGAATTTAAGGAAACTGATCAATTTAACATAGATAAATATATGTTTGATCTAAATGATGTTATAAAGGATAAATATGTAGATATTTTAAAATTAGATAATTATGATTTAAAAAAAGTAGAAAAAGAAATTTATTCATCAACTGAGATAGAAAAGTTTAATGGTAATTATGATAGAATTAATCACTTTCTTAAAAATATGTTAAATTCTAAAAAAATGATAGTTGTATATTTAAACGATGATCATGCAGTAGCGGATTTTGTAAGTAAAACAATACTTCCAAGTGTTATAACAAACTTATCTGATTTAAAAAAAGATGTCATAAACATTGTTAAAGGAGATATACCAAACGGCTTTATTATTAATGATTTAGTATGTTTAACGAAAGATGAACTTTATAAATCAAATAGTGTTACCACATATAGAAGCAAGTTTAAATATGGATCTAAAATAAAAGATGTTAATAAGTTGAAAATTGGTGATTATGTAGTTCATATGTCCCATGGTATAGGAAGATACTTAGGAATTGTAACACTTACTAAAAGAGGTCTTAAAAAGGATTATTTAAACGTTGAATATAAAGATGGTGATAAATTATATATTCCTGTGGAAAAGATAGAATATATAAGTAAATATTCATCGAATGAGGGTGCAAAGCCTAGGTTAAATAAATTGGGTGGAACCGAGTGGGCTAAACAAAAAGCAAGAGTTAAAGGAAAAGTAAAAGATATAGCAAGAAAATTACTTGAGACATCTGCCAAAAGAAAATTAGTAAAAGGTTTTGCATTTTTTGCTGACGATGAGGATCAAACTTTATTTGAAAGTAAATTTCCGTATACAGAAACAAAAGATCAATTAAGAGCGATTAATGATATAAAAGAAGATATGGAGCAGCCTCATCCTATGGATAGATTATTATGTGGTGATGTTGGTTATGGTAAGACTGAAGTTGCTTTTAGAGCTATTTTTAAGGCTATAAAAAGTGGTAAACAAGTAGCGTTTTTATGTCCTACAACTATTTTGTCAAAACAACATTATGATAATGCTGTTGTAAGATTCGATGGTTTTGGTATAAATATAAGAATGCTTAATAGGTTTGTTACTTTAAAACAAAAGGAAATCATATTAGATGAACTAAAAAGTGGTAAGGTAGACTTAATAGTTGGAACTCATAGATTATTAAGCCGTGATGTTATATATAAAGATTTAGGTTTATTAGTAGTAGATGAAGAACAACGTTTTGGTGTAACTCATAAGGAAAAAATAAAAGAATATAAAGAGAATATAGACGTTTTAACCTTATCTGCAACACCGATTCCAAGAACTCTTCAAATGTCTTTAACTGGCGTTAGAGGTCTATCTTTAATAGAAACCCCACCTGCTTATAGATATCCAATTCAAACTTATGTTTTAAAAGAAAATGATCAGGTTATAAGAGATGCTATTTATAAAGAATTAGCAAGGGATGGACAAGTATTTGTTTTATATAATAAGGTATTAGATATAGAAGATAAACTAGTAAAAATAAAAAAATTAGTTCCAGAAGCTAAGATAACTTATATACATGGCAGAATGACAAAAGATCAAATTGAAAAAACAATGGAAAGTTTTGTTGATAAAACTTATAATGTATTAGTATGTACAACCATAATAGAAACGGGAATTGATATAGAAAATGCAAATACACTAATAGTTTTGGATGCTGATCATTTTGGTCTTAGTCAGTTATATCAAATAAGAGGAAGAATAGGAAGAGGAAAAGTAATAGCATATGCTTATCTTATGTATCAGAAAAATAAAGAATTAAATGATATAGCAGTAAAAAGATTAGATGCTATAAAAGAGTTTACCGAATTAGGAAGTGGCTATGCACTTGCGATGCGTGATTTAGCTATTAGAGGAGCTGGCGATATTTTAGGATCAGAACAATCAGGTTTTATAGATACTGTTGGTTATGACATGTATCTTAAAATACTAAATGAAGAAGTGGAAAGACTTAAAAATAATATTTCTATAGAAGATGATGAAGATAAAATGGTAAATGAAAAACCACTTATAGAAGTTGCAACTCATATTAGTGATAAATATGCCGATAGTGAAGATTTAAAAATAGAAATTCATAAGAAAATAAATACAATTGATAGTTATGATAAGTTTATCAAGGTAAAAGAAGAATTAACAGATAGATTTGGAAGTCTTGATGATGACATAATTATTTATATGTTAGAAGAATTATTTGAGTGTAATGCTAAGAAAAAGGGAATATTTAAAGTAATTCAAACCGAAAGAGAAATATCTGTTTTTATAACAAATGTTGTATCAAAAAGACAAAATGGTGCAAATCTTTTGTCGGGACTATTTAAAATAAACCCAAATTTTGAAATTAAGTACATTAATAATATTTTAAGAATATCATTAAAAACAAATAATTTAGAAAAACATTTTTTACATTATTTAGTAAAAATGCTTGATGTAATTGAATAAAATCATACAATTTATACATTCTAAAAAAGAAGGGAAGAATTGTATGAAAACAACTGGAATAACTAGAAGAATAGATGAGTTAGGAAGAATTGTAATACCGAAAGAAATAAGAAAAAATATGCATCTTAAACCTGGAGAATTACTTGAGATTTTTCTAAATGATTCAGAAACAATAACGCTAAAAAAACATTCAATTATAAGTAAAAAAGAAGAATTTATAACTAAATATATAAATGTTTTAGCAAGCAAGATAAAGGCTGATATTTATATAACTAGTTTAAATTCTGTTGAAATATCAAATAAAGAAGAGGTTATAGGAGAAAAAATAAGTGATGATTTGGAAAAGGCATTATTAAAGGCGTCTTTAGTTAATAAAGATAAGATAAATATAACTAAATCTTTATCGATAAAAGAACCATTTTCTACTTATTTTTTGAGACCAAATGGTGATTTATCAGGTATTTTTATAATTTCTTTTAAAGAAAATGAAAATAAAGAAAACGACGATTTAATAAAGTTTTCCACAGCATTTTTAGAAGAGTATTTTGAAAATGTGTAAATTTTTTGTCAAATTTTGGGTTAGTTTGTCAAAAATATTTACATGGTAAGTTTATATGTGTTATATTGTCATTGTTGTATCAAGTAGTATTCGTAGTAAATCTATGATGAAAGGAAGATATTCTGATGCACAAGAATGAACTTACAAGTAGAGTAGATATTAGTTATCTGCTTAAAATAGGATTATTTATACTTTTAATAACATTTTCTTTACTAACCTATATTGAAAGCCACAATATAATGGATATTATATATTGTGCTGTTGTAACAATTTTATTTGTAAAATTTTTAGCACTAAAATTATATCAGTAATATGGTATAATTTTTTTAGGTGATATAAATGATTATAGATTCTCATTGCCATCTATTAAGCATGGAGTATGAAAATGTAGATGAACAAATAAAAATGGCTATAGAAAATGGCGTTACTAAAATGATAATAAACGGTTATGACTTAAAAAGTAGCATGGAAGCTGTTAGCTTAGCAAATAAATATAAAGAAGTTTATGCAGCAGTTGGAATAGGCCCAGAAAACGTAGAAGGCGTGGGTGATTTTGAACTAAAAAAAATAAAAGAACTTGCTTTAAATGAAAAGGTTGTAGCAATAGGTGAAATAGGTCTTGATTATTATTGGACTAAGGAAAATAAACAAGAGCAAATAGAAATATTTAAAAGACAGTTAATGATAGCAGAAAGTCTTCATCTGCCAGTTATAGTTCACTCAAGGGAATCTATTTTAGATACTTATAATTTATTAAATGAATATAATATAACAGGGATTCTTCATTGTTATTCCGGAAGTTTAGAGATGGCCAATCGTTTTATAAAAAAAGGCTTTTTAATAGGCATTGGAGGAGTTGTAACTTTTAAGAATGCAAAAAAAGTAAAAGAAGTAGTAAAAGAAATTCCAATTACTAGTATTTCACTTGAAACAGATAGTCCATATCTAACTCCAGAACCATATAGAGGAAAACCTAATAATCCTTTATATCTTAAATATATTATAAAGGAAATATCAGATTTAAAAGGTATATCTAAAGATGAGGTAAAAAACGTAACAAGTCAAAACGTAATGTCTAAATTTGACTTGTAGTGTCATATATGGTATCATTATACACGAGCCCAAGTTATGGGCGTGAGGTGAAAAAGTGAAACATTTTAATAGAAAAATTAAAGGTGCTTTACTCATTTTATTTGTATGTTTAATAGCATTTATTGGTTTTTCAAAGGCCGGAATATTATTTTCTGATAGTGGAAAAGATGTTATAACCGTTTCTACTACTAAGAAAACATTTGACCCAAATAACTATGTAGCATCAGTAATAGCAGTTACTAAAAATAAAGGGGTTACTACTACTTCAGCTACTACGCAAACAGAAAGTACGACAACTGTTACGACAACAACTACTGTGCCGACTACAACGACTACTAAAAGTAGCTGGACTGGTGATGTACTTTCTAAAAGCAAGGGTGTAGTTAATGGACCATCCGGAAGAGAGACATACTATAATTTAAATATGACTAGCGTTATTAACTCAATGAGACGTGCTGGCTATTCTGAAGCAGAATATCCTTACTGGGTGCGTGAAGATGGAGTTAAAATGTTAGGAAATTATGTAATGGTAGCAGCTAATTATAATATTAGACCTAAGGGGTCTATTATTGAAAGTTCACTTGGAGCTGCAATAGTTTGTGATACAGGAGGTTTTGTTAAACACCATCCAACACAAATAGATGTTGCTGTTACTTGGAGATAATTTAAATATTATGGTAAAATAAAAACAAATAATTAATTTTATTTGTTTTTTCATTATATGAGGTGATTTATATGAACACAAAAGACATATTAAATAGTAATAACTTTGTTTTTAAAAAGAAATTTGGTCAAAACTTTTTGTTAGATCAAAACATATTAAATAACATTGTAAAAGAAGCTGATATAACAAAAGATACTTTAGTTATAGAAATAGGCGTTGGGGCAGCAGCGCTAACTAAAAAGCTTTCTTTAAAGGCAAAAAAGGTACTTGGTTATGAAATAGATGAAACTTTAAAAGAACCATTAAATGTTATTTTAAATGATTTTTCTAACGTTGATATTATTTTTGATGATTTCTTAAATAGATGTGTGAAAGATGATTTAAAAAGGTATGAATACAAAACTTTAATGGTTGTTGCAAACCTTCCTTATTATATAACGACACCAATAATAACTAAGTTTATAGAAGAACAAATAGATGTAGAAAAAATAATAGTTATGGTTCAAAATGAAGTTGCGGATAGATTTTCTGCCAAGACAGGTACAAAATCATATAATTCATTAACTATATTTTTAAATTATTATTTTGATATTAAAAAGGCATTTGTTGTATCTAGAAACGTTTTTTATCCAAAACCAAACGTAGACTCTGCTGTTGTAACATTTACTAAGAAACGTAATACTTTAAAGGCTGATAATGAAAAGTTATTCTTTAAGTTGGTAAGGGATGCCTTTTGTCAAAAAAGAAAGAATTTAAAAAATAACTTGAAAGCTTATGACTTAGATAAAATAAATGAAGTTTTAAAAAAATATAATAAGAATATAACTTTTAGAGCAGAAAATATAACCATGGATGAATTTATAGATATTTCAAATAATTTAAACTAAACGGAATGTTTAGTTTTTTTGTTGCATAAAATTATTTGGGTGATATAAATGTTTAAAGTAGGAGATTTGGTAACTAGAATTTCTCACGATAATGACGTAGTATTTAAAATAGAGAAAATAATAGATAATAATGCTTATTTAAAAGGTGTAAACGTAAGGCTATGCGCGGATAGTAATGTTTCTGATTTACTTCTTGTAACAAAAAATGAAACTTCAGCAGATGAACGTTTTTATCAAGAAATTGATAAATTAAGAAACTTTGAAAGAAGTGACTATTTCTATATTCCAGGGAAAATACTTCATGTTGACGGTGATAAAGAATACTTAGATAGATGTTTAGAGTTTTATAAGAAGGCAAACGTACTTGCCTTTGGGGTTTATTCAGATGAAAAACAAATGGCTTCTAATATAGAAAAATATTTGGAAGATATAAATCCAGATATAGTTGTTATAACAGGTCATGATTCACTTGTAAAACAAAATTCTAAGTATTTTAAGGAAGCTGTTAAAGTATGCAGAAGATTTCAAAAGGATTATGACAAATTAATAATAATTGCGGGTGCATGTCAGTCTGAATATGACATGCTAATAAAGGCCGGCGCTAATTTTGCATCAAGTCCTAAAAAGGTTAATATACATGCACTTGATCCTGCAATTATAGCACTAACGCTTAGTTTGCTAGATAAGACTAAGGATGCCAATTTAATTGAATTACTTGATAAAACCTCAAACGGAAAAGATGGCATGGGTGGGGTTAATACAAGAGGTGTTATGACAACTGGATATCCAAGATAAGGAGGCAAAACTTGATAGGTGAGATAAAGAAGAAAATAGAGTCTTTAAAGGGTAAGAAAATAAAAGTTTGGGTTGATGTGGGTCGTAATAAAAGTGAAACTTATGAAGGGTTTGTACTTGATACGTATAAAAATATTTGGACGTTTAAAACCGAAACAGACATTAAAAGTTTTAGTTATTCGGACATTTTAATAAATAGTGTTGTTTTAAGTTCATAATAATGAACTTTTTTTGATGGAATAATTGATTTTTTGATGTATTTATGGTTAAATTAAAATGTATACAATAAAATGGAGGGACTCTATCATGAACGTAGCAACTAAAACTAAGATTAGAGATTGGTTTATAATAACTAGAATAAGGATATTAAACTTTATAAAGGAACATAAATATGTTTCTGCTTTTATTGGGGTTCTTTTATTATCAGTAGTTATTGCACTTATTGTAAGAGCTGCTACGAATGTAACAGAACCAGATTCTACGGTTGATTTGAGTCAGGTTTCTATTAAGTTAAATAATAACGAAGGGAACGTATCGGTTGATACATATAGTGAGGCGATATACACATTAAGTTATTATTTATCTCATCCTGATTGTGGTGATACAGAAAAAGTTTTGTATGCTGATACGGTAACAATTACTGCTAAATTACCAAAAGACATAAATACAACAGGAGTTTCTTGGGTAGCTAACGAAGAGGCTGTTTCAGCTGACGTAACAAATGATAATAATGGATATGTTCTTACTATAAAAGACCATAATGTTAATGTATGTTCTACGCAACATCAAAATATATCATTAAGAGTTTTAAATTCTAAAAAGCAAGTTTTAACACCAGAGATAACGATATCAGGAGGTAGTAATTCAAGTGCTCAAAAAATAGATGAAAATAAAATTCCAAAAATAAATATAACATATAATGAAGAAATAAAGCTTAAAGCAAAGTTGCAACCAGGTATTGCAAGGTCTGTTAACTCAACAACAAGAAATGCAACTTTTGGCCTTTTGTTAGGTTTTGAGTCTGATACAGACGTTAGTAACTTAAAAGGCAAACATTTATCTACGTCAGCTGATGTGTATTTATTAGCATCTCAGGCAGCGGATGATGAAACAGATGAACAAGATTTAAATATATTAACAGATGAAAACACCTATGGAGCTTACGAGCATAATAAGTTGAAATACTTTACAGCAAGTAGCGTTCCTGACTTAGGAACCTATAATACTAACACAATAAAAAGTTTTGGAAAAGATAATTATGTATCAGGTCAAACGGAAATAAAAACAATATCTTCTCCTAAAGTAACTATTACAAATGCATCAAACGCTTCACTTAAGTTTGAAAAATATCCTGTTAGCACATCTTACATAGATGATTCATTAGTTGGAATAGATGATAAGACTACAGCAAAATGTAATGGTAGCAATTGTGAAATAATGTATTATAAAGATGATACTCCATTATCTAGCGGTAAGATTGATCTTTCAGAAGAGGGAAATTATAAAATAGCATATGTAGTTGGAAACAAAAATAGCTCATCAACTGTTACTATGTATAAAAAAATCGAGGTAACAAGTCCTAAAAATAATTCGTATTCTCTAGAAGGACCTTTAACAGAGTATGTGGTTAAAGATACTAAAGAAGCAGACTTTAAAGAATACGGAATATATGAAACTTCTAAAGCATCAAAATTATCGAAAGATAAATATACAGTTACTTATAAAAAAGATAATGATGATAAGCAATTAAAAGAAGTATTGTCTACGTCAGGTACTTATAAGCAAATATATAAAATTACTCAAGAAGATGGTCAAATAAAAGAAATAGAAAGAGAAATCAAAGTTACAGATACTGCATCTTCTATAACATCTGATGTTGTTTCAACAGAAACGGGTGTTGTTTCAAAAGATTCTAAATATGAGGATAATGGTATCAAAATTAATGATGAAAAAAAGGATTGTAACTCAAATAATAAATGCAAATATGAACCAACGACGATTGATACGACAAGCAAGGGAACAAAAGAAATAACGTATACTGTAACTGGTCAAAATAATGAAGTAATAACACTAAAAAAACCAATTATAGTAACGCCACAATATTATAAATTTTCGGTTGAAAATTTGGTATCTAGTGGTACAGCAACAAGAATAAATGGCAGCAATTTCTATGCTGTAGGTAGTTATTATGTTACTGTTCCATCAGTTAGAAGTGAAAGCGATAAAAGAGACTTTAACGTTAAGTTGCAGGCTTTTCAAAATGACTTAGGAATGGTTTCAGAAACTACCGTATCAAGCAAGGTAAACTCAACTGGTGAAGCAACATCTACAACATCTAATAGTTTCTATGTAAATGAAGATTCTTCATTTGTAGAAGTTACAAATAGTAAAAAAAGTGGTTTAACAGGAGACTATTTTACCGCAGCAATGGGTGAAGAAGTTGAAATGAGATCTAAATTTGAGTATGCATATGATGCTGATAACTCGATCGATAAATTAAATGTGACAATCCCAGTTAACTCAAATTTATTACCGATTGGTTATGACTCAACAACGTTTAGTTATTATAATTTAACCGCAACGCTAGATGGAGTGAAAATAGCAGCAAGTCCAAAGGTAACCGTTTCTTATTGTAAAACGGCAACTAATGATGATTGCTTTACTCCTACTCCGGAAAATTATACAGATAGTACGATGATTATAAATCATATAAACATATCAATAGAAAAAAACACGTACTCTAATTCAGAGGATAATTCCGAAGAAACATTTGAAATAAAGCCAGGAACTATAATAGAATTAAGTACAAAATATAAAGTAAGAACAATAAGTGGAACAAAAGATGAAGCTAAGGACCTAAGTAATATAAAATTTAATGGACAAGTTTCATTTAGCTGGACTGATGCTTCAACTAAGAAAGTAATTACAAAAACTCCTAGTGCAACACCTGATGTGTATGTAACTCCATACAAGGCAAGAACTACTGTTGGTGTTGGTCTAAAAAATAAATTCAGTTATGATGATATTACAATTGATGCATCTAAGAACAACGTTTATACCGTTTATGCATCTCCTGATGTAATATCGCCAGCGATGAATGTTCAGTCAAATATATTTGGATATACAAGACTTTCTTCAATGGAAGTAAGCTTTGATTTACCAGAAGGAGTTATATATGTTTATAATAAAGATTATACTAATGTTCCAACAATTACTAATAATGGTAGAACATTAACTTATACAATTACAAACATAGAACCAAATAGTTGGATAGAACCTATATACTTTGATTTTAGTGTTGATGTAACAAAAGCACACTCAACTCTATCAGATGGAAAAACAGGATTTATATTAACTACTCATACAGGAAATCCATCAAACATGGATAAGTCTATTACTAATGACCAATCAAGTATTGATTACTTTAGAACGACAAATAGTGTAATAAGAATAGAAAATACTGAAAATGTCTCATATGGTCAATATATTTATTCTAAGGGTCAAAACGTAACTAATATTGATATGAATGATTCCTTTGAAATATCTACTAAGCTTCATAATAACATAACTACTAATATAAATAATTTATCAGTAACGACCGTGTTACCTTATGTTGATAGTGAAAAAGGGGCATCATTTAATGGAACATATCAATTAACAAGTTTACCGAAAAATGCTTTATGTACAAGCGATTCTCCTGGTAAAATAACTAGTAGTGAGACAGTAGGATTAGTAGATTGGTCTAAACCATGTTCTGATTTTAAAACGAGTGATAATACATATTCAAATATAACGGCATACAAAACAAGTTATACCTCACTAGCGGCATCTGGTGATATTGATATAAGATCAAGTATTAAAACATTAAATAATAAGCCGGATGATAGTTATACGTTTAAATCTTATTTGACGTATACTAAACCAGATGGAAAAGAATCAGGATACATTGATTTTAGAGATATAACTTTAGATGTAGTTAGTAAGAAAATAACTGGTGTTGTATGGGAAGATTTTGACGTTGATGGAATTATGGATGATGATGAGAAAAAATTAGATAACGTAATTCTTAGATTATATGATGAGAGTGGAAATCAAGTTGGAACAGAAACAACCCCTAATGAAGAAGGCGTTTACACTTTCTCTGCATTAGAGGAAGGAAATTACTATGTAACAGCTGAATTTAACAGTGATAAGTATGGCGTAACAGGAGCTCCATCTGAAGATGTATATGACATGAGTAAACTATCTGTATTTAAGTCGTTTGAAATAACGCCAGAAGATGATTCAACTTCATCTGACGAAGAAAATTCTAATGACGAAGAATCACCGGATGAAACGAGTGAAAATGATAGTTCAGAAAGTACGGTAGCGTATGGTAAAACTGATATAATATCTATTAATAGTGAAACTCGTGTTGTTAGGAATATTAATTTAGGATTATCTTTAAGAAAGAAATTCAAAGTTAAAATGAATAAGTACATCACAAGAGCTGAAGTAACTAATGCTTTAGGTGTTGTTACAAAACATGATTATGGAAATACAAAATTAGCTAAATTAGACGTTAAAAATATTAACAATTTAAAGATAAAAGTTATTTATACAATAGAACTTCAAAACGTCAAGTATTATCCAGGATACGTTTCATTAGTAACAGAACAAATTCCTGATGGAATGAGTTTTAATCCTGAATACGCTGAAAATAAAGGTTGGGAGATGACGGATGAAGGAACTGTTATTAATAGGACTTTATCAGATACTTTGATTTATGAAAATGATAAAAAATACTTAACAATAGCATTTGATATAACAAGAAAAGAGGCCGGATCATTTATAAATATGGCTTCTGTTGATGACTTACAAATTTTTGGAGGTGGTAAAGGTGAATAGAAAAAAAATATTTGGTTTGATGTTAACTTTAGTTATTTGCTTTTGCTTCCTGCCAACTAATGTTTTTGCAGCGACAATAAGTCGTACTAAATATATATGGACAGGAAATAATCATTTAAATTATGCGAGCCTAACATATAATACAAAAGGTTATTCTAGTAAAAGAACAACTTCGAACTTAGCGGCATGGAAAACCGATGGAAATTCTAGAGTATTTTGCGTTGAACCTACAGTTAAATTTAATCAAAATTCAATTAGTGGTTATACAAAGATAACTACTAATAGTGAATTTTCAAAGTTAACCAAAAAAAACAATCATAGGTGGGATGTTTATCAAGATCTAGAACACTTAAAAAAAGTATTTTCTTGTTGGGATGATAATGATGCTTCTATAATGGCAACTCAGGCAATAGTTTGGGAGTTAGTTACAGAAGAAAGAGATAATCTTGATGCTTCAAAAATACTAAATGATAATTATACACCTTACCAATCAAATGGCTCTGTGTATGGAAATCAATCAGGTATTACTAGTTTATATTCGCTTATATCAAAAAGAAAAAATGTATATAATGCATACAAGGCCGTTTTGCGTTGTGCAGCAAGGTTTAAAGAGCATGTTTCATTCACAAAAACTACTACATCAGCGGCATATAATAATCCTTTAAGAATAGATGGAAACTTCACTGCCGCAACAGAAACGAAAGCAGCGACATGGACTAAAACTTTTACACATTCTACTTCTAATAAACAAAATAAAGATGTATTAAACTATTATGACGTAACATCTTCATCATCAGATGTAAAGGTAAAGATTACTAAAAATGGAACTAGCTTAGAAGTTACAACAAGTAAAGAAATATTAGCTTCTAATCCAGTTAGAATAACATTTAAATATGCTTATAAAGATAATGGGTCATCAAGACTTAATACCAATGAGAATGCATTTTATGTAAAAAAGGATGGTAACGCATTTTATCAGACTTTGGGAAAGGGCTCAACTAGTTTAACTTCATATATGTATGTATATACTGGTTCTGCTCCAAAATATCAGCTAAGAGTAAGAAAAATTGATAAAACGACAGGCCAACCAATGTCTGGGGTAAAATTTAAGGTATATGATAAAAAAGGAAATGAAATAGGTACGACAAATGCAACAGATGCTTCGGGATATGCTTATTATAAAGAAACTGGAAGTAATGCAATCACTAAAACTGGTGAATATCAGTTAAAAGAAGTTGGAGTAGCAAGTGGATACTTAAAAAATAATCAAACTATAACTGTAAAGGTAACGGATAGTGATAGAACTGGTACAAATAATTATGCAGAATCTTCAAGCGTATTTGAAAATACACAAAACGAATTAAAATTAACAAAGAAAACAATTGATGAAAATGGTAATTTCATATCTTTAGCAGGTGATTCTTGTACTGTTAAAACTTGTCCTAGTGAAGGTGGAAGACAAAATGGTCCAATATTCACCATGAAAAAAGATAATAAGTATGTTTGTGTAACAGAAAATTCAAATGGACACTATACATATCATTCACTAGCAGCAACTTGTCCTGCAAATACAACAAATGAAATTAAAACTTGTAATGGTGCGTTTGATATTAAAAAGATACCTGTTGGAACGTATTATGTAACTGAAACTGCAACAGCTTGTGGTTACACGTTGCCTTCAGAAGAGAACTTAACTAAAACAGTTGTTGTAAAAGAAGGTGAAAACCCATCTCCTATAACATTTGTTAACGGTGTGACAGGAGTTATATTTAACAAAGTAAGTGAAGATGGAGAAACACTAGATGGTGGTAAATATTCGCTTCAACAAAAAGTAAACGGAATATATAAAGATATTTTATTAAAACACGATTCTGGTTCTGTTTATTCATACGTGGAAAAATTAGAGGATGGCTCTACTGGAGCAACTTATGAATTAGAAACAAATTCTGGATTGCTTCAGGTAAAACATTTACCAATTGGTGAATATAGATTTGTTGAAAAACAAGCTCCAGAAGGTTATGACATCATAAAAGATAAGGACTCTCGTGCAACGTTTACAATAAGTGATAAAGGGATATTTGGCTCTGATGGGAAACCTAGAACTGATTATTATGAAGTTAAATTAGTAAATCAAAAAACGAAAGTAGAAGGTAGCTATGATTCAGCAGAATTGATAGTAACAATAATAACTGGTAGAAAGGTTGCTAATTATACATTAATAATTGCAGGATTAGCAGTTTTATTAACAATATTAATAATTATTAGAAAGAAATCTAAAAAATAAGAGTTCAGCCTACTATTTTTTATACTATTGTGATAAAATTAAGGTAATAAACTTAAATGGCAAGGAGTGATGTTTATGAAAGTAACTAAAGTATCAGTACAAAAAGAAGAAAAGGAAAATTCTAGAGTAAAAGGATATGCGATAATAGAATTAGATGGCGTACTTAAAATTAATGGTATTAGAATTATTGAAGGAAACTCTAGAATGTTTGCAGCAATGCCAAATAGAAAAATATCAGATGATAAATACATAGATTATGTATATCCAGTTAATAAAGAATTAAGAGAAGAAATAGAAAGAGCAATATTAGAAGAATATAACAAAGAAAACTAGTTATATTCTTTTTTTTATTTAATATAATTTATCAGGAGGCACTATGAATAAAGATACTGATAAATTAGAATTATTAAATCATAGTATAAGTATTACAGAAAGACAAAATATACAAATAAGTGGGATAACTAAAATAGATAGCTTTGATAATGAAGAATTTTTGCTAGAAACTTCAGCAGGCCCTCTTGGAATAAAAGGAAAAGATTTAGAAATAATAAAACTTGATACCTATGAAGGCACCATTATGATAAAGGGAGTAGTAGATGCATTTTCTTACTTTGATACAGGAAAGTCTAAAAAGGAAAATTCAATAATTACTAAGTTATTTAAATAATGACATTAGAAGAACAATTTAAAGTTTTATTTTATTCCTTCATATATGGTATGTTTTTTTTATCAAGTCTTAGGATATTTAATTTAATTAACGTTAAAAAAAGAGTAGTAAAATTTATGCTTGAAATGTTATTTGTGCTATCCCATATAATAATCTTTTATCTTTTGCTTTATAAAATAAATTATGGTAGTTTATCCTTCTACATTTTTTTATCTTTTATATTTGGTATACTCTTTTGTAAAGTACTTTACTTTTCTAACACAAAAAAGTTGAAATAAAAACTTAAGAGTTATATAATGAAAATATAATGGAGATGATATAAATGGTAAATAAATTAACAGCAAAAGAACGCCGTAGAGTAGTTCTTACATCTATTTTATGTTTCTTTATAATTGGTCTATCAGTTATATCATCAATTGACAATGTTATAAAAATAGGAGAGAAGAAAAAAGAAAAAAGAGAACTTACTAAACAATTAGAAACTCTAAAAGAAGATGAAACAACCCTAACTGATGATGTTGATAAGCTTAAGAATCCAGAGTATGCAGCTAGATATGCTAGAGAAAAGTATTTATATTCAAAAAACGGAGAAAAAATTCTAAAGATAGATTAGCAAGGAATAAATCCTTGTTTTTTGCATTTTATTATGTTTTAATACTATTGGATGTGAGAAAATGGAAGCAAATTTAATAAACGCAGGTGCTTTGGCGTACTTAGGCGATTCTGTGTATGAAGTTGAAATAAGGAATTACTTAGTACTAAAAGGCATAAATAATGCTAATAAACTTCAAAAAGAGGCTGTTAAATATGTTAGTGCATATGCACAAGCAGATATTTTAGAGAAACTAATTAAAGAAGATATATTAAATGAAGATGAGTTATATACGGTAGGGCGAGCTAGAAATTATAAGCCTAATTCAAAACCTAAACATACTGATATAGTAACTTATAAGAAAGCAACGGCATTAGAAGCATTGTTCGGAATGTTATACATAAATAAAAACACAAATAGAATAAAAGAATTAATAAAATTAATAACAATGGAGTGATAATATGTATGTATTTGGAAGAAACGTAGCAAAAGAACTTATAAATAATAATCGTAAAATTAAAAAAGTTTATCTAAATGATAATTTAAAAGGAAGCGAAATAGATGAAGCTTTAAAGGAAAAGGGCGTTTTAATAAATTACTTAACTACTAGTCAGATGGATAAACTAGAGAAAAAGAATCATCAAGGAGTTATTTTAGAGATTCCTGATTATGAATATTTAAGCGAACAAGATATGCTAAATAATATGCCAGATAAAGCCTTTATCGTTATATTAGATCATTTAGAAGATCCACATAACTTTGGTGCCATTATACGTACTTGTGAAGCCGCAGGCGTAGACTATATAGTAATTCCTAAAAATAGAAGTGTATCAGTAAATTCAACCGTTATGAAAACTAGTGTTGGTGCGTTAGATAACGTAAAAATTGTTGAGGTAACTAATCTTAATAACACAATAAAGAAATTAAAAGATAATGGTGTTTGGGTAGTTGGGACTGATTTAGAAAATAGTGTTTCATATGACAAAATAGATTACACTACTTCTATTGCGTTAATAATAGGTAGCGAAGGATTTGGAATGAGTAATCTTGTTAAGAAAAATTGTGATTTTATAGCAAACATACCAATGTATGGGAAAATAAATAGTTTAAATGCCTCAGTTGCAGCAGGCATAATGATTTATGAAGTTGTAAGACAACGAAAGTAGGTGCTTATATGCCAAATAAAAAGGACTATAAAAATTTACCTGATGATGGTGAATTATTGTATATGTTATCCGATAATAATGATGAAACAAAACTTGTTATAGCTAAAAAATATAAACCAGTAATAACTTATTATGCTAATAAATATAGTGCTTATGTAGAAGGAAAAGGAATTGACTTTAATGATTTATATCAAGAGGGGTTAATTGGCCTTATAGGAGCTGTTGACAGCTTTAAGGAGCAAAAAGATATTAAGTTTTCAACGTTTGCGTTTTTATGTATTAAAAGAAAAATATTAACTGCTGTTAAAAATGCTAACAGAAAAAAACATAGTATATTAAATGAATCATATTCACTAGATTACACAATGGAAGATGATATAAGAAGTTTTGATAATTTCTTAACAACTTCTAAAGGTGGATTAGAGGACTTATTAGTAAGCAAAGAAGATAATGATTACTTTAACAAACGTTTATCTGAAGAGTTAACCGATTTTGAAAGAACAGTATATGATCTTAGAATAAATAATTTTGGCTATGATGAGATAGCTAACACTTTAGGTAAAACACCAAAAGCAATAGAAAGAACATTAGTTAGAATAAGAAGCAAACTAACTAATATTTTAAAAGAAATAAATTGACTATTATGATTATTTGTGCTAATATTTAGACAGTTAGCACTTAAAAAGGTGTTTTTATTTTGGATTATAGGAGATATAATATGGCAAAGCAAAAGAAAAATAAAAAAAGTTTAATCGCAAAACTAAAAGAATTTTTTACTGGTGTTAAAGAAGAAAGAAAAAAAGTTATTTGGACATCAAAGAAAAACTTAGTAAAGTATTCTATTGCAACATTATTATTTATGTTATTTATATGTTTATTTTTTGTTGCAACTGATTTAGTAATTGCAGGAATAACAAAAGTAAAGGAGTTAATTGGTTAGTATGGAAGAGAAAAAATGGTACGTAGTAAATACATATTCTGGACACGAAGCTAAAGTTAAAGAAAAACTTGATATGAGAATTAATTCAATGGATATGCAAGAAAACATATTTAGAGTAATAGTTCCAGAAAGAAAAGAAGTAGAAATAAAAGATGGTAAGAAAAAAGAAAAAATGAAAAAACTATTTCCAGGATACGTTTTGGTAGAAATGATAATGTCAGACGAATCTTGGTATATAGTACGTAATACGCCGGGTGTTACTGGATTCTTAGGATCATCAGGTAAAGGTGCAAAACCAGTTCCTTTATATGATGATGAGGTAGAAAGAATATTTAAAGAAATTGGTTATACAGGTGAAAACGTTGTTACTAACTATGAGGTTGGAGATAACGTTAAGATAACTGACGGTCCATTTAAAATGCTTGCAGGTAAGATTACTGAGCTTGATTTGGATGCTAAAAAGGCAAATGTTTCAATAGACTTATTTGGTCAAGAAACAAACGTTGAACTTGAACTTACTCAATTTACAAAAGAGTAATAATAAAAAAAGCACTTGCTTTTATCATATATGCTGTGATAAAATTATATGCGCAGCTATATATTTTATATAGATGATGAAAGAAAAAAGATTAGTGGAAGGCGCGGATTTAAAAAATAAAGCTATTTGACCACTCGCGAAAAAATATAATATAGGAGGTGTTTTTCGTGGCAAAGGAATTAGTAAGAAAATTAAAATTACAATTACCAGCAGGTAAAGCTACACCTGCTCCACCAGTAGGTACTGCACTTGGACCATTAGGTGTTAACTCTGGTGAATTTTGTGTTAAATATAATGACGCAACTAAAGATAAGATGGGAGATATCGTTCCAGTTGAAATATCTGTTTACGATGATAGAAGTTTTGAACTTAGATTCTTAACTCCACCAACATCTTTCTTAATAAAGAAAGTTGCTAAAATTAAAAAAGGATCTACAAAGGGTTCTTCAGAAATTGTTGGTTCATTAACTAAGGATCAATTAAAAGAAATCGCTGAAATCAAATTACCTGATTTAAATGCATATACTGTTGAAGAAGCTATGAAAATAGTTGCTGGTACTGCTAAGAATATGGGTATTGAAATAAAAGATTAATAATAAAAATAAAAAAACAAAAAATAACAATAGTCATATAGATTTATCTATGTGGGAGGAAAATCCGCTATATACCACAAGGAGGTAAGAAAATGAAAAAGAAAAGTAAGAAGTATACTGAAGCTTTAAGCAAAATCGAAAAGGGTAAATTATATTCTTTAGAAGAAGCTGTTAAGCTAGTAAAAGAAACTTCTGTATCAACATTTGATGGTACTGTTGAAATAGCAGTAAGATTAAATCTAGATACTAAGAAAAACGACCAACAATTAAGAGGTGCAATCGTTTTACCTCACGGAACTGGTAAAACTAAGAAAGTATTAGTTTTAGCAAAAGGTGATGCTGCAAAAGCTGCAACAGACGCTGGCGCTGATTATGTTGGTGACGTAGACATGATTACTAAGATCGAAAAGGAAAATTGGTTTGATTTTGATGTAATTATCGCAACACCAGAAATGATGCCTATGTTAGGTAAGTTAGGTAGGGTTTTAGGTCCAAAAGGATTAATGCCAAACCCAAAAACTGGTACTGTTACAATGGATACTAAAAAAGCTGTTGAAGACGTTAAAAAAGGACGTGTTGAATACAGAACTGATTCATATGCTAACGTACATGCTTTAGTAGGTAAAGTTTCGTTTGATGATGAAAAATTAGTTGATAACGTAAAAGCATTTATGGATGTTATTATTAAATCAAAACCACAAGCAGCAAAGGGAATTTACTTAAAAGGTGTTTCACTTGCTTCAACAATGGGTCCTGGAATCAAGGTTGATTTATCATCATTTGACAAATAATTAAAAATAATATAAACTATCAGTAGTTAACCAAAAAAGGTTAATTGAAGTACCAAAGACAGTAGGAGTGATATAATCACGTAACTTATATTCCTACCGAGGACAAAAATCAAAATAGGATTTTAAGGTCTTTACGTCTTTGATGTAGAGACCTTTTAATTTATAAAAGGTACTTATTATACTAACGAAGGAGGAATGAACAATGGCAAACCAAGCTATAATTGCTAAAAAAGAAGAAGTTGTAAACGAAATAGCTGAACGTGTTGAAAACGCTGCAAGTGCTATATTGTTTGATTACCGTGGTTTAACTGATTCAGAAATTACTGAATTACGTCGTAAATTACGTGAACAAGATGCTTCTTATAAAGTATATAAAAATACTTTAACAAAAAGAGCATTAGACAAATTATCTTTTAACTTAGATGATTGTCTAGAAGGTCCATCTGCTATCGCAACATCAGATGATGCTATTGCACCTATAAAGGTTTTAGCAGACTTTGCAAAAGATCATCCTGCACTTGAATTAAAGGGTGGTATTGTAGATGGAAAAGAAACAAGCTTAAGCGAATTACAAGAATTAGCAACAGTTCCATCAAGAGACGGATTATTAACAATGTTCGCCGCTGGATTAATGGAACACGTAAAGAATGTTGCTATCTGCCTTGACTTACATAGTCAAAATCTAGAAGAAGAATAATTTTAAAGAAAATAGGAGGAAAATAAAAATGGCAAAATTAAGTACACAAGAAATTATTGATGCAATAAAAGAAATGAAAATTCTTGAAGTTAAAGAATTAGTAGACGCAATGAAAGAAGAATTTGGAGTTGATCCAAGTGCTGTAGCTGTTGCTGCTGCCCCAGCTGCTGGAGCTGCTGCTGAAGAAAAGACTGAAGCTACTGTAGTATTAAAAGACGCTGGATCAGCTAAGATCCAAGTAATTAAAGCAATCAGAGATATTACTGGTTTAGGATTAATGGAAGCTAAGAAGTTAGCTGATGAAGGTGGAAACGTTAAAGAAAACGCTCCAATGGAAGAAGCTAATGAAATTAAAGCTAAGTTAGAAGAAGCTGGCGCTACTGTTGAACTTGCATAAGTTAGATAAATAAGTACTTAAAGAACTACAATTTGTGGTTCTTTTTTTGTTGACAAATAAGGTTTATAATATATAATATAACTTAAGTTGAAAGGAGATTAGAATAAAAATGAAAAAGATTTCTAAAAGATTACTTGCTGGTGCACTAGCCGGTGTTATGGTAACTTCATTTGGTGGTTGCTCGTTTAAAGATAATGATGCTAAATCATTAAATAATGAATCGGTTTCTCAGGCAGAAGATAAAGTATATACAGAAGATTCTCTTGAAAATTGTTATATGTTAAAATATACTAATGTAAGAGGTGGTAAGACAACAATAGCAGTTGAAATTATCGGCTCAGATGTTTATCAGTTAATTGATGGAGAACATTTATACAATTCAAAATATATGAATAACGAAGATATATTGGAAGACTATTTTGAAAAATTTGGCACAGATGGAGAATATGATTCATTGATTAGTTACTTACGTTCTGATTACGGAGTAAAGTCTAGTTATACATTGAGTGAAATAAAAGATAGTGTAAATATAACTAAATATGAATCAGTATTAAGTAAAAAATAGGCCTTAAACAGGTCTTTTTTTGTGGTATAATTTATACAGAATGATTTAAATGAAAAGAGAGATTTATAATGGCACATTATTTTACAAATGAGGAAAACCTAAAATCAGAAATAGAGAAGGTAATAGCAGAAATAAATGGTATTCCATTTTATTTTTATACCGATAATGGTGTGTTTTCTAAGGGAGAACTTGATTTTGGAACAGAACTTTTATTAAAGAATTTTAAATATGATAATCCTAATAATAAAACGTTATTAGATATAGGGTGCGGATGTGGACCAATTGGAATATATGCATCTCATTTAGGTTTTGCTGTGGATATGTCTGATGTTAATAAAAGAGCCATTCATTTATCTAAGATGTCTTTAAAAGAACAAAACTTAAATGCAAACGTATTTGAATCCGACGCTTATAAAAACATTACTAATAAATATGATTATATAGTATCTAATCCACCAATAAGAGTTGGAAAGGAAAAGTTATATGAAATAGTAATGAACGCTAAAGAACATTTAAAAGACGGTGGCTCGTTATGGATAGTTGTTAGAAAACAGCAAGGTGCAGAATCTATGTTAAGGGATATGAAAAACGCATATAAAACAGTAGAAGTGATAGCTAAGAAAAAAGGATTTTTTATAATAAAGGCAAGTTTAATTTAAAATATATGACACAAATAATAAAATATTTGTGTTTTTTTGTAAAAATAAGTAAAATTTATTGACAAGGGTAGATTTTTCCTGTAATATTTTAAATTGGTACTGTGTCTTTAATTTTAGACATGTTCTTTAAAAATTTATAGTTTAGGGGTGGATTGCGTGGCTTATAAAGTAAGAAAAGTAAACGAATACCGTGAAAGAAGAGACTTCTCAAGAGTAAAAAAATCTCTAGAATTAGCAGATTTACTTGAGGTACAGACCAAATCTTATGAATGGTTTATCGAAGATGGAATAAAAGAAGTGTTAGAGGAAATAAGCCCAGTAGAAAATTTCTCTGGAACATTATCTTTGGAATTTGGTGAATATTCATTTGACGAACCAAGACATACTATTAAAGAATGTAAGGAGAAGAAAACTACATATGCAGCTCCATTAAAGGTTCAAACTCGCTTGTTTAACAATGAAACAGGTGAAGTAAAAGAACAAGAAATATTCTTAGGCGATATGCCGCTTATGACTGATTCAGGATCATTTATATTTAATGGTTCAGAGCGTGTTATTGTATCACAATTAGTACGTTCTCCAAGTGTATATTATGGAAGAGAAATAGATAAGAATGGACGTTCTATAATATCTTCACAAATCATACCAACAAGAGGTACTTGGCTTGAATATAAACTAAATAGTAAAGATGTTGTAGATGTTAGAATAGACCGTAACAGGAAGGTTGTTGTAACAGCGTTTTTAAGAGCATTTGGGCTTTCTAGCGATGATGATATCTTAAAATTATATGGGCAAGATGAATATCTAATTAATTCTTTAGGAAAAGATTCTACAAAGAATACTGATGAAGCTTTACTTGAAATATATGAAAAGTTAAAACCAGGTGAACCAGCAACTTTAGATAGTGCTAAAAACCAGTTAATAACTAGATTCTTCGATAATTTTAGATATGATTTAGCTAAGGTTGGACGTTATAAATTTAATAAAAAACTTGATGTTGCAGATCGTCTATTAAATCAAAAATTAGCAGAAGACATAATAGTAGATGGAAAAGTTGTAATAGAAAAGGGTACTAAAGTTACTCACGATGTATTAGAAACTTTAAAACCTATTTTAGCTGATGGATACGGAATGGTTGATGCTACAATGGATAAAGAATTAGATGATCATACTATGGTTCAAGTAATTAGCATTTACTCTCCAGTAGAACCAGATAAAGTAATAAAAGTAATTGGTAACGACCAATCGCTTACTGTTAAAACACTTACTATATCAGATATATATGCATCTGTATCATATTATTTAAACCTTTTACAAAACGTAGGTGCTATAGATGAAATAGATCATTTATCTAATCGTCGTTTAAGACAAGTAGGTGAATTGTTACAAAACCAATTTAGAGTTGGTGTTGCTCGTATGGAAAGAGTAATTCGTGAAAGAATGACTACTTTAGACGTTGAAACTGCAACTCCAAAAACATTAATAAACATAAGACCAATAACAGCTGTTATTAAAGAATTCTTTGGATCAAGTCCATTATCACAATTTATGGACCAAATTAATCCATTATCAGAATTAAATAATAAACGTCGTTTATCAGCGCTTGGACCTGGCGGACTTTCTCGTGATAGAGCTGCTATGGAAGTACGTGACGTTAACGTATCTCACTATGGTAGAATTTGTCCAATTGAGTCTCCAGAAGGTGCCAATATAGGTCTTATTACATCTCTTGCAAACTATGCAAAAGTAAATGAATATGGTTTTATCATGACTCCATATAGAAGAGTAAAAGATGGTAAATTACAAGATCAAATAGATTATTTAACAGCAGATGAAGAAAACGGACATATTATTGCACAAGCTCACGTAGAGATGAAAGATGGAGAAATTATAGAAGAACATTGTCCAGCTCGTCAAGATGGAGAAAATATTCTTGCAAAACCAAGTGAAATAGATTATATCGATGTTGCTCCACAACAAATAGTATCTGTTACAACAAGTTGTATTCCATTCCTTGACCACGATGATGGAAAACGTGCATTAATGGGATGTAACATGCAGCGTCAAGCATTACCATTATTAAAACCAGAAGCAGCATTAGTTGCAACAGGTGTTGAAGCTCAAGCAGCAAAGGATTCAGGAGTTTGTGTTTTAGCAAAAGCTGATGGTGTTGTTGAATATGCTGATGGTAAAAAAATCGTTGTTAAAACAGCAAAAGCAAAGGATATATACTTACTTAAAAACTTTGAGGAGTCAAATGCTGGTACTTGTTATCACCAAAGACCAATTGTTAGAATTGGGGATAAGGTAAAACGTGGACAAATAATAGCAGATGGTCCATCAACAGATAAGGGTGAAGTTGCATTAGGTAAGAACTTAGTAGTTGCATTCATGACTTATAATGGTTATGACTATGAAGATGCTGTAATATTAAATGAAAAAATGGTAAAAGAAGACGTATTAACATCTATTTACCTAGAAGATTACGAAATTCAATGTCGTGATACTAAGTTAGGACCTGAAGAAATTACTCGTGATATTCCAAACGTAAGTGAAGAAGCTCGTAAGAACCTAGATGCTAATGGTATTATTAGAATAGGTACAGAAGTAAAAGAAGGAGATATCCTAGTTGGTAAGGTAACTCCAAAAGGAATGGTAGAACTTACTTCTGAAGAAAAATTATTACACGCAATCTTTGGTGAAAAAACTCGTGAAGTAAGAGATACATCTCTTAGAGTTCCACATGGTGGAGCTGGTATAGTTCATGATATAAAAATTTATACTAAGAAGGATTCTGATGAATTACCAAGCGGTGTTTCAAAAGAAATCCGTGTTTATATAGTTCAAAAACGTAAGATTCAAGTTGGTGACAAAATGGCTGGTCGTCACGGAAATAAAGGTGTTGTATCACTTGTTGTTCCACAAGAAGATATGCCATATTTACCAGATGGTACTCCAGTTGATATCTTACTTAACCCACTTGGTGTTCCTTCTCGTATGAACCCAGGACAAGTTTTGGAAATGCACTTAGGTATGGCTGCTAAGAAATTAGGAGTATATACTGCAACTCCAGTATTTGATGGTGCAACTTGGGAAGATATCCAAGAAATGATGGCAGAAGCTGGAATGGATCCAGATGGAAAGACCGTTTTATACAATGGTAAAACAGGTGAACCTTTTGATAATCGTGTAGCAGTTGGTGTTATGTACATGATTAAACTTGACCACATGGTTGACGATAAATTACACGCACGTGCAACTGGTCCATACTCACTAGTTACACAACAACCTTTAGGTGGTAAAGCTCAATTTGGTGGACAAAGATTTGGTGAAATGGAAGTTTGGGCACTTTATGCTTATGGTGCTGCTCACGTACTTCAAGAAATCTTAACAGTTAAGTCAGATGATGTTGTAGGACGTGTTAAGGTATACGAATCAATTGTTAAGGGTAAACCAATTAATCAAGCAGGTGTTCCAGAAAGTTTCCGTGTTTTAGTTAAAGAATTCCAAGCTTTAGGTTTAAACATTGCAATGATAAATGAAGATGGTAAAGAAGTAGATGTTAAGACTCTAGAAGAAGAGGAAGACAAAGAAGGTTCTCCTTTATCAATCGAAGAAATAGATAATGTATCAATGGTAAAGAAAAAAGAAACTGTTGATATAGTAAGTAAAGAAGAGGAAGCAGAAGAAAGTGATGAGCTTTCGGAAGAAGAATCTGATGATTACGAAGCTGAATTAGAAGACAATTTAGATGAATCGGAAGATTTACAAGTGGAAGGGGATGAAGAATAATGTTAGATGCAAATAGATTTGAAGGAATTAAAATATCTATCGCTTCACCCGAACAAATCCGTGAATGGTCTTATGGAGAAGTAAAAAAACCAGAAACAATAAACTATCGTACTTTAAAACCAGAAAGAGATGGTTTATTCTGTGAAAAAATCTTTGGACCTACAAAGGATTATGAATGTGCTTGTGGTAAATATAAAAGATTAAGATATAAGGATATTGTATGTGATAGATGTGGAGTAGAAGTTACTAAGTCTAAAGTTCGCCGTGAACGTATGGGTCATATCGAACTTGCTACCCCAGTATCTCACATCTGGTTCTTTAAAGGTGTACCAAGCCGTATGGGATTAGTACTTGATATGTCTCCAAGAGACTTAGAAGAAGTATTATACTTTGTATCATACGTAGTTATTAATCCAGGTGCAGCTCCACTTGAAAAGAAACAAACCTTATCAGATAAAGAATATCGTGCATACTATGAAAAGTATGGAAATACTTTTGAAGTAGGTATGGGAGCTGAAGCTATATTAAAACTTTTAAAAGAAATAGATGTTAAAGCTGAAATAGCAAAAATAGAAGAAGAATTAGAAGGTGCTTCAGAACAAAAGAGAACAAGATTATTAAAGAGATTAGATATATTAGATTCTTTTGATAAATCAGGAAATAAACCTGAATGGATGATATTAACAGCACTTCCTGTTATACCTCCAGAGTTAAGACCAATGATTCAATTAGATGGTGGTCGTTTTGCAACAAGTGATTTGAACGATTTGTATAGACGTGTTATTAACCGTAATAATCGTTTAAAGAAATTACTTGAATTAAATGCTCCTTCAATCATTGTTCAAAATGAAAAAAGAATGCTTCAAGAAGCAGTTGATGCTTTATTTGATAACGGAAGACGTGGTAGAAATGTTACTGGTCCATCAAATAGACCACTTAAATCAATTTCTTCTATGTTAAAAGGTAAACAAGGTCGTTTCCGTCAAAACTTACTTGGTAAGCGTGTTGACTATTCTGGACGTAGTGTTATTGCTGTTGGACCAGAACTTAAGATGTATCAATGTGGTATTCCTAAAGAAATGGCACTTGAATTATTCAAACCACACGTTATTCATGGTTTAGTAGAAAGAGATATTGTTCACAATATTAAATCTGCTAAAAAGATGATTGAAAATCAAGATGAAAGAGTATGGGACGTTGTTGAAGATGTTATTAAAGAACATCCTGTAATGTTAAACCGTGCTCCAACACTTCACAGATTAGGTATTCAAGCATTTGAACCTAAGTTAGTAAGTGGTAAGGCTATTAGATTACACCCACTTGTTTGTGCTGGATTTAACGCAGACTTTGATGGTGACCAAATGGCTGTTCACGTACCACTTTCTGAAGCAGCACAAGCTGAAGCAAGATTACTTATGCTATCTTCAAATAATATACTAGACCCAAAAGATGGTAAACCAATCGTTACTCCATCACAAGATATGGTTTTAGGTAACTATTACATAACTACTGAAAAACCTGGTGATAAAGGAGAAGGTAGAGTATTTAAGAACGCTAACGAAGCTATTGAAGCATATGAAAGAAGAGAAGTTACTCTTCATGCAAGAATAGCATTACCAGCAAAATCACTTAAATATAATACATTTACTGATGAACAAAAAGAAATGTATTTGGTAACTACTGTTGGTAAGTTATTATTTAATGAAATATTACCAGATGGATTCCAATATATTAATGAACCTACTAAAGCTAATTATGAAGGATTTACTCCTATGGCTCACTTCTTAAAGAGAGGTTCTAATATTCCAGAAGAAATTAAGAAGAAAGAAATTAATAAACCTTTCGCTAAGGGTGACTTAAAGAAGATAATTGCACAAGTATTTAAACGTTATAAAACAACTGAAACTTCAATATATCTAGATAAATTAAAGAACTTAGGATTTAAGTATTCTACTTTATCAGGTATTTCAATTTCAATTGCGGACGTTGTAAAAAGTGAACACAAAAACGAAATTATTGATAAATCTCAAAAGGTTGTTGACACAATAAATAAACAATATAGACGTGGTTTAATAACTGATAGAGAACGTTATGAAAAAGTTTGTGAAGTATGGAATAATACAACAAGCGAAGTAGAAAAAGAATTAAAACAAAAAGTACAAACTTTAACAGATAACCCAATTATGATGATGGTTAACTCTGGTGCTCGTGGTTCTATTGGACAATATAACCAGATGGCAGGTATGCGTGGACTTCTTGCAAAACCAAATGGTGATGCAGTAGAAATTCCAGTTACATCTTCATTCGTTGATGGATTATCAGTATCTGAATACTTTATATCTACTCACGGAACTCGTAAAGGTAATGCCGATACAGCACTTAAGACAGCTGACTCTGGTTACTTAACAAGACGTTTAGTTGATGTTGTTCAAGATGTTATCGTAAGAGAAGAAGATTGTGGTACTATTCAAGGTGTTGTTGTTAAAGCATTCGTTGATGAATCAGATGGCACTGTAATAGAAAGTCTTCATGAACGTATAACTGGTAGATATACAAACAAAAAAGTTGTTGATCCAGAAACTAAGCAATTAATTATAGACAAAAATGAATTAATTACTGAACCAATCGCTGACAAGATTGATAAGGCAGGAATTACAGAAGTTGAAATAAGAACTGCTTTAACTTGTAAGACAGAAAATGGTGTATGTAAACATTGTTATGGTATTAACCTTGCAACTGGTAACATTGCTGAAATAGGTGAAGCTGTTGGTATTATGGCAGCTCAATCTATCGGTGAACCAGGTACACAGCTTACAATGCGTACATTCCACAATGGTGGAGTTGCATCAGGAGCAGATATAACTCAAGGTTTACCTCGTGTACAAGAGTTATTTGAAGCTAGAAATCCAAAGGCTAAATCTACAATTGCTGAAATAGATGGTAAGATAACTAAGATAGATGAAGTAAATGGTAAATATAAAATTGCTATTACTAATGACGTAGAAACAAGAGAACATACAACTAACTATGGTGTTAAACTTTGTGTTGAATTAGGACAAAGCGTAAAAGCAGGAGATAAGTTAAACGTTGGTTCTGTAAATCCAAAAGAATTACTTGCGGTAACTGACCCAATAACTGCACAAAACTATATTCTATCTGAAGTACAAAAAGTTTATAAATCACAAGGTGTTGATGTTTCAGATAAGCACATTGAAATACTTGCTCGTCGTATGATTGCTCGTATTAAGATAGTTGATGGTGGAGAAACTGAATTAGTTGATGGTAAATTAGTTTCAATGCACGAATTTACTAGAATTAATAAGGAAGCTATTATAAATGGTAAGAAACCAGCAACTGGTCGTCCAATAATGCTTGGTATAACTAAGGCATCGTTAGAAACTGATTCATTCTTATCGGCAGCATCATTCCAAGAAACTACTCGTATCTTAACTGATGCATCAATTAAAGGTAAGGTTGATAATTTAACAGGTCTTAAAGAAAATGTTATTATTGGTAAGTTAATACCAGCAGGTACAGGTTCTAAATATTATTCTAATGTTAAATATTCTCTTGAAAGTGAACAAGTAGAAGATGATGCATTAGATGTATTAGAAGATCAATTAACAGATTAAGAAAGTCAAATTTGACTTTCTTTTTTTAAATATTTATAAAAAAAATATATAGAATATGGAGTTTTTTTCTTTTTGTGTTACAATATACGTTAAGGTGATTTTATGAAAGATGTTTATAAGTTTCTGGATTCTTTACATATAAAAAAGGAAGATATTATAACAGTTGCAGTATCTTATGGACCAGATTCTATGTTTTTACTTAATTTATTAAATAATAAATATAAAGAAAATAAAATTATTTGTTGTCACGTGCATCATAATCATAGAAAAGAAAGTGATTTAGAAAAGGAAAATCTAGAAAAATTTTGTATGAAAAATAATATTATTTTTGAATTTATGAAAATAGATAAATATAAGAATAATAAGTTTACTGAAGAAGAAGCAAGAGAAAAAAGGTATGAATTCTTTGATGAAGTACTAAAAAAATATAATTCTAAGTATTTATTTACAGCTCATCATGGGGATGATTTGGTTGAAACGATTCTTATGAAAATATCTAGAGGTTCTACGATTAAAGGTTATAGTGGAATAAATCTAATATCTAAAAGGGATAATTATTCTATTATAAGACCTTTATTGTATTTAACAAAAGATGATATAAATAAAGATTGTATAAAAGAAAATATTCCTTTTGCTGTGGATAACTCTAATACAAGTGATGAATATAAGAGAAATAGGTACAGAAAGTATGTTTTGCCTAAATTAAAAGATGAAAATAAACTTATCCACAGGAAATTTATAGATTTTTCATTAGAATTAAAAAAATATGATGATTATGTATCTAAAATGGTATTAAAGATTTATCCTAAGGTAGTTAAGGATAATAATTTGGATATTTCTTTGTTGTTGAAAGAAGATGATTTAATAATAGAGAAAGTACTAGAAAAATATTTATTTTATATGTATAAAAAAGACATAGGAAAAGTAACTTCTAAAAATAAAAAAGACATCTTAAAAATGATAAAAAGTAAAAGACCTAATAGTACATTATCAATGCCAAACAATAAAAAAATAATAAAAGACTATAATAAGATATATTTCGCGGATGATATAACTTATAATAATTGGTGTTTTACGTTTGATAAAGAACTTCATTTACCTAATGGATACGTAATAAAAAAGATAGATAAACTAAATAATACAACTAATTTTTATGCAGCGTTTAACTCATCTGAAATATCACTTCCTATTATTGTTAGAACTAAAAACGATGGTGATAGGATAAGCGTCTTAAATCTATCTGGGTTTAAAAAGTTAAAGGATATATACATAGATGAAAAACTTAGTATGAAACAAAGGCATAATCAGCCCGTTGTAACAGATAGTAATAATGAAATAATATGGCTTCCAGGCCTTAAAAAATCTAAATATGATAGGTCAAAAAGAGGAAACTATGATATAATATTAGAGTATTACAAGGAGGAACAATAAATGCAGAATAATCAAAATATGAAAAAGGGAATGTTTCCTTATGTAATGTTATTAGTAATTGGTCTTGCCATAATGTTTTTATATAACATGACTAATAATATGAATAAGGAATTAACATATAATGAGTTTAATAAGGCATTAAATAAAAATAATATTAAAGAAGTTGTTATAACGCCTTCTACGCAAGCTTACACATACCAATTAACAGGTACGCTAAGAGATTCTAAAAAAGGAGAAACATTTAGTGTTAAAACACCACTTTCTGATACTGTTATTAAACAAATAGTAAGTGCAAGTGAGAAAAAGGACTTTAAGATAGTATCTAAATCAGATCCTACATCAAGTACTTGGTTTATGTTTTTAACTAACATACTTCCTTACATAGTTTTAATTGGTATTGCATTTTGGTTCTTTACAAAGCAACTAGGTGGTCAAAAAGGATCAATGGACTTTGGAAGAAGTAGGGCTAAATTAAATCCTGATAAGGGAAAAGTAACATTTAAGGATGTTGCAGGATTACCAGAAGAAAAAGAAGAGTTACAAGAGTTAATTGATTTTCTAAAAAATCCAAAGAAATTTACTAAATTAGGAGCTAGAATACCTAAAGGTGTTTTACTTGTAGGTCCTCCAGGAACTGGTAAAACATTACTTGCTAAGGCAGTTGCAGGAGAAGCAAACGCACCATTTTACTTTATATCTGGTTCTGATTTCGTTGAATTATACGTTGGTATTGGAGCATCAAGAGTAAGAGATATGTTTAAGCAAGCAAAGCAAAATGCACCTTGTCTAATATTTATTGATGAAATCGATGCAGTAGGTCGTCAACGTGGTACAGGTATTGGTGGAGGCCATGATGAAAGAGAGCAAACTCTTAACCAATTATTAACTGAAATGGATGGCTTTGGAGCAAACGAAGGAATTATAATAATTGCTGCAACTAACAGACCTGACGTACTTGATCCAGCACTTTTAAGACCAGGAAGATTTGATAGGCAAGTAACTGTTGCTCTTCCAGAACAAAAAGCAAGGGAAGAAATATTAAAAGTACACGCAAGAAATAAAATATTATCTAAAAACGTACACTTAGATAATATTGCAAAAAGAACAGTTGGTTTTTCTGGAGCTGATTTAGAGAACTTACTTAATGAGGCTGCATTACTTGCGGTTAGAAGAGAAAAAAATGCTATTACAATGTCTGAAATAGATGAGGCAATAGATAGAGTTATCATGGGACCTGCTAAGGTAACTAAAAAATATACTAAAGAAGAAAAGAAGTTAGTAGCATATCATGAAGCTGGACACGCTGTATTAGGAATAAAATTAGATAATGCAAATGATGTTCAAAAGGTAACTATTATTCCACGTGGTCAGGCTGGTGGATATAACTTAATGCTTCCAAAAGAAGAAAAATATACAGCAACTAAAACAGAATTATTAGAACAAATAATGGGATTACTTGGTGGTCGTGTTGCGGAAGAAGTTGTGTTTGGTGAAATAACAACGGGAGCGCACAATGACTTTTCAAAGGCAACAAAGATTGCTAGAAGCATGGTAACAGAATATGGAATGTCTAGTCTAGGACCAGTTCAATTAGAAACTCCAGAAGGAAGTTCTTTCTTAGGAAGAGATTATAATAAAAATAGAAACTTCTCTGACCAAGTAGCATTAGAAATAGATAATGAAGTTAGAAAAATAATTAATGATTGTTATAGTAAAGCTAAAAAGATAATAGAAAAAAATAGAGATTTACTTGATTTAATAGCTTCTAACTTAATTGAGCACGAAACATTAACAAAAGAACAAATCGATTACATAGCAGAAAATGGTAAGATGCCAGTTGAGGAAATGCTAGATGATGTAAACCTTTCAAAACTAAAAGAAATGGCTAAGGCTCAAGGGATTAAAGGTTATTCTTCAATGAATAAAGATGAACTTAAAAAGGCTTTATCAAATGATTCATCAGAAGAAGAGAAAAAAGACGACTAATTGCTAGTCGTTTTTTCTTTATATAAAAATAAATGTATGATATAATTAATGTGATTATAGATACGATAGTTTGGAGGTTTTAATATGACGTATGAAGAAATTACTAATAAAATACTTGGAATGTTTAGTAAGGATATGGCACCCGAAGAAAGAAAATTACTTATTATGTTATATGATACTTGTACTTATAATAAAGATTGGGATGATGAGCCAACATTTAGTTTGTTAAGAGTTAAAACGTCATTTGATAATATCACCAAAAAAATGTCTAGCATATTTAATATAAAATCAAGTAGATTAAAATATGTTGATTCCGATCTTTATGATAAGGATATGTCTAATTTACATGTTGATATGGAAAGTTTAAATAAAATAAGAGAGAATACTCACGAATTTAAACATAATTCTGAAAATAAAAGAGATACATTTGATAAGTTTAAAATTGAATTAATGGAAGATTATATAATGTTAGAAGATTGTATTCAAAATTACAGTGATGATAATAAAATTTTAAAAGCAAAAATTATGAAATTATTAACAGATATGGAAATACTACTAGGTTTACCAGTAACATTTACATCAAAAATTCCAATGTGTGTTAGTGAGATTATTGAAAAAGAAAAAAAACAAGAACAAAAAGGTGGTGTAACTCATGTTAAATGACATATTATATGAAATTAAAAATAAATATGAAAAAGATATTGATACCTTATCTGACAATGTAGTTGCATTACAAAATAGTTTGAACGATGAAATAAATATTAACAGCGCAATAAGAAACTTTATAGAAGAATATAGGTCATCACATAAAATTAATTTTGATATTCTTGAGCCTTATAGAAAACTTTTGATTGAACGTGGAATAATAGAGGATAAAGATTATAAAAATCTAATAAAGATAAAGGAAGAGTTAGAAGTTGATTTTCCTGAAAAAACTATAAAAATAAAAGAAGAATTAAGCAAACTAGTAAATAGTTGTAATTCATATTCGATGAATCATACAAAAAAATATCAGTTGATAGTTAAGGAAAAGTCGAATTTTGAATATATAGCAAGTGGGAAAAAGGAAGAATTAAGTAATATTAATATGTTACTTGAAGGAAAGATTTTTGATGAAAATATATATGACACCATAAATGATATACCATATATTAAACCTGAAGAAAAAGAAGAAATTTATTTTAATATAACTCTTAATGGAATTAAAACTTTTAATTCATATATTTCAATGGAAGCTAAAAAACAGGAAGAATATAAAAAGCAAAAAATGCTTAATGAGGCAAGGAAAGTTAATCGTAAAAGAAAACAAAATATAGAGTTAGATAAAAAAGTAAATCATAGTGAAGAAAATCTAGTTGGTTTATCAGATGAAGAATTAGATCTTATAAAACGAGCTGAGAAAATAGTAAATGAAAATAACACTGAAAATGATGCTTTTTTAAAGACTTTGGTTGGATTAGATTATATTGAAATGTTAGATTATATTGAAGGAACAAAAAATGTAGAAGAAAAAATAGCTATTGTATTAAAACAACAACTAATTCCTCAATTAAAGGCTGGAAAATTAGTAAATGCAAAAAAAGTTTTAGAAACTTATATATCAAAATATAATTTTATTAAAGAATCAAATATTCCTGAAAATAAGTTGAAACGAGTTGGAAAGGAATATGTTTTACAAACTATGGATATGGCCAAAAATATGCTTCAAAATTTAGATAAAGAAGGTGGTTATTATTCTTATATAGAAAAGCCATTGTTGGATATGGAGTATGCTATTGAATCTGATGAAGTACTTAATGATCCTTATTTTGATGAACTATATGATACATTGAAGAACGCCATAAACTATGTTTCCGAACTAATGAATAGTAATAATATAGAACAAGAGCAGAATTCTGAGAAACAAGTCTCTGATCTTGAATTTTATGGTAAAGATACCAATAATTTAATTATATTTGCAGATGGGATAGATTTATCAAAACAAATTGATGAAAATGAAACATTAAATTTTTCTCATAAAAAGAAAGTTTTGAAAGCTTTAGAAAAAATGTCCAAAGATCCTAATATATTAATTACTTCAAACCATAAAGTTAAAGATAATATAAATAAAGATAAATATAAGTTTTTAAGAAGCTATAAATCTTCTGATTATAGAATTGTTTATAGAGTGTTTGCTGCATCAGGGCTAAGCAAATTATATGGTAAGAAGATGAATGTGGTATTTCCTATTCGTGTATTTTATGGAGCAACAGATGAAAAAGATGCTGATTTTAAAAAGGCTAAGCAAATGTATGGTACGGTTCATAAAGAAATAGAAAAATATATAGAAATTTTGAATTCTGATGACTATGATGATATAAAAGATATTGTATCAGAACAAAAAAAGAAAATTGATAAATTTATAAAGGATAGTGATCCTAAAAATCCAGGGGATTCAGGTATTGGTTCATTAGGAGGTGGTAGTGATGAATAATTTAAAAGATTTAATTGTATTATTAGAAAAGGAAATTCGTTATACTTCAAATGATAAAATAAAAAAGTTGGAACTTGCATCAGAAAAACTGAATTCTCCAATGAACTACACTAAAGAATCAATAGAAAATTTAAATGAAATATTAATAGATGAGGTTCGTTTAACAGAAGATGAGTTAGATAGAATTCGTAATTTTGCTAAGTTGAGCGATACTGCTAAAAAATATTATCTTCATGATGCATACTCAGAGGAAGATAAAGTACTTTATTCGATACCAGAAAGAATTAATAAAAGTAAAGAATTTTACCAAAGTAAAAAAATAGGGGAAATTAATGTAAAAAAATTAAAAAGAAAACTAACCGGTAAATTAAATGAACTAATTAATGAAGATGAAATAAATATTATTAATAACTGCCTTAAGAAAAATAATATTTCAGGAAAAAACATCTGGAAAGAAATACATAAAATCAATTTTAATATATTTAAAAATTACAATATAAATACGCAAGAGTTAGGAACTATTGTTTTAGAAGAAACTAATGTAGATGAAAAAGAGCTTGTTAAGCTATTAGCTTCTTATGGCATTGATTTTTCTGAGTTTACAAAAAATGATAAAAGTACATTATTGTTGTATGCTGATTTAGGAAAGATAGATGAATTGTTGAAATTCTTGCAAGATGAAAACGCTCTTACTACTAAGTTGACAAAATACACTGGTATTTTAACTTTGATGTTTATTAGAACTTCACTTCAAGATTTAATAAATTTAAAAGAGTCGACAATTGGTATTGATTTTAAAGATCTTGTTAGTATTTTTCCGACAGCACTATATCCAAATGTACGCACTTATTCAAGAAAAAAAATAATAGGTTCAGAATTCATTCAGACACAAGAAAGTGGATTATTAACCACAATTCAAAAAAATGCTCAACTTATGAATGAAAATGGTATAGATATTCAGTATGTCTGGGATGAATGTCCTTCTTTCCTTAAACAGAGTAATAGTGCAAATAAAGATAATATTGCTGGATTAAAATCTTACGGGATTTCGTTACTTGATGAAAATGGTAAACCTAAAAAAATGCTTAGTGTACTAGGTAATAGAAACCCAAGTATGATAGATATTTATGATACTGCATTAGAAGCGGATGCTAAAGAATATGCCCTTAATAATTTATCTAGTTTGGCTCCATCGACAAGATATAAATTTAATTTGATAAAAGCTGCGAAAGCACTAGGCATGCCTGATTCTGATATTTTTAGAGGTTATAGAGCACCTAATAGAGAGTTATCATTAAATCTAAAAAAATTATCCTTAAATCCTCGCCTTTCAACTGATATAGACAAACAAAATGAACTTTATGGTAAGGTTAATATAGAGATACCAAATTTTAGAGTATATGATAATTTATTTGATATAGTAAATCCTATAAATGTATCAGAAGAAGTATTAGACGATAAAAATATTAAAGCTATTGAAAGATTTAAAGAATCAGAAGAGCTTTATAATTTTAATGGAGTTAAAATATCGAGAAGAAAGGTTTTAAGGCTCTATAGTACTTTAATGCAAAATGATAAGTCAGATGAAATGGATGCTTTATTATATTGTATAACTTATGGCAGTATGTTAGATAAAAATGAATTAAGAAATATTTATAGTTTGGTAAAAAAGGTATGTAATTTTAATAATGTTTCTAGTTTTGATGTTAATACAACTAGTTATGTTGATATAAAAAATGAGGCAAAAGCTATGGTAAATGGAGGTAAAAATGGTTAATGACGATTTAAAAAAAATAAACATTAGTAAGGAATGTTTAGAAGTAGTAAAAAATACCTTTGATTATGATACTATAGTTTCACTGGCATATAATTATGAAAATATAAATAATAATATAAAAATGTTAAAATCTTATGGTCTAAAAGACATTGATAGGTTTTTTATTGAGAAAAATCATATTTTTTTGATAAAAAGTGAATTATTAGCTAAAAAATTTTCTAAATTTAATATACCTGTTTTTATGGAAATTATAAATAATGATTATAGTGCAATAGATAAAATTTTTTAATAGATAGTTATAATAATGTAACTTAATGTTTATGTGGAAGTATCCTATTGAATGTTTTTGCTGAATTACATTTCATCATAGGACTTCTTTTTTTAGTGCCTTTTCCCTAAATTATTTAGATTATAAGAGAATATTGACATTTAAGTATTTATATGTTAGTATAAATGGCATTTATGGGAAAAGGGGTTTTGATATGGAAAACGAAAAAAGGATAAATGATTTTTTTAGTAAAATAAAAAATAAAAACTTGAATAACGACGATGATGTATATACGGAATTAATTACGTTTGAAAGAGACGATAATTTAAAAAATATGAAAGATGAATATGTCATTGTTTCTAGAGAATTTTCTTTAGAAGAAAGGCTTTTACTTTCAGAAGCCTTAAGTTATTATCGTTTATTAAGAAAAAATAGTAATATAAATCTGTTTGAAATATTAACAAACGTGAATTATGATTTAGAAAAATTTTATCAAGTTGCCGAATCTAGAATAAATGAAGAACAAAATAGAATTTTATCTAGTTCACAAAATGATAAGAATTATGAAATAAAAGAGCTAAAAGATTTATCAATTATCATATCTATGTTTAAGAAATATAAAAAATTAAGAGATATATTTTTGATTAGAGCATATAACTTCGGTAATATTGAGGAGTCTTCTAGAAATTTTTCAACATCTCCAGCTATACATATTGATGTGCGCTGGGATGGGTTTATAGCAATTAACACATGTGGGATTGAAGATAAAAAAGAAGAAATGCCACAGGTTAAAATATACGTAACAATAAAAAATGATAAAATTTCAAAAGTAATGGCAGAAATAGGATCATACTATATTGAGAATAATATTGATGGTTTTTATAAAACAAGAGCTTATGAATCAAATGATATGCTTACTATAAGGATGAATGATTTGAGTAAATTAGATGATCTTGTAAAGTGGTTAAAAAGTAATGAAGATTTATGCTTTTCTAATCATCCATTTATGCCCATTGTTGATGGAGTTTCTATTAGCTTAGATGAATCCGGATCATACAATCGTTTCGTTAGTGAGACTATATATAATTATGCAAAAAATTCTAAAGAAGACTTAAGCTATAACGGATTTGTGAATTATCTAAACTCAAAGGAGTACTTAGAAAGCTTAACAGATCATGAAAAAAGAATGTTTGATAAAAATTTAAATTTTGCTCTAAATGGTGAAATGACATTAACTCAATTTAAAAAGGAAATTAGTTCTGCCAAGGATGAATATAAATCATATAATGCCTTAATTGCATCATTTAAGAAATTTGAAAAAAATCTTTGTGAGTCTAACGCCATTTATGATGATAAGGCTCTCTTAGAGGTTATAACAAGAGGCTTTGATGATATTAGGAATGAAAATCCTACTTATGCTGATTTGGGGAATTCAGAATTATTCTATAATTGTTGCTCTAAAGTAACAAATGAAGATTCTTTAATTGATGATTTGATTTCATCAATACCTTATAGAACCTTATATGGTTGTGATAGTATAAGGGTTAAGTATTTGTTTTATAAAATGATAGAAAAATGGAATGAAGAAGGCGGATTAAGAAAAATCCAAGAAGGAATAAGAGAGTTCAGAAAACTATTCTCGCTATGGTGTGTAGATGGATATGCTGCCAATAATCCCGATAAACAGGAGTATGTTGATTTATATAATGAATTAAGAAATATTGCATCAAAAAGTTCTTCAATTGGATTTGGAAAACCATTTGAAAAATTGCTTGACAATGTTACAAATGGAGCAGCAGAACAACATGGTGTTGTAATCAATAAAAAAGCTTCTAAATCATCTGTTTTAAGAAAATGTTTTAAAAGAAAAAAAGAATTATCAGAAAACGACTAATTTCTAGTCGTTTTTTTCTCTTCTCTAATTACAGATTTACTTTTACTTTTATATCCAGGTTCTGTTCCTTTTATATAATATAAAATGGTTTTAAGTTTAGAGTTATTAGTTGCTTCTTTACCAGTATTAACATCCGTTAAAACGCCAACGACATTATTTGGCTTTTCATACCATTTGGCATCCTTTTCTCTTAAGTAACCTTCTATCGTGTCTGCCCATATGTTTTTAGCATATTTATATTCTTTATTAGATAACTTTCTATTATCATCATATCCAGTCCAAACTCCAACTACAACATCGGGATTATATCCAACAGTCCATAAATCATAATCAGTAGTACCACTTTTAACAGCATATTTTTTTGTTAGTTTAGGTTTAATAGAGGCGCAAGTAGGTGATGTATAACTTTTTAATGATGTATCATACGTATTAGATAAAAGTTCACTTAATATATACGTGTATGATTTATTTAATACTTTATCTTTTTTACTTTTATATTCATAAAGTACATCTCCATTACCATCTTCTACCTTTTTTATTAGGTGTCCTTTAACACTATACCCGGAGTTCGCTAAGGTAGCATATGCGTTAGTAAATTCTAAAATAGATAATTCATTAGTTCCAAGAGGAAGTGATGCATTAGCCTCTAATTTGCTTTTTATACCCATTTTCCTTGCGTATTTAATCATCATATCTTCTCCTAAGAACAGATGAGTTTTAATTGCGTATATATTATCAGAGTAACAAATAGCAAGTGCCATTGTTATTTTATCATTAGGATAAATATTACCATAATTGCTGGGAGAATAAGAAATTCCATTATCTAAAGTAAAGGTTGTTGGTTTGCTTAAAAATGTAGTTGATGCAGTAAGTCCATTTTCTAGTGCAGCATAATATAAAATCGGTTTCATGGTGGAACCTACTTGTCTTTTAGATTGCATTGCTCTATTATATTGTGATTTAGAATAATCTTTTCCGCCAGCTAGTGCTATTACTTCACCATTATTTGGATTCATAACAACGGCAGATGTTTGCATTTCTTTTTTCCCTTCTAAATTATTTTTAATTGCATTATCTAATGCCGTTTGCGCATTAATATCAAGACTTGTATATATTTTAAGTCCTTCTTGCCTAATTGTGTTTTCACTTACTATTTTTAAGTCTTGTAATTCTCTTATTACAGCATCTTGATAATACATTAATGTAGATAAATTAAGGTTTTCCTTTTTACCGTAATAGCTTAGCTTCACATCGATGGTTTCATTCATTTTATCTTTTGTAATTATTTTATTGTTTACAAGTGCATTTAATATTTCTTTCTGCCTTTTTTTAGCGGCATTTAAATCATTTAATGGAGAGTAATTATCAGGAGACTTTGGTATTCCAGCAAGCATCGTACTTTCAGATAAATTTAATTCTTTAGCAGGTTTATTAAAATAGTATTCAGATGCATTTTCAATTCCAAGTATTCCGTTTCCATAATTAATTGTGTTTAAGTAGCCTTCTAATATTTCTTCTTTTGAATACTGAGTTTCTAATTTAAAAGCATACCAAGCCTCTTTTATTTTTCTTTCCCAAGTTTTATCAAATGTCAAAAATAAATTTCTAGCATACTGCTGCGTAATTGTTGAAGCTCCTTGCGTTAAATTTTTAGATTTTATGTTTATAAACATAGATTTTACTATTCTAGGAATATCAAACCCATTATGCTTATAAAAGTTTTTATCTTCAGAATATATAGTTGCGTTAACTAAGTCTTTTGATATGTCCTTTAATTTAACCCATTTTTTAGTACCATTATTACCTTCATAGAAACTTTTTTTATCTTTATCATACATATATATACTATTTGAATTTTCTATATCTATTTTAGAACCGTACTTAGCACATAAGAATAATATTGTATAAGAAAGGCAGAATAATAACATTAAAGCGATTATGATTTTACATATTATATTTACTTTTTTCATTTAAATCGCCTTCTTTCTAATTTTAGTATTGCTCAAAAATTAAAAAGTTTTCATAATATTAGATATTTTTGCGTAAAATATTGTAAATTTATTTTAAAAATATCTATAATTGCATTTCATGATGGTATACTTATAATAAGAGGTATGTTTTATGTGGGGTGCTTTATGAATAAAAATAGATATCTTGAAGTGTTGGATTGTTATAGTGATATGGTATATGGATTACCTATGTTTATAGTATTACTTACTAAGTCGCCAGATGAATTTATTAGAAATATAAAAGAAAAAACTTTTTTTGAATTTATGGATAAGGATGTGAAAGAGAATGCTATAAAAATTCTATATAAGACTAAAGAAAAAATAGAAATGAATTTTTTGTTATCAAATGATGCGTTGCTAGATTTAATAGAAACTGTTACTAAAAGAAATATTACAGATCAAACAGTAGCAAAAATAAAATCATCAAATAAAAACTATACTGAAAATTTACTTAAGTTAGAAGATGGAGAATATAAAAAATACAAAGGAAGTTTAGATAATAGGCAGAACAATATAAAAACGTTAAGTGGATTAGATATAGGGGTATTTAATCTAAAAAAGGGTAAAAAAACATATCCAAATGAAAGAACGTCTAATATTTTTAATTTTCCTTATGAAGTTGATGGTAAACTTCTAAATGGTACCTTTTTTCAATTATCAGATGAAAAGAAAAAAAGAGTTATAGAGATTATTTTATCTAATTTACAATTGTGTTATGACTTTTACAAGGAGTATTATTTAAATGAAAAATCAAAAGTTATTCCTACTAAAATAATTTTATCTAATAAAGAAGTTATTGATTATGATAATACATTAGATGAAAAAAATATTCCACATTTATTAGGTATACCAAAGTTTAATGATATTCCTATGGAAACTAGAAAAATTCTTTTAAAAAATGGAAATGAAAGACGATTGTTTAATGAGGAAAGAAAATATGGTAATTCTCTAGCAATACTAAAATTGATTTTGGACAGAAAAGAAAGAATAATAGAACATAATGGTATAATCAAAGTTAATGGTAGAGAGTATGGACTTCTTCCGTGGGAACGTATTTTATTAAAAGAAAATGCATTTATAAGAGGTGATTTTTTTAAGAAAACGGCTTATATGTGTGAAAAAAATGACGATGCATATTTGAATAATAAAAATGAAAACATAGATTATGTTTCACTTACTGCTACTAATTTTAATGATTCAATATTTAAGCAAAAAGAAAGTAATTTAGAGGACTTAAACCAAATTCTTAAAAAATCAAATCCTAACATTCCGATTAAAAATGATTATGTAGTAAAGGGATTAATGGAAACTGAAGGTGGGTATGTACCCATTACAAATACTTCATACATTGGAGAAAAACTAAGTGCAGATGGAGAGATTCTTCCAACATTAAATAACCCTCGTAATTTAGTTGATTTTGAATCAGAAGAAGGAGGAATTATAGTTAAGGTTTCAAACGGTAATCACACATATACTCCAAGTCCCACAGAGCAAATAGAGGCGTTAGTAAATGCCGCACTTTTAGGTGCAAAGGTAGATGCAAAAGTCATAAAAGATAAAATAAATCAAGAATATGAAATAGAAAAACAAGAAAAATTAGCGCAAATTCAAAGAGAAAATGAGCATGCAAAGAATATACTTCAGAAATATGAAAATGAAAATCAGATAAAATCCAAAAAAACTCAAGAAAAAAATAAATACACTGAAGATAACTTTATTGATCCGGATATACAATCTGATACAATAAAGAAAGGCAAGTAATTATTTACTTGCCTTTTGTAATGAAATCAATGAATGTATTAACAATTTTTTTATTAATTTTCTCTTTGTTATAAATTAAGCTAAAAAATCTTTTTGATTTTGGAAATTTATAAGGTATTTTAAACAGCTTTTCTTCGGCTAATTCTTTTTTTACGTAATCTTCTTCTACTATTCCAACGCCAAATCCAGATAAAGTAAATTCTTTTATTAGATTGTTGCTACTTAATTCCATTTTAGGATTTATACTAATTTTATTTTTGAGAAAATAATTATCTAATTCCGTTCTTGCTATTGTTCCTTTTGTTAAAACTAATAAAGGGATATTTTCTAAAGTATCAATGTTTTTGTACAATTTATAATATTCATTATTGGCAATTAAACAACAGCGCAAATTAACTAATTTGATTGTTTCAAATTCTTTAGGTAATTTATATGGTAAATTCATAAAAACGATATCAATTAGTCCTAATTGTGCTTTTTTTATTACTTCAGATGGTGATTCAGTAAATATTTTAATATTCATATTTGGATAAATTTTATAAAAGTTTTCTAAATATGGCATTAAAAAAGTTTTTACCATATTTTGACTAGCAGCTATATTTAAATTAAGTTTTCCCTTTCCTTGCAATGTTAATATATCGTTTTCGGCAGAATCGATTAATTCAATTGATTCTTTTATTTTTGGAAAAATAATTTTTCCTTTTTCACTTAATTCCACACCATTACTTTTTCTTATGAATAGTTTTTCTCCCATTTGTGATTCTAGTGTTTTAATTGACTTACTTATAGCAGGTTGGCTAATTAATAACTCATTAGCAGCTCTTGTGATACTTTTATTTTTTGCAACGTAGTAAAAAATTTTGTACAATTCTAAATTAATATTCATAGCATCCTCCGATATAACAAAAAGTTATAACACATATAATAAATATATATTTCAATTATATCATAAAATGTCCTATAATATTAATTAATTTGAAAGGAGGAAAAAAGAATTGAAATATATTTTTATGTTATATACGCAGTTTTGTAAATCCATTGGGATACCAGTTGATATTTTAGATTTAAATAATATTCCTAAGGAGTTTATTTTATGGATTAAGAACAATCAAAAAACATTATCTTTGTATACAAAATACTTAAATTACTTAAATGAAGATTTTAATTCATTAGAAAAAATTGAGGTTGGAAAGGGATGTTATGATAGCATAGTATCTGATAATTTAAGTTTTGTAACTCCATATGATTATAATAAGAAAATTATTGGTGATGATCTTAAAATAATTGAATATACACCATTTATAAAATCTAAAAATGGATTAATTATTCCTAAAACTGATGTATTTTTAACTCATAATCCATATGATTATAATCCTATAATAGATTGGCATAAAATACATAATTGCACCGATTATATGATAAATGTAGGAGCTTATGGAAATATATATGATTCAAATAAAAAAGAAAAAATAAAATTTATAGAACAGTTAGCATCCATGTTGGATGATAATTACGATTATAATTATGATGAAATCAATGGCAAATATTTTTGCAATATAAGTAGTCATTCAAACGTAAAAAAATTGATAAAACAAAGGAGAATATAATTATGCAAAAAAACGCAAAAAAAATAATATCGCTAGGCCTTGCAGGAGTAATGATGACAACTATGTTTGCGGGGTGTAGCAGAGCAAAATCTTTATCAAAAAATGCACTTCCTAAACAATCTCAGGTAATGATAATAGATGATGAACAAATAATAGTGGAACCTAAAGGATATTTTAATGCAACAAAATTCGGCTATATTTGTGACTCGGATACAGCAAGTCACTATGTAGACGTAATAACAAAAACACGTTATCATGTTGTAGATTTTACATCTGATGAAATTATGGCAAGAAAAAATGAAGATGGAGAAAATATATATCCATCATTAGATGCCGCAAGAAGTGCATTTAAGTGTAAGGATAGAAGAGCGGTAACATTATTTAAGGACGAGGCAATATTATCATCGTTGACGTCTAAATTAAATGAAGAACAATTAGAAAAAATAGAAGAAAATAATTTTACGGATAATGATTTAGTAGAATTACAAAGCAAGTTAAACGAACAAGGAAGTTCAAAAACATTAAATAAAGATTAGATTATAAATATTAACAAAGGGTCAAAAATTTATTGACCTTTTTTCTTATCTATGCTATATTGACACTAGAAAAATTTTAAAGGTGTTTTTATGTCTAAAATTATTGTAAATCATAATATAAAATCTACTTCTTCAACCGAAGTTGTAAAAGATAAAAAAGGAATATTAAAAGATAATATAATTACTTATAATCATGATGGTGCTATGATTAAACTTAAACTTTTAGAAAATAAAATTTTTTTTGAAAGGGAAAATAAGGACGTAAAGATATACTTGGAGTTTGAAAAGAATAAATCTATAATAACTAAATATATTATTAAAGATATGGGGATAGAAATTAAACTTGAATCTAAAACTAAAAATATTATTATAAATGATAACAATCTAATGATAGAATACGACTTATTTATGAATGGTGAGTTTAGTGATAGTTTTAAGTATGAATTAGAATGGAGCGATTTATAATGAATCTAAAAGAACAAATAAAGGAAATGATTAATTCTGCATTGAATGAGTTATCTATTGAATTTAACTTAGAAAGTATTGTAGTTGAAGTTCCTAAAAAAAGAGAGCAAGGAGATTTTTCAACTAACATTGCAATGCAATTAACTAAGGTTTTAAAGGATAATCCAAGAAATATAGCTGAAAAAATAGTTGAAGTTTTAGGCAAGAATACTAATGAAATTAAAACAATAGAAATAGCAGGTCCAGGTTTTATTAATATTTATTTAAATGATGAATATGTTTTTAGCGGAATATCTAATGTAATAAAACAAGGTGAAAATTATGGTTCATCATCCATTGGAAAAAAAGAAAAAATAGATATAGAATTCGTTAGTGCAAACCCAACAGGAATACTTCATTTAGGTACTGCAAGAGGTGCAGCATATGGTTCTAATCTTGCTAATATAATGTCTTTTGCGGGCTATGACGTTACTAAAGAGTACTATATAAATGATGCTGGAAACCAAATAATAAACTTAGGTGTTTCATTAAAGGAAAGATATAAAGGTTTATGTGGCTTAGAAGAAAATATGCCAGAAGATGGTTATTATGGTTCTGAAATTATTGATATTGCCAAAACTATTTTTGATAAGTATGACAATTCTAAGCTAGATGAAGATTTAGAATTCTTTAAAAAAGTTGCGGTTGATTATTTACTTAACATAATAAAAACAGATTTATCTAATTTTGGTGTTACGTTTGATGTATGGACAAGTGAAAAGAGTATTCGTGCTAAAGGAAGAATTGAAGAATCATTAAAAATTCTTGATGAAAAAGGTTTGGTTTATAAAAAAGATGATGCAACTTGGCTTAAAACAACCGTTTATGGTGATGATAAAGATAGGGTACTTATAAAAACTGATGGTAGTTATACGTATTTAGTACCAGATATTGCTTATCACTTAGATAAATTTGATAGAGGTTTCGATTATTTGATAGATGTTTTTGGAGCGGATCATCATAGTTATGTATCAAGATTAAAGGCTAGTATAGAAGCTTTAGGATATGATAAGGATAAACTAGAGGTTAGACTTCTTCAAATGGTAAGACTTCTTCGTGATGGAGAAATTGTTAAAATGAGTAAAAGAACAGGTGGAAATATTACTATTTCTGAACTTGTTGGAGAAATAGGTAAAGATGCTGCTAGATACTTTTTTGCAACTAGAAGTTTAGATGGTCAGATGGATTTTGATATCAATTTAGCTCTTAAAAAATCTAGTGAAAATCCATTCTTTTACGTTGGATATGCAAATGCTAGAATATGCTCTATATTAAAAGATGCAAAAGAAAAGAATATAGATATTTGTACTGATATAAAAGAAGCTATCGATATAGATTCTAAAGCACTTTTATTAAAAGTTTATGAATTCACTGAAGTTTTAGTAAGTGCTGCTTTAAAGAAAGAACCACATTTAATTACTAATTATGTGTATGAATTAGCTAGTATGTTCCATAATTATTATGGTAAACATAAAATATTAACTGATGATATAAAAATGTCAGAAAAACGTTTAGGTTTAATTAAAACGGTTGGCATAACTATAACTAATGCTTTAAGATTAATAGGTGTTAAGGCACCAGAAAAAATGTAGGAGGATTTATTTATGAACGTTAGACAAATGCCTTTAGAGGAATTAGAATTATTATCTTATACAGATATAGCATATGAATTGTTAAAACTTGACAAAAAACCTAAAACAACTCATGCTTTATTTAAAGAAGTATGTGATTTATTACAAATAAGTGAAGATAATATGATGGATATGATAGGAGACTTTTATACTACGTTAACTACTGATAAGAGATTCATCCTATTAGATTCTGCTGAATGGGATTTAAAAGAAGCTCATTCTGTAAAAACAATAATTGATGATGAAGATGATGATGAAGTATCAGAAGATGAAGAAATAGAAGAAACTGAACCTGAAGGAACTGAAGATGAAGCAGTATCGGGTGATTTAGATGATTTTGATGATGCAGATGATGATATGGATGATTTAGAAGACTTAGCCATTGTAACAGAAGAAGAGATGGATGAGTAATGTTTGAAAGATTAGAAGCAATAAAAGAAAGAAATGATGCAATTACTAAAGAGCTTACTAAGCCAGAAGTAATAAGCGATGTTAAAAAAGTTACTAAATTATCAAAAGAACAATCTGATTTATCGGAAATAATAGAGTGTTATGATGCTTATTTAAAAGCTAAGAATGATTATGAGGAAGCTAAGGAATTAGCACGAGATCCTGAGATGAAAGAATTTGCTATGGAAGAGGAAGAAAAAAACCTAAACAAGCAAAAAGAACTTGAAAAACAATTAGAAATTCTTCTTTTACCAAAAGATCCTAATGATGGAAAAAATATTATTGTTGAAATACGTGGAGCAGCAGGTGGAGATGAGGCTAATATCTTTGCAGGCGATTTATATGATATGTACGTAAGATATGCTGAAAACCAAGGCTTTAAAGTAGAAACTTTAGATAGTACTCCAGGTTCTAGTGGTGGATATTCAGAAATCTCATTTATGATAAAGGGAGATAGCGTTTACTCAAAACTTAAATACGAATCCGGAGCGCACCGTGTTCAAAGGGTTCCTCAAACAGAATCGCAAGGAAGAGTTCACACGTCAACTGCAACGGTACTTGTAATGCCAGAAATAGATGACGTTGATTTTGAGCTTGATATGAATGATGTAAGAGTTGATATAACAAGATCATCAGGATGTGGTGGTCAGGGAGTAAATACAACTGACTCAGCAGTTAGATTAACGCATATTCCAACGGGTATTGTAGTTTATTCTCAAACAGAAAGATCACAAATTAAGAATAAAGAAATAGCTATAAAAATCTTAAAATCAAGAGTATATGATTTAAAAATGAGAGAACAAGAAGCTGAAGTTGGAGCAGAAAGAAGAAGCAAAATAGGAACTGGTGACAGATCTGAAAAGATAAGAACTTATAATTATCCTCAAAACAGGGTAACGGATCACCGTATAGGCTATACTACAAACTCATTAGATAGAGTAATGAATGGTAAGTTGGATGACATAATTGAAGCCTTAATAACAGAAGATCAAAGAAGAAAATTAGCTGGAGAATAACTCTTCAGCTTTTTCATATGTTATAATAATGTTAAGGATGTGATTTGATGGAATATACTTTTCCAGATTATAAAAAAGGACTTATAAACGTAATTTGTTCTATTGAAAAATATTTTAAAGTACCAAGTAAACATAATTCTCTTGATTTATTAGATAAAATATTAAAAGAAAATAATAGTAAAAACGTAGTATTATTCTTATTTGATGGATTAGGTTATAATATATTGAAAGAAAATAAAGATATATGTCCATTTTTATATGATAATTTAATAACTAGTATATCATCTAATTTTCCATCTACTACTATGTCTGCTAGAACAACAGTAGAATCGGGACTTACTCCAAAAGAACATGGACATCTTGGATGGGATATGTATTTTAAATGCTTTGATGAAGTTATATGTTTATCAAAAAACGTTATAAAAGGAACAAATAAAAGTCCTTGTAATTATAATGTAGCTAAAACCCTTCTTAAATATGAACCAGTAACTGATATTATTAATAAAAAAGAAGGATATATATCAGAAACTTTAAGAGTTTATAGTAATCATAAAACGGAGTCTTTAAGAAAGATGAAAAAGAAAATAAAAAAACTTACCAAATCAAAAGAAAAGGCCTATGTATATGCTTACTATAATGAACCAGATCATGCTCTTCATAATGACGGAGTAGGAAGCGATAAAATGAAAAAATATTTAAAGCACATAAATAAATGGTTTAAGAAAACTTGTAAGTCATTAAAAGACACTACTATAATAGCATTAGCAGATCATGGACATATAAACGTAGAATATATTAATTTAATGGAGTATCCTTTGATTACTAAAATGTTATCCCATAACATAGCAATAGATGATAGAGCAACTAGCTTTATGGTAAAAAAAGAATATAAGAAGACTTTTCCTTTGGAACTTAAAAAAGTATTAAAAGATGATTTTATAATAATGACTAAAGAAGAAGTTATAAAACAAGGTTTATATGGTCCAGGATATGAAAATAAGTATTATAAGGATGGATTAGGAGACTTTTTTGCTCTTGGAATAAAAAATAAAGCAATTAGATGGAATAATAAGACCAATTTGCATAAATCAGCTCATTCAGGATTAACTTTAGATGAGATGTTAGTGCCTTTAATTGTTGTTAATTCTAATAAAATAAAAAGATGGTGATTATATGGAAAAAGAAATAGAATATTTAAAAAAGTATTATAAAGGTGATATAAAAGATGCTATTAAAAGGCTTTGTAATAATGAGCCTGTTCAGTATATAGTGGGGGATGTGGATTTTTATGGATATACACTAGATGTTAATAAAAACGTTTTAATACCTAGAAGAGAAACTGAAGAATTAGTAGAATATGTTATAAAATATGCTAAAAGATTTAATAAACCCTCTATAATTGATGTTGGAACTGGAACTGGTGCAATTGCAATAGCACTTTCAAAAGAGCTTAATTTGCCTGTATACGCAAGTGATATAAGTCCTAAAGCTATAGAAGTAGCAAGAAAAAACGTAGAAAAAACTAATTCAAAAGTATCATTACTTTTGGGAGACATGCTAAAACCTTATATAGATAAGAATATAAAGGTAGACATATTAGTTAGTAACCCGCCGTATATAAGGGAAGATGAGGAAATAGAAAAAATAGTTAAGGATAACGAGCCAGAAATAGCACTTTATGCACCGGATAACGGATTGTTTTATTATGAAGAAATATTAAAAAATGCAAGCAAAGTATTAAATGATAAGTTTTTAATAGCATTTGAAATAGGAGAAAAACAAGGTGATGATGTTAAAGAATTGGCATATAAATATCTAAAAGATGTAAAAGTAGAAATAAAAAAGGATTTGTCGGATAAAAATAGGTTTGTTTTTGTATATAATTAAAATAAATCACTCACTAGTTAATAGATGGTGGGTGATTTTTAAATGAAAAAAATGATACTTATATTTCTTGCTGGATTAATGATATTTTCTGTTTATAATAAATCAAAAAAGAATGAAGAGGTAAAACTTCCAGATTCTGCAATTAGATTTAGGGTTTTAGCTAATAGTAATTCTTTAAGAGATCAAAAAATAAAAGAAGAAGTAAGAGATAAAATGCAAAAAGAACTTTATACCTTATTAGAAAATGCAAAATCTTCTAAACAAGCAAGAAACTTAATAACTAGTAACATGGATAATTTTAATGATATATTGGCAGAGGAAATGAAAGATAAAGAGTATTCTTACACAATAGATTATGGTATGCATCCATTTCCAGAGAAAAAATATAAAGGAATTACATATGAAGCAGGAGAATATGAATCTTTATTAGTTACTTTAGGTAGTGGTGAAGGTGATAACTGGTGGTGCGTCTTATTTCCTCCTTTATGTCTTTTAGAGGCTGAGGAAACAACTAATACTAGTGATATAGAATATAAATCTTTTATAAAAGAAATAATAGAAAAATATTTTTAAACTAATTGCAATATTATTAATATAGGAAGGTGATTTATTATCATAAACATTATATTAATAGCAATTAGTTTAAGTATGGATGCTTTTTCTTTAGCATTTTCTTACGGCATAAAAAGTATATCAAAGAAAAACGTTATAATTACTGCAATAATAGTCGGCTTATTTCACTTTTTTATGCCACTTTTAGGTAATATGGTAGGTATTTCTCTTTTTGAAAATACTTTTATGAAACCCAAATACGTGCTTTTTATAGTTTTTCTTCTTTTATCACTTGATATGTTAATAAATTATTTTGAAGAAGAACCAAAAATTAGAAATCTAAATGTATTTGGGACGCTTTTATTTGCTATATCAGTTAGCTTAGATAGTTTTGGAGTAGGCATAGGAATAAACTATTTATATGATAATATTTTATTTGTAGTAAGTAGTTTTTGCATAATTAGTTCATTATTTACTTTCTTAGGTTTTTATTTAGGACAAAAAATAAATAAAAAAATAGGAAAATATTCATTTTTATTAGGTAGTATAACACTATTTATATACTCTCTTTTAGTATTGACAAACTGACATTTTTGTGCTAGTATATAGGGCATTCAAACAAAAGGGGGAGATTTGGATGAAAGAAAAAATGACTGAAGAAGAATTACAAGAAAGATACGAAAAAGAGCAAGCAGAAAACATAGATAGCGAAAAAATTTCAACTAAAAGTGGTAATAGTGAGGCATTGAAAAGACATAAAATCAAAGATTTATGGCTTAAATCAACATCAGTAATTGTTTTAGCTGCAACAATTACAACCGCTGGTGTTAAATTTTCTAATTCATATAATGGCGGTGATGTAATACCTGAGGAACCAACAACAAGCCAAGGTGGGCCTGAAACAACTGATCCTCAAGAGAATTTAGAATATGTTTTTGTACAACCATTTAGTATAAATGATGATGACTCTGTAAAGAAAACAATTGATGCAGTAAATGAGAAAAATCAAAAAATTGATGGTCATAATGAAGTAATGACTAAAAGAATGTTAGCTTATTTCAACGGAACTTTAACAAAAGAAGATTTTGGAGATATGAGCGATGATGATATTATTAAAGAAATTAGAGAATATGTAATTGTTTTATTTGGTATCTTATCTGAAAATGTTACTGGTTATGTTAATGTACAGGCGGGAGAAAAAATTACTTATAATTTAGGACTTGTTAATGGATCAGAAAATTCCATAAGTGAAGATAGTGAATTTTATAGTTATGCTAAAGAATTAGATACTATTCTAAATAATCAACTTAAAGCAATTGCTACTTCAAGCAGTGAAGATTATAGTACACAATTTATGGATTTATCTGAAAAAATTTGGTCTGATAGTAAAATGCCAAGTGCAGAAAAAGCCGCTTTAACGGTAGCTTTCAATGCATACAAAGTTTTATTTAAAAGTTTAACGAAAGAACAAATAGATGAATTACAAGCAAACCAAGATAATACTGCTACTTTATCATTAAACGAAATTTTACAAAAACTTAGTTTAAAACCAAAAACTGATTTTGATAAAACAGGAAAAGATAAAACTTCTAATGGATATAATCCTAAGGATAAGGCTGAGGCTAATAAACTCGCTGGTTCAACAGGCGAAGATGAAACAAAATTAGTCAATAAAGGTGGTAAACCTATTAAGGATAATAAAGGAAATAAAGAAACAGTAAGTGAACCTACTACTAAAACTTCAATTTCTGAAAAACCAGCTGATGTTCCAGATAAAGAATTAAATAAACCTACTGAAACTGATAAAGGTGGAGAAGTTGTATCTACAACAAAAGAAGTGGAAACAACAAAGAAAATTCAAGAAGAAATTGTGGAGCCAGAAACAGAAACAACTACTAAGGTTACAACAACAGAAGAAACAGTAGATGTAAAAGATGAAAATGGTGATACTGTTTTAACTGATGATGAATATAATAAGCTAAAGCGAGAAAACTTAAAAAATGCATTGATTAATAGAGAAATGGCAATATTAGGTGGAGTTGCTGGATTGGCGTTGATGTCATTTGCGTTTAGCGATAAAATTATTACAGCTTCTGAAAAGATATCTGCTAAAATAAAAAGAAAAAGAAGATAAATTAAAACTAGACACTCGAATGTAAATTTGAGTGTTTTTCTTTGTCCAAATATGTAAATTATGTTAAAATCGTATTAGAAGGTGATTTAATTGTTAGTAAATGGTAATGCAGTGTTAGAAAAGGCTTTAAAAGAAGGCTATGCAGTCCCTGCTTATAACATAAATAATTTGGAATGGACCAGGTATATATTAGAGGCTTGCCAGGAAGATAAAAGCCCAGTTATACTTGCGGTAACTGAAAAAAGTATTGATTATTTTGGTGGTGTTAATGTTGTGCATAACGTTGTTAAATCTCTTATTAATTCACTTAATATAACTATTCCGGTAGTTTTACATTTAGATCATGGTAAAAGTATATCAATATGTAGGCGTGCTATAGATTCTGGCTTTACATCGGTAATGCTTGATGCATCAGAAAAAAGTTTTGAAGAAAACGTACGTGATACTAATGATGTTATAGAGTATGCTAAAGAAAAAAGTGTAAGTGTTGAAGCTGAAATAGGCTCTATGAATAAAGAAGAAGGAAAAAAGTTAGTTTTAGGTTCTAAAACAACTATCGATGAAGCTAAGGATTTTTATTTACAAACTGGTGTTGATTTTCTTGCACCATCCGTTGGTAATATGCACGGAATATATAAAGAAAAGCCAAACATAGATTTTGACCTTTTAGGTTTAATTTGTAAAGAAGTTAAAATACCACTTGTACTTCATGGGGCATCTGGATTGGATGAAAACATGATAAAGGCTGCTATTTTTTGCGGAGTATCTAAAATAAACATAAATACAGATCTTATGTGTGTTTGGACAAAAAGTGTTCGAGACTATTTAAATTATGATAAAGAAGAGTATGATCCTAGAAAAATAATTTCAGCAGGAGAAAATGCGCTAAAGAAACTAGTTCATGAAAAAAACAGATTATTTGGTTCTATAAATCAGGCTAATTAATCACTTTTTATAGTTTTTTTAATAGAATACTATGAAGAGAAGAAAGGAGTAAAATATGCACAAGATAATAATAGAAGGTAATAACAAGTTAAGTGGAAAAATAAGAATTAGTGGTTCTAAAAACAGTGCGGTTGCACTTGTTCCAGCAGCTGTTTTATGTGATGAAGAAGTAACTATTGCAAACGTACCTAGTATTTCTGATATAGATGCATTAGATGAAATATTAAAGTTTTTAGGTGCTAAAGTAAAAAGAAAAGATGATGTTATGAAAATAGATTCATCTAATATTGAAAATAAATTAATTCCAGAAAAAATATCTAAAAAACTAAGAGCATCATATTATTTTATGGGAGCATTGCTTAGTAAATTTAAAAAAGTAGAGATGTATTTTCCAGGAGGATGCTCAATAGGAGCAAGACCTATTAATTTACACTTAAAAGGCTTTGAAGCGCTAGGTGCAAAAGTAGAAGAGAAAGATAATTTATTTATAATTACGGCAGATAAACTTATTGGAACTAAAATAAATCTAGATTTTGCATCAGTTGGAGCAACAATAAATTTAATGCTTGCAGCGGTAAAGGCAGAAGGAACTACCATAATATCTAACGCTGCTAAAGAACCGCACATAGTTAATGTTGCAACGTTTTTAAATAACATGGGAGCTAAAATAAGTGGAGCGGGAACTAGTGAAATAAAAATAGTTGGGGTATCTAAACTTCATTCATGTTTCCACGAAGTTGTACCAGATTATATAGAAACTGGTACATATATGATTTTAGCAAGTGCTCTAGGAGATGCTATAACGATAGAAAACATCATTCCAGATCACGTAGAATCACTTATATCTAAATTGGAAGACGTTGGTGTTCCAATGGAAATAGGAGTTGATTACATAAATATAAAAGCTCCTGAAAAACTTAAAGCAACGAACGTAAAAACACAAGTTTATCCTGGATTTCCAACCGATCTTCAGCAACCTTTTGCAGCATTACTTACGCAGGCTACTGGAAAATCAGTTATAAATGAAACTATTTATGAAAATAGATTTCAAAACTTATATGAGCTAAATAAAATGGGAGCTACAACCGAACTTTTAACAAATCAAAAGGCTGTAATAGTAGGGCCTACTAAATTAAGTGGAAAAACGGTTAGAGCAACAGATTTAAGAGCAGGAGCATCACTTGTTATTGCAGGTTTAATAGCAAATGGAACAACAACCATATTAGATGCAGATTACGTATTAAGAGGTTATGAAGGCCTTGTTGAAAAGTTAACGAATGTAGGCGCTAAAATAAAATTAGAAAAGGAAGATTAAATAATGGCATTAAAAGAAAAATCAAAAACAAACAACAAAGTAGAAAAAGATAAGAAAACAAATCAAATAACTTATTCTGATGGTGGATATACTATACATGTTCCAGCTGATATAATGGAAAAAGTTCAAGAACGAATAGATAAAATAAATCAAGAAAATTTATCTAAATCAAAATAATTGTACTAAAAAGTTTTTGTAATAAATAAAATAGTATTGCTAGTAAATACTATTTTTTTATTATGGAGGAATACTATGAAAAGAAGGTATAAACTATTAATTGGTTTTTTAATAACGGGAATATTTCTTATAACTATATTTTTTATAACAAAAGATAAGAAGGTTTATTATTTGTCACTAGGTGACTCTTTAGCAGCAGGACAGACTCCGAATAACAGCATAGGTTTAAGTTACGGAGATTATGTTTCTGAGTATTTAAAAGATAAAGAGGTGTTAGAGTTTTATACTAAGTCTTTTGCAAAGAGCGGTTATAGGAGTATAGATTTGTTAAACGATTTAAAAAACAATAAGACGGTTAAGATAAATGGTAAATCACTTACAATTAAACATGCACTTATAAAAGCGGACATAGTAACTCTTAGCATTGGGTCAAATGATCTGTTTTATAAACTAAACATAGGTAATGAATTTGATTTAAATGAGTTTGATGATATATATACGTACGTTGATGAGTCAATTAAAGACATCGATAAACTTCTTTATGAACTTAGAAAATCATGTAAGGAACAAATAATGGTATTTGGTTTTTATAATCCTTTTACAGCATTTTCTAGCACTTTAGCAAACACGGTTGAACCAGTTATTTTATACGCTAATAATAAAATGGAAGATTTAGTTAAAAAATATGACATGACATATGTTGATATTCACGATATGTTTTTAGCTAATGATAATTATCTTCCTAAAAAATTAGAAATTCATCCAACCACTTTAGGTTATAAGGCTATGGCAAAAAGTGTTATTAGTTTAATTGATAAAAAAACACTTGCAAAATAATAAAACAATTGTTATAATATAAAAGATTTTATATCTATGACTTTATAAGAGTCATGGCGAAAGGAGCTATAGAATATGCCTAAAAAAGAAAGTATCTATATGACTTCTACAGTTACATGTACTTGTGGAAACACATTCGAAACAAAATCTACTAAGGATAAAATACACGTAGAATCTTGTTTTAAATGTCATCCATTCTACACTGGTCAAGCAACTATGCAATCAAAGACTGGTAGAGCTGAGAAGTTTAACCAAAAATATGGTTTAAAGAGCAATGTTAGTGCAACAAAAGCTGAGTAATAACCATAAGTAAACTATTGACAAAAAACACAAAATAGTGTTATATTAAATAAGCTGATGTTTAAGTCTTACTATTTTTGTAAGGCTTAAAAATATATCATAAATGAAACACCAGGTAGTGTGTTAAGAAAGGAGTAGAAATTATGCCTACAATAAACCAAATTCTTCGTCATGGAAGACAAAAGAAGACTCGTAAGCCAAAAGCACCTGTTTTACTTGTTAGAACTAATACTCTAAAGAAGAAAAACATCTCTGCTTCATCACCACAAAAACGTGGAGTTTGTACTCGTGTTGGTACTATGACACCAAAGAAGCCAAACTCAGCATTACGTAAGTATGCTCGTGTACGTTTAAGTAATGGTTACGAAGTAACTGCTTATATTCCTGGAGAAGGACACAACTTACAAGAACACAGCGTAGTATTAATACGTGGTGGTCGTGTTAAGGACTTAATCGGTGTGCGTTATCACATCATAAGAGGTACATTAGATACTCAAGGTGTTGCTGATAGAAAACAAGCAAGATCTAAGTATGGTGCTAAAAGACCTAAAAAGTAAAAAATAATTAATCATAATAATAAAAGGAGGACAATATATGCGTAAAAGACGTGCTGTTAAAAGAGACGTATTACCAGATCCAGTCTATAATTCAAAGGTAATTACTAAGTTAATCAACCAAATTATGCTAGATGGTAAACGTGGTAAAGCAGAAACAATCGTTTATGATGCGTTTGATATGATTCATGAAAGAACCGGAGAAAACGCAAATGACGTATTTAAAAAAGCTATGGAAAACGTTACTCCAGCATTAGAAGTTAAAGCTCGTCGTGTTGGTGGTGCAAACTATCAAGTACCAGTTGAAGTTAAACCAGATAGAGCACAAGCTTTAGCATTACGTTGGATCGTTAATGCAACAAGATCTCGTGGTGGAAAAACTATGGCTGAAAAATTAGCTAATGAACTAATTGATGCTTCAAACGGAACTGGAGCAGCAGTTAAGAAAAAAGATGATACTCACAGAATGGCAGAAGCTAATAAAGCATTTGCACATTATCGTTGGTAGGAAAGGATTAGTATATGGCTCGTGAATATTCATTAGAAAAAACTCGTAACATTGGTATTATGGCTCACGTTGATGCTGGTAAAACAACTGTTACCGAGCGTGTTTTATTCCATACCCACAAGATTCACAAAATTGGTGAAACTCACGATGGTGAATCACAAATGGACTGGATGGAACAAGAAAAAGAACGTGGTATTACCATTACTTCCGCTGCTACTACTGCATTCTGGAAGGGTAATCGTTTAAATATTATCGATACTCCAGGTCACGTAGACTTCACAATCGAAGTTACAAGATCACTTAGAGTATTAGATGGTGCCGTTACAGTACTTGATTCACAAAATGGTGTTGAACCTCAAACTGAAAACGTTTGGCGTCAAGCAACTGAAATGGGTGTTCCAAGACTTGTTTTCTCAAACAAGATGGACAAAATGGGTGCAGACTTTGCAGCTAGTGTTGAATCTATTAAAGCAAGATTAGGTGTTAAAGCAACTGCTATTCAATGGCCAATTGGTGCTGAATCAGAATTTGATGGCATAATTGACTTAGTTACAATGAAAGCTTACCACTATGATGGTAAACCAGAAGAAAATCCTGAAGAAATCGAAATTCCAGCTGACTTAAAAGATATAGTAGAAGAAAAGAGAATTGCTATGATTGAAGATGCTGCTGAATTCGATGAAGAATTAATGGAAAAATACTTAGAGGGTGCTGAAATTTCTGTTGACTTAATTAAAAGAGCAATCAGAAAAGGTGTTCTTGCAGTTAAGATGTTCCCAGTAATGTGCGGTACCGCACTTGGAAACATTGGTGTTAAGTTAATGCTTGATGCAGTTATAGATTATTTACCTGCACCAACGGATATTCCTTCAATTAAGGGTCATGATGAAAATGATCACGAAGTATTAAGACATGCATCAGATAGTGAACCATTTTCAGCTTTAGCATTCAAGATTGCAACAGACCCATTTGTTGGTAGGTTATCATTCTTCCGTGTATATTCAGGTACACTAAAGAGTGGTTCATATGTTCTTAATGCAAATAAAGGCGTTAAAGAAAGAATTGGACGTATCTTACAAATGCATGCTAATAACCGTACTGAAATACAAGAAGTATTTGCAGGTGATATAGCAGCAGCTGTAGGACTTAAAAATACTACAACAGGAGATACTTTATGTGACGAAAAACACGAAGTTATCTTAGAAAAAATGGTTATTCCTGAACCAGTTATCTCAATTGCTATTGAGCCAAAGAGTAAGGGAGACCAAGAAAAAATGTCTACTGCACTTCAAAAGTTAGCAGAAGAAGATCCAACATTTAGAGCAGAAACTGATCAAGAATCTGGTCAAACTGTTATATCTGGTATGGGTGAACTTCACTTGGATGTATTAGTAGATAGAATGAAACGTGAGTTTGGTGTTGAAGCTAACATTGGTAAACCACAAGTTGCTTATCGTGAAACTTTAACAGCTGCTGGTGATTGTGAAGGTAAATATATCAAACAATCAGGTGGACGTGGTCAATATGGACACGTTTGGGTTAAGTTTGAACCAAATAAAGATAAAGGATATGAATTCGTTGATGCTATCGTTGGTGGTGTTGTTCCTCGTGAATACATCCCAGTAGTAGACAAGGGATTACAAGAAGCTATGAAAACTGGTGTTTTAGCTGGATATCCTATGATAGATGTTAAAGCAACATTATTTGATGGTTCTTACCATGATGTTGACTCTAACGAAATGGCATTTAAGGTTGCTGCATCGTTAGCACTTAAAGAAGCTAAGAAAAACTGTAAACCAGTACTTCTAGAACCAATAATGAAAGTTGATATAGTAGTTCCAGAAGAATACTTAGGTAATGTAATGGGTGATGTTACATCTCGTCGTGGACGTCCAATGGGACAAGAAGCACAAGGTAACTCACTTAAGATCAATGCTTACGTACCATTATCAGAAATGTTTGGTTACGCAACAAGCTTAAGATCTAATACTCAAGGACGTGGTACATTCATGATGCTATTTGATCACTATGAAGAAGTACCTAAGAGTATCTCAGAAGACATCATTAAGAAAAATGGTGCACAATAATAAATAATCCTGAGGGAAAATACTTGATATTTTCCCTTAGATTAGATAAAATAGATATGTAATTCATATAGGGAGGAAAAATAATTATGGCAAAAGAAAAATTTGATCGTTCAAAACCACATGTTAACATTGGTACTATTGGACACGTTGACCATGGTAAAACTACTTTAACAGCTGCAATCACTAAAAGATTAGCTGAAAAGGGACAAGCTAAATTCGAAGACTATGCAGATATCGATAAAGCTCCTGAAGAAAGAGAACGTGGTATAACAATTAACACTGCACACGTTGAGTATGAAACTGACAAACGTCACTATGCTCACGTAGACTGCCCAGGACACGCTGACTATGTTAAAAACATGATCACTGGTGCTGCACAAATGGACGGAGCAATCTTAGTTCTAGCTGCAACTGATGGTCCTATGGCTCAAACTAAAGAACACATTTTACTTGCTCGTCAAGTTGGTGTTCCAAGAATCGTTGTATTCATGAACAAGTGTGATATGGTTGACGATCCAGAAATGCTAGACTTAGTAGAAATGGATGTTCGTGAACTATTATCTAAATACGGATATGACGGAGATAACACTCCAGTAATCCGTGGTTCTGCTCTTAAAGCTCTTGAAGGAGATCCAGAGTGGGAAGCTAAGATTGATGAATTAATGGACGCTGTTGATGAATGGATTCCAACTCCAGAAAGAGACAATACAAAACCATTCTTAATGTCAATCGAAGACGTATTTACTATCACTGGACGTGGTACTGTTGTTACAGGACGTGTTGAACGTGGTGAATTAAAATTAAACGACGAAGTTGAAATCGTAGGTTTAAAACCAACTCAAAAGACAGTTGTTACTGGAATTGAAATGTTCCGTAAACAACTAGACTTTGCTGAAGCAGGAGATAACGCTGGTGTATTATTACGTGGTATTTCACGTGAACAAGTACAACGTGGTCAAGTTCTTGCTAAACCAGGAACAGTTACTCCACATACTAAATTTGAAGCTCAAGTTTACGTATTAAGTAAAGAAGAAGGCGGACGTCATACTCCATTCTTCTCAAACTACAGACCTCAATTCTACTTCAGAACTACTGATGTTACTGGTGTTGTTACATTACCAGAAGGAACTGAAATGGTTATGCCTGGTGACAACGTTAATATGTCAGTTGAATTAATTGCTCCAATCGCAATTGAAAACGGTACTAAGTTCTCTATCCGTGAAGGTGGACGTACTGTTGGTGCTGGTACAGTTACTAAGATTGATGCATAATTAAGGTTAAACTAAAAGACATTCATTAATGAGTGTCTTTTTTTTGCACAAAAAAACAGAAGAATATATCTTCTGTCTATATTGGTGTATTAAGCCAATTAAGTATTGGGTTAAGTCTGCTTCCTGTATAATAAGCTTTTTTATTTATTACAAGGTCAAACTCTCCAACATATTCTACAATTTTGTTAGACATTTCAGTCATTAAAGTAGATTCATAATCCTTCTTAAATTCATTAGTTAGCCCGCCTAAATTAACAACTTTATATCCCATTTTAGCGTATTCTTGTATTAGTTGCCACTTAAGTAAGTATTCTGGATATTGATCTTTAAATGTTTCGTTAACGCCACTCGCAAAGAATGTTACAGTGCTTCCGTATTTAATTACAGCAACTGCTGCGGTAACAAGACCACTAGGATACCTTTGAAATAAATTACTAGCTTCCAACATATTTTTCTTATATTTAGCAAGTTTTTCATCAGATTTTAATTTTTCATTTATGATGGCATCCTTGTTAGGATTGTTAAAATCTTGCATTTGCATATTTAAATCATTATTTTTTTGCTCTTCTTTTTCATACATTGTTTTACTAGAATTTACGTAAGAAATAGGTTCTAATTTATTAAAATATATTTCAAACATGTTTTGACCATAAAATTGATAATAATCTAAATAATAATCAAGTGGTGGTGTAGTTTTGTTTATTACACTATAAAGTAAGCTAATGTCATTCATTGAACCACGATAAACTCGGTTTCCTAATTTAGATGCTTCACTTATTTTTTCTCTAGCTTCTTTTGATATGGAATTATATAATGCTATTATGTTACTATCTAAAGTAGTTAGTGCATTCCACCTTGGTTTAGAAGCTTCCATACCATTATTAAATCCCATATGAATGTAACCTAGTCCTTGTAGTTTTTGAACTAAACTTTGATTAGAATCTGAAAGTGTTTTTTCACTTCCATCTATGTTATGTTCCTTATATACTACCATAGGATCTACTTTAACATAAGTAAAGTTTCTTTTAGATAAAAAGTCCTTTAATTTTTCGGTAAATTCTTTTACTAAATCATCATTATTCCAATCTATTAAAAAACCTCTTGGAGCATATCCCATTTTTCTTTTTTCTTTTGAATCATTTTTAACAATAATTAAAGTTGCGGCCTTAATTTCACCATCATCAGCGGCGAGTCCTAAATAATAAGCATTATGTCCATGCTTAGTCATAAGCCTACCATAATTACTTGTTTGGTAATAGTTGTGATTAGGGTGAGAAATTGCAAATTGATCAAATCTAGCTTCATCAAGTAATATAATTTGCATATTAATCCCTCCCTTTATTCTTAAGATATTATTATACCCTAAAATACTATATAAAGTCAATTTACATATTTTGATAAAAATATTAATTTAATGATGCTATAGTGGTATAATAATCTTATAAGAAAGGTAGGCACAAAATATGAAAATAGCTAATGTAAAAGCAAGAGAAATACTTGATTCTAGAGGAAATCCTACTGTTGAAGTGGACGTTACTTTAGAAAATGGAATAAAACAAAGGGCATGCGTTCCATCTGGAGCATCAACTGGTGTGCGTGAAGCTCTTGAAATGCGTGATAATGATAAAACAAGATTTAACGGTAAGGGAGTATTAAACGCCGTTAAAAACGTAAATGAAAAAATAAGACCAGTAGTAGTTGGTATGGATGTTAAAGATCAATATAGCATTGATAATGCCATGCTAGAGTTAGATGGTACTAAAACAAAAAGTAATTTAGGAGCTAACGCAATATTAGGCGTTTCTATGGCTTGTTTAAAGGCTGCTGCAAAAGAAAGTGGGATGCCTTTATATAAATATGTTGGAGATGGAAAAACTCTTCCTATTCCAATGATGAACATATTAAATGGCGGTGCACACGCTGACAACAAATTAGACTTTCAAGAGTTCATGATAATACCACAACGAGATACTATTCATGAAAGAGTAAGAGTAGGTTCAGAAGTATTCCACGCTTTAAAAAGCGTATTAAACGAAAAGAAATTATCGACTGGAGTTGGTGATGAAGGTGGATTTGCTCCTGACTTAGATTCAAATACAGAAGGTTTTGAACTTATTATGGAAGCTATTAAAAAAGCTGGATATACGCCTGGTGTTGACGTAAAACTAGCAATAGATGTTGCAGCATCAGAGTTTTATAGTGATGGTAAGTATAATTTGGAAGGAGAAGGAAGAAGTCTTTCTACTGACGAATTAATAGATTTCTATAAAGAGTTAGTAAGTAAGTATCCTATTGTTTCAATAGAAGATCCTGTAGATGAAAATGACTGGGAAGGTTTTGCTAAGATAACTAAAGAATTAGGAGATAAGATTCAGTTAGTTGGTGATGATCTTTTCGTTACAAATAAAGAGTGTTTACAAAAAGGCATTGATATGAAAGCAGGAAATGCAATTCTTTTAAAGGTAAACCAAATAGGTACTATAACGGAGACTTTAGAAACAATTAAATTAGCTAAAGAAAATGGTTATAAAACAATAATATCCCACAGAAGTGGTGAAACAGAAGATACGATAATAGCAGATTTAGCTGTAGGTCTTGATTTAGGTCAAATAAAAACAGGCTCTATGTCTAGAACTGATAGAATATGTAAATATAACCAGTTAATGAGAATTGAAGAAGAACTAGAAGGCTAGTTCTTTTTTACATTATATTTACAAAAGAACATAATAGATATAGTAAAAATACTAATTTATGTATATAATATAGGTAGTAAATAATAGATGGAGGGGTGATTATTTTGAATATATCAAGAAGAAAATTAAGAAATATGATATTAGAAACAGTACAAAATTATAAGAATACATCAGATAAAATTCCAAAGGCTGATATGCGTGAAATTTATGATGGAATAATATGTTGTTCGGAATATGCTTATGCAAGACATTTAATAAGAAACTGCAAAAAAAACATACCTGATTATTATTTAAATAATTTGAATTCATTTATATCAAAAGAATACTTAGATAAACTTTCAGACGAAACACACAGACTTCTTGCGGAAAGATCAAGACACTTTAGTGCACCAGTAGAAAATGCTTCTTCTGTGTCGATTAATGAGGATGATCAAAAAATGTTAGATGAGAGAGAAAAAATGTTTGAGGATCATAATGAAACTTTAACAAAAGAAGGTTTTTCTGATAAGAGTGATGATATTGCAACTGAAGTTAAAGACTTTAATACAACATTAAATGAATTTACTTCAACTTCAGCATCTATTTTAGACTATGTTAATTTAAAAGATAGTGGTGATACATATCAAAAATATTTAGACATCTATAATACAATTTTAAAAGAACAAATGAAAGATATAGTAAATGGCAATAAAGAAAACTATTCTAAAAATGCTAGAAAGTTTATTAAACTAAAGATTGACGTTTTAAGTGATTATAAGATAACAAAAGCTGAAAAGCAAGCTCTTTTAGTAATAATGAATGCTCAGGCACCATTGTTTTGGAATGACATGACTAAAGATGAACAAGATTATTTCTTAAAAGAAGATCAAGGTAAATATAATACATCAGCAGTTGATGAGTGGTTCAAAGCAAATGATATCGAAACAAGCACAGATTTTAATAAAACTGATGATGGAAATAAGTCTAAAAATGAATGTGTAGCTAGTGATAAAAAAGATGCTGAAAAACATATTGGGGTGACAGATGAAGATGAAACAACAAAAGATGAAATTAATAAATGTAGAAAAGTTGTATTTACACCTCAAAAAATAAAACCAACTTTTGAAATTAGAGAAGTTGTTCTACCAATAGAATACACGGATGATGCTATTAATAAAAAAACACAAAAAAAGTAGACCAATATAAAATGTAACAAATAATTCCGGGTTGAAATACATATTATAATATGATAAAATAAGTAGTAGCTAGGAGGGATACATATGCTTACAGTGTTAATGATTGTATCTGTTTTACTTATTATTATAGTATTACTTCAAAGTGAGAAGGCTGAGTCTGGTAATATAATTACTGGTGGTAATGCTGATTTATTTATGAACAGAAAAGAACGTGGTGGAGAGCTATTTATTACTAGGTTAACTTACATTTTAGGAATTATATTCTTTATTTTGTGTATAATTATAGACATATAGTTAAAAAAGGCTTTATTAATAGCCTTTTTTTGTTTTATAATATATATAGAAAGATAGGTGAAACTTATGAAAGATAGAATACTAAATATTTTAGAAGAGGAAGAAAGAGCATATACTGCAATTGAACTTAAAGATATACTAGGTTTAAATACTACTGAAGAAGTAGAAGAGATGTTAAAAGTGTTAAATGAATTAGAGAGCAATTTAACAATATATCATACAAACAAAGATAAATATATGGCTTTTTGCTATAGTCATTTAAAAAAAGGTAAGATATCTGTTTCGGATAAAGGCTTTGGTTTTGTATTAATGGAAGGTGAAGATGATATTCACGTTGATGCTAAACATTTAAATGGTGCTATAGATGGTGATATGGTAATTGTAGAAATTACTAATAAAAATACTGGTTCTAAAAAAGAGGGACGAGTACTTAGAATAGCATCTAGAAATTATGGGCCAATAGTAGGGGAGTTTAAGTTTATAGATGATATGCCAACAATTATCCCAAATGATAAGAAGTTTAAACAAAAAATAGTTTTAACTAAGGAAAGTACAAAAGACTGTGTAGAAGGTCATATAGTAGTTGCAAACGTTGTTAAAGAACTTGATAGAAATACTGTTTTAGCAGAAATAACAACTATTATAGGTCACAAAAATGACGTTGGTGTTGATGTTGAGGCAATCGTATATAAACATATGTTTTCTCCTAAATTTCCTGATGAAGTTTTAGAAGAATTAAAAGATATACCAGATTCAGTAAGTGATGATGAAAAAAAAGGAAGACGAAATTTAACTGACGTTACAATATTTACAATAGATGGTGATGATACAAAGGATATAGATGATGCTATTTCGATAAAAAAACTTGCTAATGGAAATTACGAATTAGGTGTTCATATAGCAGATGTTTCATATTATGTCAAACCGGGTACTCATCTATATGATGAAGCATATGAAAGAGGTACTAGCGTTTATTTAGTAGATAGGGTAATACCTATGCTTCCTCATAAATTGTCTAATGGTATTTGTTCACTTAATCCTGGAGTAGAACGTTTAGCGCAAAGTTGCGTAATGGAAATAGATAACAAGGGAAATGTTGTTTCTCATGAAATATTTGAAAGTGTTATTAAATCAAGAATTCAAATGACTTATAAAAAAGTTAATAAATGGTTAGATGAAGGTATTGTAGAAGATGGATATGCTCCTTTTACAAATGATTTATCATTAATGAAAGAATTAGCAGACATTATAAGACACAATAGAGAAGCACGTGGTGCAATTGATTTTGATACTGACGAAGCTAAAATAATTTCAGATGATACCGGAAAGCCAGTAGATGTAGTTTTAAGAGAACGTGCATCTGGTGAAAAAATGATAGAAGACTTTATGATAGCGGCCAATGAAACGGTTGCATCACATATATTCTATATGGATTTACCATTTATATACCGTGTTCACGGAACTCCAAAGGAAGAAAAAGTAAATGACTTTTTGGATTTCATAAGTTCTTTAGGGTATAAAATAACAGGTAAGGTAAACATTAAGTATCCATCTTCAATAGAAAACGTATTAAGCCAGTTAAAAGATAAAAAAGAATATAAAATATTAGCATCACTTATGCTTCGTGCAATGCAAAAGGCCGTATATCAAACAGATAATATAGGTCACTTTGGACTTGCTAGTAAAATATATACTCACTTTACTTCACCAATTAGAAGATTCCCAGATACAACCGTGCATCGTCTTTTAAGAACTTATTTGTATAATAATGATGAATCTAAGAAAACGACTGATTACTTTAGAGAGTATTTACCACAACTTGCAGAACATTCATCATTAAAAGAAAGAGATGCAATAGAATGTGAAAGAGAAGTTGAAGATATGAAGATGGCTGAGTACATGATGGATCATATTGGAGAAGAATTTACTGGTATGATAAGTGGTGTTACTTCATTTGGTATGTTTGTTGAACTACCTAATATGATAGAGGGTTTAGTTCATATAACTGATATTAAAGGAGACTATTATAATTATGATGAAAGAACAATGTCTTTAGTAGGTCAAAAGACAAAAAGAAGATATAGAATTGGAGATACAGTAACGGTAATTTGTAAAAGTGCATCAAAAGAAGAAGCTTTTATAGATTTTGAAATAAAAAAGGAAGAAGTAAAAGATGAAGAGCAAGAGAAAGTTAAAAACGCAGGTTAAGTTTTTAATTCATATAATTTTATTATCTATTATAATATTTTTAGGGCTTTTCATTTATGTAAAGTTAGATATGGATAACAAAAATGATAATAAAAAGCAAAAAGTAACAACAAAAAGTACTGAATCTAATAAAGAGTCAAATATGCTTTCCATGGTTATGGTAGGAGATTGCTTGATTCATAGATTCATATATAATGATGCTTCAAATGGTGATGGAACATATTCTTTTGATAGTATGTTTGATGAGGTTGCTCCTTTAATTAAAGGACATGATTTAGCCTTTTATAACCAAGAGAGTATAATAGGTGGTAAATCTTTGGGACTTTCAGCATATCCAAGATTTAATTCTCCTGAAGAAATAGGAGATACAATGGTTAACTTAGGCTTTAATTTAGTTAGTTTAGCTAATAATCATACCATGGATAAGGGAGAAATAGGAGTAATTAATTCGGTAAACTATTGGAAAACTAAGCCAGGAGTTTACTATTCTGGTCAAGCACTTTCTTCATCTGACAGACAAAGCAATATAAAGGTAGAAGAAAAAAATGGTATAAAGTACGCTTTTTTAGCTTATACATCAGTTACAAATGGTTTATTACCTCCTAGTGGTAAAGAATACTTAACTAACATCTATTCTAAGGAAAAAGCCCAAAAAGATATTAATAAGATAAAGGATAAAGTAGATTTAATAATTGTATCAATGCACTGGGGAGAAGAATATGTAACAACTCCAAATAATTCTCAGAAGCAAATAGCAAAGGAATTATCTGATATGGGTGTAAATTTAGTAATAGGAAATCACGCTCATATGATAGAACCAGTAGAGAAAATAAACAATACCTTGGTATTTTATGCACTTGGTAATTTTATTGCAGCACAAGATACTAATGATAAACAAACGGGTGCTTTAGTAACTTTAAATATAACCAAAGATAAAAATGGTAAGATAACCTTTAGTAACGTAAAAGCAAACCTTTTATATACTTATTTTAAAGGTAGCCATAACTTTAAGGTATATCCTTATACAAAATTAAATAATAGTCTTTTAAATAATTATGAAACATACTATAATAAGTACAAAGGCGTTTTAACTAAGTATACCAACATAGTAGAGGTGGAATAATGATAGAAATAAAAAATAAAAAAGCTTCATTTGATTATTTTATAGAAGATACGTATGAGTGCGGAATAGTTTTAACTGGTACTGAGATAAAGTCCATTAGAAAAGGTAGTTGTAATTTAAAAGATAGCTATGCTAGAGTTAAAAATGGTGAAGTTTTTCTAACTAATATGTTTATTTCTACTTATGAAGAGGGTAATCGTTTTAATCATGATGAAAGAAGGGAAAGAAAGCTTTTACTTCATAAAAAAGAAATATATAAAATAAGGGATAAAGTTGAAAAAGAAGGTTATTCGCTAGTTCCTGTTAAGTTATATTTAAAAGATGGAAGAGCTAAAATATTACTTGGTATAGCAAGAGGTAAAAAGCTTTATGATAAAAGACAAAGCTTGAAAGAAAAAGACATTAAAAGAGAAATGGAAAAAAATATAAGGTATTAAAAAAGGTTCCAAATTACTTGGAATCTTTTTATTTGTCTGTAACTATTATTGATGTTGCAATAGCACGGGTTCTATGCCTTAAGGCTCCATCTACTGGATCATTTATATAACAATATGTGCTAGTACAAATATCTTTATATTTTAAGGCTTCCTTTTGTGGTAATACCATAACAGTTGATGTTCCACCATCTAAATTAGCAGCGTTAATAGCACCGTATTTATCCATTATATCTGTTAAATCTACCATATCGGCTCCCTTTGTTCTAGAAGAATTACTGTTGATAACTAAAAGTAATATAATACCATCTGATCTTTGTCCAATAGCGGTTCTAGCAGCATATCCCCAACCACCATTTCCTTTTATAAATGATTTTTTACCATTTACGATTAAGAATGGTCCCCAAGATACACCGTCTCTAACGTTCAAGTTTAATGCTTTTTGTGCTGTAGCACCTTTAATTAACACTAATTTATTATCATTTGTGATACCAATTATACCACCTGACTGGGTGTATGAACTATAATTATTATCTGTTATTACTTTACCATTAGAAATTGTTACACCAGTTGGCATACCACCGGTACTATTATTACCTGGATCATAAAATCCACCACCATTAACTGACAATATGGCCTTATTATCTTCGGCCATTTTCGTAACTAACTGTCCTTTTACGCCTAAACTTTTGGTTACTGAAACTTTAACCATAGAAGGATCATATATAGCAGCTAGATAACCTTTTTGCCCGTTTACTTCTAATTCTATTATTTTATATTTTTCATCTTTATCATGTTTTAAAATCTGCTCTTCATATTCATTATCATAAGTTATTTCTTCTTCCATATCTATTAAGTCGGTATTTGTCTCTTCGTTAACTTCTACTATGTAGTTTCCTTTAATTACCTTTAATATTTCATCATCATTATAAAACCATTTACATAAGTATTGATGATTCATAGTAGACATCGCGGTAGATATAAGCCACGTTCTAAAATTATCATAAGGTCCATATAATAAGAACGTAAAACCAAAGCATCCTAGAATATATATTGTAAGTATTATATTTTTAATAACTTTAAATACTTTTTTCTTTTTAGTAGTGTTTTTTTTGCTTTTCTTAATTTTAAATAATCCTATGATAAAAAGGTATATAAATACAGATAGAAGTACGCAAGATATATAGTTAAATGGAACTTTCACAAGTCTTTTTGTATGTAGTGATATTACGGTTAATAAAAATAATATCGGTATCATAATAAGAGGAATTGTTCTAAGCCATATTTTTATTTTACTGTTTTTATTATTATTATTATCTATTTTATTTTTATCATTAAAATCGTAAAATTCTAATACTTCTATTTTTTTGTTATTATTCATATACTTCTCTCCTATTGTTAATTATACAGAAACTTACAAAAATTGACAATTAAAAATTATAAATCTGTGTTATAATACTATTGTTATTTATATCTATATGGGGCTGTTATTGGTTTCGACGGTAAGTATGAGGCTATGATTGCAAGTGGAAGGTACTCCTTACGTACAAACAAAAAATAAATAACAACAATAATAATTATGCTTTCGCAGCTTGTGCTGCCTAGTCTCTAATAGAGAAAGCGCTTCTTTTAAAGTTTTACTCACGGATTTTTTAAGAGGCTCATTTTAGTGAGTTATATTATCTTGTTTGTTTAGGATAAGATAAAGAATTTTACTAAACTCGTTATTTGGTGGGTATGTTAGTTACCTTTATCATTTAATTAAATTTAATTACTAACTAAACTTGTAGACGTCATAGAGTACTATTTATCGGACACGAGTTCAAATCTCGTCAGCTCCACCATTAATGAATTATCCGAACCATTTAGTTCGTTTTTTGACAATATCAAGGAATTATGATATTATTGGTATGTAAGCGAGATTTCTTGCATAAAATAAAAAAGGGAACATTCAGTCCTCTTAAGTTGAATGTCTACCCTAAATACTTAAGTTAGACATTTAATTCAAATTGAATTAAGTGTCATTTTTTTATTACTATTATCATAATGATGAATAGAGATAAAATGATAGTAATGTAGCGAAGGACTTTTATTATAAAAGTCCTTTTCTTCATATTTATCAAACCTCCTCTCCATAAGAGATTTGGTAGACACTCAACAACTAAATGTTCCTAAAGAAATTATATAATAACTATATTTATAAAACCAAGAAAATAATTATTAAAAATTATTAAGAAAGTCATTATGTATTGACTTTCTTTTAAATTAGTCATATACTATACTGGTATACCGAATTGGTATAGTGGTATATTGGAGGCGATTATGAATAATATTAAAGAGGACATATTAAAATCATCCAGAGAACTATTTACCAATTATGGGTATAAAAAGGTTAGTATGGATGAAATTGCAAAGGCATCTGGTGTAACAAAAAAGACTGTTTACTCTTATTTTAAAGATAAGGCAAGTTTGTTAAAAACACTTATTGATGAAGAAATGGCAAAAATGAAAAAAATCATAATTAGCCATTCAAATATCAATGATGAAAACTTCTTTGAAGAGGTTAACAAAACTTTATATGACTTACTTAAGTATAAGAGAGAAGCTAAATTGTTTGTTACTTTAACAAAAGAGGCCGATGAACTTAACACTATTTCTTCTAAAAATTCAATAGAAATGATTGATGATGCAATTTTAAGCTTTATAAAAGAGCGTTTATCTTGGGCTATTGAAAAAGGATATGTAAAAAAATGTGATCCAGATTTATGTGCTTTTATAATCTATAAAGTGTATGTAGCAGTTATGTTTGAATGGGATAAAGAAATAGATGAAAATGAAGTTACTCAAAACGTAACACAAATATTAAAGGAAGGATTATTCAATTAATTGTAATTAATTATAATTGATTGTATTTTGTGGGGGATGATAATTATGAAAAACAAAAAAAATACAAATAAAAGTAATTGGTTTAGTTATGTAGTGCTAGCGGTAGTATTACTAATACCTTTTATGTATAGCTTCTTCTATCTAAAAGCATATTGGGATCCATATGGACATATGGATGATATTCCAGTTGCAATAGTAAACGAAGATAAGACGGTAGAAGGACAAAATAAGGGTAAGGATTTAGTTGATTCTTTAAAGAAGAAAAATACCCTTGATATCAGTGTTGTAAATAAAAATAAAGCAGATAATGGTCTTAAGAATAAGGATTATTATGCGGTTATTACAATTCCTAGTGATTTTACTAGTGACTTGTTAAGTGCTGAAAATGATGATAAAACAGCTGCAACGATTACTTATTCACCTAACCAAAAATCTAACTATTTAGCATCTCAAATAATAAATAGAGTTGTATCCGAAGTTGAAAAACAAGTTAGATCTAACGTATCAAAAGAAGTTGTTAAAACACTTACAGATAATATAAATGGAGTACCTAAAAAGGTAGAAAAAATAGATGATGGTTTAAAACAAATATCTAATGGTACTAATGAACTTAAAACAGGAACTTATAAATTACAAGATGGAACAAGTACTTTAAGTTCAAAATATGCATTATTTAATAATGGTGTATCAAGCGTTGATAATGGAGCATTAACATTATCACAAAATATTAATTTATTAGATAGTGGTCTTGGTAAATTACAATCTGGTGTTAATGATTTTGCATCTAAAACCACTAAGTTAGATGATTTAAAAACTGGAGTTACTAAGTTAAAGACAGGAGAAGATAGTTTTGATTCAGGACTTAATACATATGTTAGTTCTGTTAACACTATTTTAAGCGAAGCTAAAACAAATCCTGCTATATTAACAACTCCAATACTTACTTTAAAAGGTGCAACTTGTACTTTAGGGAGCCCTATTTATAATGTTTCTAAATGTGCATATTTTACTCAAATAGTTAATGCTTATGAAATTAGTGATAGCACTTATACAATGGTTGATTTGTTAGCTGATTCGGGCTCTAAATTAACAAGTTCAAGTGCTATGGTTAAAGCGGGTGTAGATGAATTAGATACCAAAACAGATGAATTAAATAGTATTAAAGCAGGTGTTAATACATTAAAGACAAGCGTTGATACTTTAAAGAATGGTTCATCAAAACTTGCATCTGGTTCAAAACAATTAGTTAGTGGAACAAATACTTTATCTAGTAGTTCTAATGAAGTATTAAATGGTATTAATACATTAAATAGTGGAGCAAGCACTTTAGCTAGTGGAACAAATACATTAAATAATGGTGTTAATACTGCTAAAAGTGAAGTATCAAATTCTATTAGTTCAACTAATAGTGAACTTAAAAAATTAAATGGATTAGATGAATATACAGCAAATCCTGTTAAAGTAGAAGAAAAAGACGTAAATGAAGTTAGTGAATATGGTACTGCATTCTCTCCATTCTTTATGTCAATAGCATTATGGGTTGGATCTCTTATGTTATTTATAATCCTTTACTATGATGCAAATGATAGATTTAAGAATTGTAGTCGTAATGCAGAAAACAAAGTAAAAAGAACTTTCTGTTACTTAGGACTTGCAACATTGCAAGGTATAATCTTAGGAATATTATTACTTGTAGGTCTAAAATTTAGTGTTACAAATTACTTCTTATATTTTGCATCATTAATATTAGTTGCTTGGATGTTTGAAGCAATAATGGAATTTTTAATAGTTCACTTTGGAGACATTGGTAAGTTCTTAGCTCTAATCTTGTTAGTATTACAATTAGCAGCAGCAGGTGGAACTTTCCCAATC
>FR881490.1:155101-157237 GCA_000434835.1 Clostridium sp. CAG:594
GGAACTTTCCCAATCCAAACTGTTTATACAGGATTCCAAAAATTATTTAACGTACTTCCAATGAAATATTCAATAGATTTATTCAAGGAAGCACTAATTAGTATAGAAGGTAACTTACTTTCTAAATCATTAATAGTAATAATAATAATATTTGTAGTATTATTTGTTATAAATATACTAAAAGATATAAGATTACAAAAAAAGGCTAGTAAATAAGCCTTTTTTTAGTATTTATTACATCCACAATTATTTCCTCTATTAGAACCAAAGCCCCAGAAGAGGAAGAAGATTATTGCAATAATTATTATTATCCACAACCAGTTGGTGCCATTTCCTTCTTGATTTCCATAGTAAGGATAAGCGGGATATCCAGGATAATACATAATATACACTCCTTTCTAATATATTATATTTATATTAGAAAAAAATAAATATATTAAAAGCCTGTGTTTATATGATAAATGTTGTATCATCTAAAAATTTATAATTAGTTTTATATTTTAGGTATCTGGCTAATCTTGATACAGCATCATCTTTAGCTTTAGCCTCAAGCATTATATCAATATCTTTATCTTGTTTTTTAAGTATATTAATAAATTTTATGAAACACTCTTTGTTTATGTAGTCGCTATGACTTCTAAACTCTTTTTTTAATTTACTTTTTGGCGATGAAAAATGCATTTTTGGAAGTTTCCCATCCCATGTATCTATTATTTCTTTTAAATAATCATTTATGTCTTCTTTCTCGTTATTACATATAAAATGATGATAATCTAGCACCATAGGAACATTAATTTTGTGACATAACTCTAATACATCTTTTATATTATATACTTTATCATCGTTTTCCACAGCAATACATTTTTTTATGTGATCTGGTAATTTATTAAAGTTGTTAATAAACCTTGTTATGGATGCTTTCTTTCCGCATGCACTAGAACCGACGTGAAGAATGATTATTTTATCTTTAATTCCAATGGCATCCATAATTTTATAATGATATTCTAAGATTTCCACAGTATTTTTAACTATTTTGCTATCCATGCTGTTTAAAACTGCATATTGGTCGGGATGAGTATCAACTCTAATATTATTATCATTTATTAATTTGCCAATTTTTTTATACTCATCTAAAAGAGGTGTTATATAGTCAAAATTTACTTTATCATGTGTTGCAAGTGGCACTAATTTAGAAGTTAATCTATAAAAATGAAAATTATTTTTAACGTTATATTTAATTATTTCATATAAAGAATCTAAATTATTTTTAGTTATTTCTAGTAGTTTAGACGTATTGTAATTCTTATTTATATAATTAGTATACGTTATAGTACTTGATGTTGTAATATCATCTAATGCCTTAGATAACGCTACATATCCTAATCTTACTTTCATTTGTATCACCATTAGTTATTATGCAAAATAAAAAAGGAAATATTTAAATTCCCTTTAATCTTTTTCAAAGAAGGCTTTGTATCCTAAATAAGCCTGATATATATCGAATTTACTTGCAACTTCATATGGTGAATGCATTGAAATTATTGGTACACCACAGTCAATAACATCCATTCCTTTATCTGCTAAAATGTATGCTATTGTGCCTCCACCACCTAAGTCAACTCTTCCTAATTCTGATACTTGATATTTAACATTATTTTCTTCAAATATTCCTCTTACTTTTGCAACGAACTCTGCATTAGCATCAGATGCTCCTGATTTACCGCGTGAGCCTGTATATTTATTAAATTCAACTCCGTATCCAATAAATGAAGCATTATTTTTCTCAGATGCACTTTGGAAGTTAGGATCAACTCCTGCACCAACATCTGCAGAAAGCATCATAGAATTACAGTATGTTTTGTTTATAGCGCCAGGATTATTTTCCTCTTTTTTATTTAATAATACGTTGATAAATAGGTCAAACATCTGTGAACACATCCCGGTGTTTCCTACACTTCCTATTTCTTCTTTATCAGCAAATATAGAAACGATGGTTTTATTTCCAGGTTTTGCGTTAACTAATGCTAAAAGGTTAGCATAAGAGCATACCCTATCATCTTGACCATACGCTGCAACCATAGATTTATCAAAACCTAGGTGTCTTGCTTTAAATGCGGGTACGGCTTCAAGTTCTGA
>FR881490.1:157259-195501 GCA_000434835.1 Clostridium sp. CAG:594
TATAAAAATCAATTTCATTTATACCATATTTTTCGTTTATTATTTTCATAACGTTTTCTTTGATAGAATCACTACTTGATGGAATACTTCCAACTAATATGTTTAAATCTTCACCCTTTATTGCTTTACCAATTTTATTTTCATATTGTTCTTCTGCTAGGTGAGGTAATATATCAGTTATTGTAAATACTGGTTCATCTTCTTTTTCACCTATATTTATTTCTACTTTTTCACCATTTGGTTTAACTACTACACCTTTAAGTGATAACGGAATAGTTGTCCACTGATACTTTTTAATTCCACCATAATAATGTGTTTTAAAAAGTGCAAGTTTTGCATCTTCATAAAGTGGATTAGGTTTTAAATCTAGTCTTGGTGAATCTATGTGAGAACCAACTAGGTTAAAACCATTTTCTAATTTTTCTTCTCCTATAACCGCCGCATACACACTTTTGTCTCTGTTAAGCATATATACTTTGTCACCAAAACTTAGTTTCTTTACGTTTTTAATATCGATAAAGCCATTAGATTTTAGCTTTTCTATGATGTATTTTGATGTTTCTCTTTCTGTTTTACATTCGTTTAAAAACGATATATACCCATCAGAAAAATTAAATATTTCATCTTTTTCTTTGCTACTTAAATTTTTCCAACCACAAGTTTTTTTATTTAAAATATTCTTTTCCATAATATCCTCCTAATTATATGATACCACGATAGCGAAAAATTATTGCATAAAAAAACGAACTAGGTTAAATAGTTCGAATTTAATGTAAATTATATTTTGTAATTTATATTTAAAGTTTTAAAATTTATTTTATTTCGAAAATGTTTCTAGATACAATTTTTGTATAGATATAATTATAAAGCATTTCTACTATTTGTCCTATGTAAGTGCAAAAAGGATTATGAATAAATGAACATATTGTTCTTAATGTTTTTGCTATACCTGAGTGTAATGTTGGATTTGTATTAGTTTCTTTTGATTTTATTTGTAAATAATGTTGCCTGATTGTTATTACTGGGAAAAATAGCATAAAAATTACTTGTACAGAAAAATAAATTAAAAATATAACTATATTTGGATTATATAATTTGTATAAAATAAAAGACATTATGATTGAAGATAAAATTAGCATAAAGGATAATTTATAACCGTTTTTTAAATGTTCTTTAAAAGAAAAGTTTCCCTTGCTTACATCTATGTGTGTAGTGGTCTGAATTGCATATATCATATCCCATTGTGTATCTGAGATGATACCTACAAATGTGGATGCTAATATATATTCCATACCAAATGAATATGAATTAATTTGTCCAAAAAAATAAATAATAAACATTAGTACATTTTCCACAATTCCAATAGAGCTATTTTTAATATTGTCTATTATTGAGATATTGAACTTAAACTTTTTGATGTTAGAAAGCAATATAGCAAATAATATAACGCCCATTACAATTATTGTTCCGACTGATGTTATATGTTGATTTTTAGTAATAAGTGCAAGTACAATAATTAATATTAAATTGATAATATTAAATAATATACTTATTAAATTGGCTTTTTTATTTTTTTTATCATAATATAACTTTTCTAATATAAGCTTAAGAACGTAAGAGTAAAATATGTTAAACATAGAGTAAATTGTAAATGTTCTAAAAACAGATACATCAACGTTCATTATTGAAATGAAATTATTACATTCAAAAATTAATAGTAATAAAGTTAATATACCAATAAATGTTCCTAAAAAAACATTAGAATAAACTATATCATTATTTTTCTTTTTTTCTGCTGTAATATTAGGGCCTACTGCAAAAATATAATAAAATATATAAAATAAAAACTGGATAGGGTATGTAACTGAAAATGTAATAACTAAATCCTTGGTTAATATAAGACCTAATGCATTCCATATTACAATAGGTATTATTGATAGTAATAAAGTATCAAAACTAATTTGTAGTAGTCTTTTCATTATTAATTACATTTGTTATTTGATAATAAACATCATACCAAGTATATGCTCTATAAATATTTTTTCCATTACATACTTTATTATATGATGCATTAAAGCATACAACTGGTATAATTTCAGATATATTATTAATATTTTCCACTTTATCTTCTATCATTATATTTATATTATTTTCCTTGCATATTTCAAGTTTATCTTCAGGACTAAAGATTATTTTATTATAATTTATGTTATTTTTTTCTAGCCATTTTGTAACGATATTTCTCATTTCTTTACCCAATTCGTCATTTCTATTAGTAAGATATCTTGCTGTTACAATATATATTTCATATCCCATATTTTTTAATTTATCAATTACTTCACCAGCGAATTTTCTTGCCGGTTCATTTTTTGCGTAATCATATAAATAATCATGCCAAAAAAGAGAATCCATTTCATTTGTTGCATCAAAAACGTCTTCACTATCATATCCGCTTGGATTTACGATGTTTTTATTATATTTTATAAAAAATTTACTACCGACTTCTAGTTGCCATTTTTCAAAGTCAGTTAAAACACCATCTATGTCTTACCTATTCTCATAAAACTTAACCTTTCTAATAATCTTTAATTATTTTACCATAAAACTAAGTATATTAAAACTCGAACTATAAATAGCTCGAGTATTAATCAATTATGGTGCCCTAAAGGAAGAAGTGGAACAACTTCTAGAACAAAAGAAATAGTTAGTAATAACTATTAACTAATATTGATATATTTTAAAATAAATTTGAATACATTTATAAAATATCAAAAAAAATTATGGTAAAATTATATCGAGGTGTTTTTATGATGTATCCATTTAAAGTATTAAATAAGAAAAAATATGCTTTATGTTTTATAAATGCTTTTTTAGAAAATATATGTTTATATATAATGCCAGTTATACTGTCAATATTTTTAACTGTACCATTTAGTTTAGAAAAATTTAAATGGTTAATTATACTTACAATTGCAATTAAAATATTAGAAATATTTTTTAATATTTTATGGAATACAAAAGTAGAACCTTTTCTTGAAGTTAGTAAAAAAGATTTACAAATAGCTTATTTTAAAAGATTATGTAATATGAATGTTTCTAGAATAAATAACACTCATACAGGTTATTTAAAAAAGCAATTAGATATAATAAGTGAAGAAACGGTTGCTCTTTTAGATGAGATAATGATGACAGTAAATGGATTTTGTGTTGCCATTACTATATTTTTAATTCAAGTATGGACACAAAGTTATATTATGTTTATAGTATGTTTAATTTTTACAATCATTATCGTTGTTTATAACGTTATAATTACAAAATCGAATGTTAAAATTCAAGAAGAATATAATGATACAAATGCAAAATATAATGCAACTGCAGTTGATTTCTTACAAAATGTTAAAATAGTAAAAAACTTTGATGCTCTAAATTATGCAACAGCAACGATGAATAAAAAATTTGATGTTGTAAAAAATCCATTAAAAAAATCACACATATTTCATTCGATGAGATCTGATGGTATTAATGGATTGGTTTATCTGATGTATGCAATTATATTAATTAGTTTATTTTTTAGAATGAAAAATGGGGATGATGTATTTAGTTATATAGTTTTCTATTCCTCAATGTTTAGTGGATTAAACGTTGAATTAAAAGGTGTGGCATCATTGTTTATTCATTATAATAAATTTAAATCAGCAAATAATCAAATAGAAAAAATGATTATAGAAGAAGAACCACAAAATAAAACTAGAAATTGGAATAACATAACTCTTAAAGATATTGAATTTAAATATAATGATGAAAGTAATACTATTATTAAAATTCCTAGTTTTTCATTAAATAAAAAAGATAAAATTAGCATTGTTGGTGAATCAGGTCAAGGGAAATCCACATTTTTATCTCTGTTTTGTAGATTTTATGATATTGATGATAAAAACTATTTAAAGGATGGCACACCAACATCAAAAATTCCAGATATTGCTTATATCTCTCAAGAATCTGATTTGTTTGATTTGACTATTAAAGAAAATCTATGTTTAGGTAAAAGAATTTCAAATGAAACTTTAAATGAATATTTAAAAGATGCAGGATTAGATGAATGGATAAATGATTTAGAAAATGGATTAGATACTCTTGTAGGTGAAAAAGGAATTAAGCTATCCGCAGGACAAAAACAACGACTAAATATAATAAGAGGAATTTTATTAGATAAAGAAATTTACATTTTAGATGAACCTACATCTAACCTGGATAGTTTATCAGAAAATAAAATTTATGATATGATTAACAAATATTTAAAAAATAAAACTTGTCTTATAGTTACTCACAGACCAAAACTAACTGAAATATGTAATAAGCATTACTATTTTGATAAAAGAGTAATGCTAGAAAAATAGTTTATAAACTATTTTCACACGTTTATTAATTGCATCAATATGCAAGTGCATCAATAAATTGACAAAAATAAAACTACTTTCAATTTAATTTGAGAGTAGTTTTTATATTATCTCGAGAAGTTCGAGTATTAATCAATTATGGTGCCGCTTGTAAGAATCGAACTTACAGCTAATCATTACGAGTGACTTGTTTTACCATTAAACTAAAGCGGCATTTTAAGTTCTATTTAAAGAACCCGTTTACTACGTATTTTGTTTCATTAATTACCATAAACGCATTTCTATCAATAGTATTAATTATTTTCTTTAAATCGTCTAAGTGTCTTTTATCAACTTCAATAAAAAGCATTTGCTTCCTTTTGTTATCCATACCAGTACATTCTACTTTGGAAAACGCATAACCTGAATCTGTTATTTTACTTATCTTATTTTTATCATCCATGATAACTTGGACTGATACTTTTCCTTTTATAAACTTGTTAGATAAAGTTGTTCCAACAAACGTACCAACGGCATACCCACCTGCATAAGAAAGTGCTATCCACAAACTTTTGATGTTGGTGTTTAATGCTTCTTTTACAACTAAAAACCATATTATTACATCAAAAAATCCTATTACGGTTGCAAGCATTCTTTTGCTTTTAACAGTTAGTACCGTAACAAATGTACCTAGTGATACATCTACTATTCTTGCTAGAAAAATAGTTACACATATCTTAAGTAATCCCATATTCGTCTTCTCCTTATTGCATTTTTATAATAACATAATTATTTTCAATCTTCAATAAAAAAATGACTTGTGATATAATAAAATTATTGGAGGAATCATTATGAATAAAAAAATTAATATTATAAAAAATGCTTATATATTGTTTATTATTAACGTTATCATCTTTATTACTATGGTATTTTTTAGAAGTTTATATTCTAAATTAGGGTACAATGCTACTTTAATTAACGTTTTTATGGTAGTTAATATTGTTTTACTAGTACTAGGAATAGTATTTAACGTTTTATTCTTAAAAGATCCTAATAAATATGATAATAAAAGAGTTGGAATTATAATTATCGCGTCTTTTGTAGTTTATTTACTTTTGAATATAGTGGGTACTTATTTTATAAATAAAAGTTTAAGTAGTGGTTATACAAAAATGAATAGTAAGTTATCTTCATATTGTGATACTTATGGATGTGATAGGTATGAGACTATACAAAAAAATGGATATGAACAGTTTATTATTAAAAAGACATACTTTGATTATAACAACGTAGAAAATGATATTAAGATAACAACTGAGTATGACAAGGACAAAGTATTAGGCGTAAAAGCAGAAGTATATTCTCAAAACGAAATGTTTTCTGAAACATTAATAAAGGATGTATTAAAAGATTATTTTTATAATTTCGGATACGAAGTAAAAGAAGATTTAATAAAAAAGGCATTTGATGAGAGATTTTCATCTAGCACAAGTGATGATAATGCAACGTATAAAGTAGAAGAAATATATGATGGTGATGAATTAGATAAAATTAAAACAACCATATTTTTGAATTTAAAACAAGACTAGTTCTTGTTTTTTTTTAATTTTTTTGTTATCATTATGGAAGATAATAGGGGTGATATTATGCAGATATTAAGTGCTAGTCCAGCGCTTATCGCATCAGTTGTTATATTTGTTGTTTGTGTTGTAATAGGCTTTTTTGGAGATAAAAGATTGAAGGATGAAAAAATGTTAAAAGAACAATCAGAAAAGGATGAAAATAAAGTTCAAACAACTAGCGATATAGAAAGTAGTGAAGATAATAAAGAAGAAGCTCCTTTAATTACTAGTCAAAATATTAATAATTTAGATAGTAATAATATTAATGACCTTAGTAATTTATATTCAATTGGAAATAATGTGAATAATAACATCGATAACGTGGCTATGCCAAATATGCAGGAGCCTAATCATGATTTAAATAATCCTGTTATTAATAATAATTCAGCAATTAATGAAGAACCTTTAGCATCAAATCCATCTTTTAATATGCCAGTTCAAAATGAACCGGTAAATTCAGTTGCAACTAATCAAAGTAGTGCGGGTATAGAACCTAATTTAAATACACAAAATACTTTAAATTCTACCAATAATGGTATGCCACAACCATTTGATGGACAAATTACTTCTGATGATTCTATAAATAATATGTTTTAAAAAAATTCCTTATAAAATAAGGAGTTTTTCTTTATGACTAAAATTTAATTAAAAAATATCTGATAATTATGGTATAATTTTGGTATATATCATTAAAGAGAATAAAAAGGTTTTAGGAGGAATTATGACAGTAGATAATATATTAACTATTATAAAAGATATAATTGATGTCTGTCTTGTATGGGCAGGAGTATACTTTATATTAAAAAGTATAAAAAATAACGTTAAGTTTACGATGTTATTTAAAGGAATAATAATAATTGTGATAATTAAGCTTATAAGTGATTTATTTGACTTAACTGCAATAGGACTATTATTAGAGTATGTAGTTATGTGGGGACCACTTGCACTTGTTATTATTTTCCAACCGGAAATTCGTTCTGTATTAGAACAACTAGGTAGATCACAATTACTTGGAAGACATAAGGTGCTAACTATATCTGAAAGAGAAAGAATAGTATATGAAATAGGTTTGTCTTTAGAGTATTTGAAAAAGCATCGTATAGGGGCTTTAATTGTAATTGAAAGGGATACTTCTCTTTCTGAATATATAGAAAGATCTAAAAAGTTGTATGCCGATATATCTAACGAACTTTTAGATGCAATCTTTTTCCCAGATAATCCACTTCATGATGGTGGCGTTATAATACAAGGGGATAAGGTTACTTGTGCTGGAGCTGTATTTCCTACAACAGTAGAAATGAAGTTCAGCAAAAGACTTGGTACAAGACATAGAGCAGCAATCGGAATAAGTGAAGAAAGTGATGCTATTGCAATTATAGTATCAGAAGAAACTGGTAGAATTTCGATAGCAATAAATGGTGATTTAAATTATAATTTATCTTTGGATGAGGCTAAAATGCTTATATTAGATGAATTAAAACCAAAGAAAGCTGCAGAGTTTGACTATGAAATAGATGAGGATGGTGATATTGATGAGTAAATTATTTAAAGCCATTGGTCATTTTATTGATAAAAAAATAGTTCTTCCGATAGCAAAATTCTTTACTGGAATTTCTAAAAAGTTTAAAGGAAACGGAAGAAACTTTGAAAAAATGCTTACGATGAAGCCTGGAATGATAATAGTTTCCCTTTTAATAGCACTAGGTGTTTTCTTTATAGCGGATAGTAAAACAACGTCTTTAATTGAAACTTCAGCAGAAGTACTTTATGACCAACCAATATCTGCTACTTATAATGAGGAAGCATATGTTGTAGAAGGACTACCTAAAACGGTTGATATAACTTTAATAGGTAGAAAGTCAGACGTTTATTTAGCAAAACAATTACCAACTAATGATATAACAATAGATTTAACAGGGTTAAATCCAGGGGTTCACAAAGTTAACTTAAAGTACAAAAAGGCATTAAGTTCTGTTGAGTACAAACTAGATCCATCGGTTGCTACAATTGTTATATATGAAAAACAATCTAAAGAAAAAGAAGTTAATTATGAAGTTATAAATAAAGATAAGATTGATTCTAAGTTAATGGTTGAGGATGTTTCATTAAGTACTGATAAAGTATTTGTGAAGGGAAAAGAAGCAACTATTAATGAAGTTGCATCTGTTAAAGCTTTGGTTGACTTAAAGAACTTAGTTGACCCAGGAGTAGGAGAGCAAGAATTAAAAGACGTTAAGTTAGTAGCTTATGATAATAAGGGTAAGAAAGTTAACGTTGAAATAGTTCCATCAAAGGTAACTGCAACGGTTAAAATAGCATCTCCTCAAAAAGAAGTTCCAATACGTGTTATTCCTAAAAATTATAAAAACATCGTATTTGGTAAGTCTATTAGCAGTATAACTCCAAACATATCTAAGGTTACTATTTATGGTAACTCAAGTAAGTTAGAAAAGATTTCATACATACCAGTATATGTTGACGTAAGTGATCTTAAAGAAGATAAACAATTTGCTTTAACAATTAAGAAACCTACTGGTGTAAGAGCGATGAGTGCATCTAACGTAACAGTTAGCGTATCACTTGGAGATGAGGCAACTAAGGAATTTGATAATATTTATCTAGAATATGAAAACTTAGGTGATGGCTTAGTTGTTCAAGCAGCAAGTCAAGATAGTACTAAAGTTACGGTTAGCGTTAAGGGTGTTCAAAAGGTATTATCGGATATGGATCCTACAACGATTAAAGCATACGTAGATTTAAAAGGATTAAAGGCAGGACAACATGAAGTACCAGTTTTAGTAACAGGTTCTGACTTAAGAGCTAAGTATTCTTCTAAGACTACTAAGGTAACTTTAAGAATAACTGAAAAAAATTAGAAATATAATAAAATAAGTTGACAAATGTACCGATTTAAAGTAGAATTTAAATTGGTACATTTTATAAACCCACATAAGTTTGCCGTGGGAAAGCGAGCTTATAAAGGAAAGGAAATAAAATATGACAACATTTATGGCTAATGCCTCAAACATTGAGCGTAAATGGTATGTTATCGATGCTAAGGGTAAACCACTTGGTAGAGTAGCTGCTAAGGCTGCTGTTATGTTAAGAGGTAAACATAAGGCTACTTATACACCACACGTTGATTGTGGAGATAACATAATCATTATAAACGCTAAAGAAGTAACATTAACAGGAAACAAATTAAACAATAAGATCTATTATAATCACAGTGGATACACTGGTGGATTAAGAGAAAGAACCGCTAAAGAAATGCGTGAAAACTATCCAGTAGAAATGGTTGAAAGAGCAGTTAAAGGAATGCTTCCAAAAGGAAGATTAGGACGTCAAATGTATAAGAAATTATTCGTATACGAAGGCGCTGATCACAAGCATCAAGCTCAAAAACCAGAAATAGTGGAAATTTAAGGAGGAGAGTAAATGGCAAAAACATTCATTGGAACAGGTCGTCGTAAACGTTCAATAGCACGTGTAAGAATGACTTCAGGAAAAGGAAAAATTACCATTAACGGTAGAGACGTAAACGAATATCTTCCTTTTAAAACATTAGTTATGGATTTAAAACAACCATTAGAAGCTACTAAAACTGCTGATAAATTTGATATTGAAGTTTCAGTATATGGTGGTGGATTCTCAGGACAAACAGGAGCTATCCGTTTAGGTATTACTAGAGCATTACTAGAATATGATAAGAATACTGATCCAACTTCTGATGCTTCATTTAGAAAGATTTTAAAATCAGAAGGATTTATAACTAGAGACGCAAGAGTTAAAGAACGTAAAAAATATGGTCTTAAAAAAGCACGTCGTGCACCACAATTTTCAAAACGTTAATATGTTACTACAAAACCAGGTTTGTTCCTGGTTTTTTCTTTTGTTTTGACATATTTTATACAACATAATAAATTATTATTTAGTTAGTACCTAGAAATGACAAATTTTAACATTATTTAATAAACTTTTAATAAAATTATGATATAATTTAAAATAGGTGATGCTAGGTGAAAACAAAAGAGTTTAAAACCTTAGATGAGCAGATTGAAATATTAAAAAGCCGTGGGTTGGTTATTAATGACATTGATAAAACAAAAGAATTACTATTAAGAGAAAATTATTTCTTTATTAATGGTTATAGACATATTTTTATGAAAAATCATAAAGATAGTTTGTTTATACCTGGAACTACTTTTGAAGAATTGTATGCTGTATTTCAATTTGACAGAAGTTTTAGAAATGTTTTATTTAAGAATTTGCTTATTGTGGAAAATAACTTAAAATCAATAATTGCATATAAGTTATCTAAAAAATATGGTATTAGAGAAAAAGATTATTTAAAACCATCTAACTTTTCTCAAGATATAAAAAAGGTAAGACAGGTTAATGATGTTTTAAATAAAATAAAAAGACAAATAAAACTAAATGGAAGGCAACATAGTGCAACACTTCACTACATTAGTAATTATGGTTATGTTCCTTTATGGATTTTAGTTAAATTGTTATCTTTTGGAATGATTAACGAATTATATTCCATACTAAAACCAGATGATAAGCTTGCAATTGCAGAGTATTATAATCTTGATGTAGAAACTTTAGGTATATATATTGCACTACTTTCTAATTATAGAAATTTATGTGCACATGAAGACATTGTATATGATCATCGCACTCAAAAAGAAATTCCAGATACTAGGTATCACATGGAGCTTGATGTTCCTACTACTAATGATGAATATGTATATGGAAAAGATGATATATTTGCAGTTGTTATAATGCTTAAGTGTATGCTTACAGAAAGTGATTTTACTGATTTTGTAAACGAAGTAAGTTATGACCTTGACCTTCTAGACGGTAGGGTTAATATTATTCCTCAATCTAAGATTTTAGACAGAATGGGATTTCCTTCAAATTGGGAAGAAATAGCTAAAATAAAATAGGAAGTGATAATGTATGCAAGATAAAATTGAATATATAGAGTCTAAAAAAGAAGAAAAAAAGCAAAATAAAAAAAGTAATAATAGAAAAAAAATTCCAAATGGAATTAAGTTTGCTTTGGTTATTTTGTTAGCGTTTACTTTAGGATTAGTTATAATGTATGCTTATACGGAATTGAATCCTAAAATTATTACTAAAAATAAAACTATATCAGAAACTAAGGTAACTGATGAAGCTATGGAAGATGCTATAAAAAAGGTATATGATTCTGTTTTATGCATTGAAGTTATGAATAGTGATGGTTCTGTTTTAAGTACCGGAACTGGTTTTGTTTATTCTAAGGATAGTAAGTATGGATACGTTTTAACTAATGCTCATGTGGTTTCTAGTGGAAACAATATTGTAGGAGTACTATCAAATAATAACACTACTTCTTTAACTGTTTTAGGTAGTGATACTTATACTGATTTAGCAGTATTAAGAATGGATGTTAAAGATGTACTTGGGGTAGCTAGCGTTGGTAATAGTAAAAATACTCCTGTTGGTAATACAGTATTTACGGTAGGTTCTCCAATGGGTTCTACTTATGCAGGAACGGTAACTAAAGGTATATTGTCTGGTAAAGATAGATTAATAGAAACGAGTGCTTCAAATAGTAATTCACTTGCATCAGAATCTTACATTGTTAAGGTACTTCAAACTGATGCTGCTATAAGCCCAGGAAATAGTGGTGGACCACTAGTTAATTTAGCGGGTGACGTAATTGGTATTACATCATTAAAATTGGTAGATGAACAAGTAGAAGGAATGGGATTTGCAATTCCGATAGAAGATGCTATGAATTACGTTGATACATTAGCGCAAGGAAAAACTATTGAAAGACCATTAGTTGGCGTACAAATCCTTGATTTAACTAATAAATATACTTTATATAGATATGGTATAAACGTTGATTCTAGTATTAAATCAGGTGTTATTTTAATAAAAGTAAATAGTGGATATCCTGCAAGTGATGCTGGATTAAAAGACGGAGATATTGTAACTAAAATTGATGGTGAAGATGTTACTACGGTATCAGAGTTTAAATATCAGTTATATCAACATAAGATAGGTGATACAATAGAAGTTACGTATTACCGTGCTGGAAAAGAAAATAAGACTAAATTAAAATTAAATAAAACAAGTTAGGAAACTATTGATTTGGTTTCCTTTTTCTTTACACTTTAAGTTTTTATGTATGTTAATTATATTAGTGTTTTGATATAATTACGTTAGGTGGTAATATGTTTAATAATTTATGTTTTTATTTTGTATTATTTTTAATTTATTCTTTTATAGGATGGTTAATGGAAATATCTTTTACATTATATAAAGATAAAACGTTAGTAAATAGAGGATTTTTAATGGGACCATATTGCCCTATATATGGTTGTGGATGCATACTTATAATACTTCTTCTTAAAAGGTATTTAAATGACTTTATAGCGCTATTTATAATGTCTATGGTAATATGTTCTATCCTTGAGTATTTAACTAGCTATATCATGGAAAAATTATTTAAAGCTAGATGGTGGGATTATAGTGATAGAAGGTTTAATATAAATGGCAGAATATGTTTAGAAACCATGGTTCCATTTGGACTTTTAGGATGTCTTTTGATGTATGTTATAAATCCATTTATAAGCGGAATTATATCTAACGTACCAAAGAATATATTAAATCCAATTGCAATTGTTTTATTTGTTTTGTTTGTTATAGATAATATAGCATCTTATTCAATAATTACTAAGTTACATTTGCATACTAATAAAATAGTTATGGATAATACTGAGGAAATAACTAAGAAGGTAAGGGAATATGTTTCAAACCATTCTAAGTTTGGCAAGAGATTAATGAAGTCATATCCTAATTTAAAAGTACTAAATGAAAGATATAAAAGAAAAATTACAAAGTTAAAGAATAAAAAAGACAAGAATTAAGTTTCTTGTTTTTTTACTGCGGATAAGTTATTTATGTAACACCATATTGGGTATTAATCATAAAATACTTTGAAGGAGTGATAATATGGTTATAGTTGATGCTGGACATGGAGGAATAGGATAAATCCAAAAATAAGTGAATAACTATGAATGATGATAAATACGAGGTTTAAAGATACTTGAAGAAAGTATCTTTTTATAAATTAGTCATAAAAGGTTGATTCAAATAGGAAAAAGGTATATAATATTTAATACAACGAAGCTCATTGATTTACTCGGTATTCATATAGAGTATTCGCAAATATTTGGCTATTATAATGGCTGTCCTTATTTTGGGGAGCGTCAGTATATTTCGTAACTAATTTTGCTATATATGTTGATGTAATGCCCAATAAGTTGCTATCCCATATTACTATGGTATAGCTAGGTGGCCTGTTCTATTGACAATCAATTTAGTCAATGAGGCCTCTAGTAATATTAATTATTGGAGGTGAGAAAGTTATGGATTTTAAGTTTAAATACTTATCCAAAAATGAGAAAAAGAAAAAAGAACGACAAATTAAATTAGAATATTCTAATGATAAGTCAAACTTTGAAATTTTTCTTAATGCTGTAGTTATCTTATTAACAAGTGCTACATTTCTTGGATTCGTTGTTAAGATTGTTAAATTTATAATGAACGGGTCATTCTATTATTTTTGTAATAATAGAATTTTTATTTTTAAAGAGGTGAAAATATGAACCTTAATGAATTAATAGAACAACAAATTCAAAAATGCAGATTATATGGATTAACTAAACCGTTAATAATTAAAGAAATATTGAATATCCCGGATTATGTAGATATAAAACATTTAGATAAATCTATTGATAGTTTTTATGATACTTTTTATATAAAGAAAAATTGGGCAAAAGAAAGTCAAACGAAAGAAGAAAGGTATAAGGAGATTCTTAATATTGAAAAAAATATATCTGAAAGGTTTACCTCAATTCCTGATGGTGAGGATAAAACTAAATATAGAAAAATTGTTACGATAAATACTGATTGGCTTAAGAAAAGTCAAAAAAAGTTTAATAAGATATTAATGAGTATATTATTGGATAAAAAAGTGAGAGGTATAAAACAAAAAAGTATAATTCCATATTTACATTCGGCGGTAAAACAAAGATCATATCATACTAATGCACAAGCACATGTTGGAGATAAATATGTTTTTGCAATTGATTTAAAAGATTTTTATCCCTCAGTTACAAAGTACAAACTATATTTATTTTTTAAAAATGAATTTAATTTATCATCTGATATTGCAATGTTCTATGCTGTTTTATCTACATGTATATCAGATGATGGCACTTATAGATTAGGACAAGGTCTTTCACAAAGTTCAACATTAGCATATCTTGTAAATTATAGTTTGTTTAATTATCTATATGAACTTTCTAAAGTTGAAGATATAGATATGTCAATATATGTTGATGATGTAGTGTTTAGCAGTAAAAATAAAATATCTCAAGATTTTATTGATAAATTGTTTGGAATTATTAAAAGTAATAATATGCAAATAAAAAGACAAAAAGTTCATTATTATAAAAAAGAATCTGTTAAAAAAATAACAGGTGTGTATGTAAATGGAAATAAGACTCGTGTAGCCAACCATAAACATTATGAATTTCATACACAATATAAATATCTTAAAAATCACATATTAAATGTGAAAACTATAGAAGATTATTATAAAATATATAATTTGTATCTTAAGTTTTATGGTAATTTTCAACATATTAAGATGGTAGAAAGTCGTGTACATGATAGATATGAGAAATTCATAAAAGATTTTGATGAATTTTTCCCTAAAGGAATAAATAAGAAGCAAAAAAGTATAAATTATCAAAAAGATAATATAAAAAATGTAACTGATAGAGAAAAATTAAATAAGTGTTATCAGAAATTATTAAATAAAAATAAAATTATAGAAAGTGTTTTATAGACACTTTTTTTGTTGTAAAAAAAGAAAGGAGAAACGATATATGAATTTAAATTATGCAATATTTAGAAGTGAACCAATATACACTATTAATGATTTAGCACAAATTGGATCACACAATAAAAGAGAAAAGAAAGCTTATCAATCAAATCCAGATATAAAATTAGAATTAACTCATAATAATATTGAATTAGTACCCTTAACAGAAAAGTATGTTAAGGGTTTTTATAACTTAACTAAAGACTATATGAAAGAACACAATGAAAGAATGAAAACTGAAAGAGAAGATAGAAAAAAGACTTTTAAACAAATGCTAGATAGATCTAATAATGTAATAGCTGATGAATTAATGTTTACAGCAACTAATGAATTCTTTAAAGATATGACAAGAGATGATATAAAAGAATGGGCTGATACTTGTATGGAATTTGTTTATAATGATTTAGGTTATAAGAAAGAACAAGTTTTACATGCTACTGTTCATTTAGATGAAAAAACACCTCATGTACATTGTGTAGTAGTTCCTTTAATTAAAAAGTACGATAAAAGAACAAATACTGAAAGATATACTATTTCTAAAAAACAATATATAAGAGATAAGATACACCTATCAGAGTTGCAAGATAAATACCATAAAAGATTAACTGATAAAGGCTATGATTTAGAAAGAGGTATTAAAGGTAGTGATAGAAAACATATTAAAATTAAAGAATATAAAAGAATAAATAGAGAACTAGAACAAAAAATAAACATTAGATCTGATAGACTGGTGCTAGGATAGATATTAGGATATCTCTTTTTTACATTGTTTCATATTATATTACATTGTGTAAATTTTCGTGTCCTAATATCTATCTTAGCACCATTATATGTTATTATTTAAATAACAAAAAAAGTAACCTAGATAAAATTCCTATACTATCATGGTTAAATATCATTTACACAGAATTCCATACACATTCCTATTTTATTTATAAAAGCTCTTTTTTTGATATATGTTTTCTGCTGTGGATAAGTTATTTATGTAACACCATATTGGGTATTAATCATAAAATACTTTGAAGGAGTGATAATATGGTTATAGTTGATGCTGGACACGGTGGAACAGATCCGGGTTCATCAAACGGAGATATAATAGAAAAAGACTATACTTTAAAGATTGCAAATTATATGTATAATAGATTTAAAGATTTAGGAATACCTACTGTTATAACTAGAACGGAGGATGTTACTTTAAATCCAACTGATAGAATAAATGTAATTACACCAAACATTACTAGTAGTGATGATATAGTTATATCTAATCACTTAAATGCAGGTGGTGGTGATGGTGCCGAAATAGTTTATGCACTAAGAAATGATGATACATTATCAAAAATGATACTTGATAACATAGAAGAAACTGGTCAAAACATAAGAAAATGGTATCAAAGGAAGCTTCCATCAAATCCTAATAGAGATTATTACTACATAATTAGAAACACATCACCAGCAGAATCAATACTAGTAGAATATGCATTCTTAGATTCTACAAAGGATGATAGAAAACAAATTAAAAATGATTGGGAAAAATGGGCAGAGGCAGTAGTAAAAGCGGTTGCAGATTATAAAGGATATAATTATACAGCACCAGGTGCTAACACAGTTAATGATACATATACTGTTGCTAGAGGAGATAGTCTATGGTCAATTGCAAAAAGATTTAATGTTGGTGTAAACGAAATTAAAAATGCAAATAATTTAAAGTCAAACTTAATAAGTGTTGGACAACAATTGGTAATTCCTGGAGCAGCACCATCAGATCAAACTAACGTAACTTACGTAGTACAAAAAGGAGATAGCCTATGGTCAATTGCAAACGCCAATAATACTACCGTAGATGAGCTTGCAAATTTAAATGATCTTGGAACAAACACAATTTATGTAGGTCAGGCACTTCAAATTCCGAACACGGGAAGTAGTGGTACAACAACACCTGATACACAAACAACTTACGTAGTACAAAAAGGTGATACATTATACTCCATAGCGCTTAAATATGGAACAACTCCAAATGCAATTATAAGGAAAAATAATTTAAAAAATAACACAATTACGCTAGGACAGACGCTAACTATTCCAAATGATGTAGAAAGTACAGGAGATTATTCTGACATGTCTAATTCCAACACATATGTAGTTCAAAGAGGGGATAGTTTATATTCGATAGCAAACGCTTATAATGTATCTGTTAATGATTTAAGAAATATTAATAATCTAACTAGTGATATATTATCGGTAGGACAGGTTCTAATTATTCCTGGAAATTCAAATCGAAATTCCAATACATCTAACCTTTACGTAGTAAAAAGAGGAGATAGTCTTTGGTCAATTGCTAATAAATTTAATGTTAGCATAAATAAAATAAGAATGTTAAATAACCTAAATTCTGATATATTAACGATAGGTCAAACACTAATTATCCCATAAAAAAAGCTTACTTTAATGTAAACTTTTTTGTTTTTGTTTCAAAGGATATTAACAAGCTTTAAAATTTAAAATTATATAAAAAAGTTTTATTATGTATTGATGTGCGAACAAATATTTGGTATTATTTAATTGAAGTGAGGATAAAAATATAATAAATGAATGGAGGTCATGAATGAATCAGGATAAAATGCATTTAATTAATAAAATTTTTAATAATGAAACAATAAGAACCGTATGGGATAATGAACAAGAAAAATACTTTGTGAGTGTTGTTGATATAGTAGGAGCAATATCTGAAAGTAAAGATAAACAATCTTATTGGAGAAAATTAAAACAAAGATTAAAAAAAGAGGGAAATGAAACCGTGACAAATTGTCACGCTTTGAAATTAAAAGCACAAGATGGTAAGTATCGTATGACTGATGTTGTTGATATAAAAGGTATGTTTAGAATAATTGAATCTATCCCTAGTAAAAATGCAGAACCTATAAAAGGTTGGCTAGCAAAATTAGGAAGTGAGAGAATAGATGAAGTATTTGATCCTTCAATTGCCGCTCAAAGATCAATAGATTTATATAGATCAAAAGGTTATGATGAATCTTGGATTTCAAAAAGAATCAAAACTTTGCAAGAAAGAAAAGGATTAACTGATGTATGGCAAGATAACGGAATTAAACAGGATTCAGAATATGCCATATTAACAAATGAAATATATAAAACTTGGTCTGGAATGACTGCTAAAGAGTATAAACAATTTAAGGGTTTAAGAAAAGAAAATCTAAGAGATAATATGGATAATATTGAATTAATATTAACTGATTTATCAGAAGAAGCAACAAAACAGATAGCATTAAAACAAAAACCACAGGGATTACAAGAAAATATTAAAGTTGCAAAGCGTGGTGGAGGTATTGCTAAACAAGCAAGAGATAATTTAGAAAAGGAGCTTGGTGAATCTGTTGTAACAAAAAGTAATAAACTTAATTATGAATATGTAAAAGAAATTGATGTACAATAAATAATTTTTCCATAATAAAAAGCTTATAATTTAATAAGCTTTTTTTAATGCAATGACTTGCAAACGCCTTTAGCTGGTTCATAAAAACAATGATTTTTGTATTTGCCAGCATTAGCTTGATTAAACCAAGTTGTCTTACAAGAATTACCACTTCCGGGTGAATAAAACCAAAGTGCGTTTGTTGCAGGATGAAAGTATTCGCCTCTTATTATTCTTTTAGCAAGATTTTTCTCTGCAGTTGTTGAAGAACTTTGAAAAAGTGCACTATTAGTTCCAGAAAAACCACCAGGGGATTGATAAATCATATCTGTTATACTTCTAGTATTCTTAAAATCCAAGCAATTAGCAATAACTCTGTTAACGCCTACATTCCCAACCATAAGCATTCCAAGATTTCCTTCTCCTAAAGCCTCCGCTCTCATTAATCTTGCAAGAAGATCAAGCTCTTTTTCGGTATACTTAACTATCAATAAAATCACCTAGTATATTCTATGCAAAAAAAGAAAACAATTATTACTTTGTTTTCTTATCTTTATTAATTTCCTTTAACTTATCAACTACCGTAGTTGTTTTCTTACCGGTATTATTACTTTCTTTTTTGCTATCACTATATGATACAAAAATAGATATAACTAGAAATGTTATTCCAAGAACTATGAAAATTACATCTCTTGTAATTCTGTATTTTAATTTCTCTTCTTTAGCCTTTTCAACTTGCTTATCAAATGTCATAATTACCACCTCATCATTTATATAATAACATAAATAATGATTAAAAAATATTAAAAATTAGGCCGGAAGTATTAATTTTTGGTTTATTTGCAAGTTATTGCTAGATAAATTATTTAGTTTTTTAATGTTATCCACAGTAGTATTGTATTTATTAGCAATAAGCCATAAGCTATCTCCTTTTTTTACCGTATAAGTAATAAATTCACTTGAGCTTGGAATAACTAGCACTTGTCCAATTGAAAGTGTATTACCTTTTAAATTATTTGTACTTTTAATCTTTTCCACAGTAGTATCATATTTATTAGCAATAAGCCACAAGCTGTCTCCTTTTTTTACAACGTATGAAATCTTGTTAGTATTTTCTTTTTTCTCTGGTATGATAAGTGTTTGTCCGATGGATAATGTATTACTTTTTAAATTGTTTGCACTTTTTAACTCATCAACCGTAGTTCCATATTTGTTTGCGATAAGCCAGAGGCTATCTCCTTTTTTAACCGTGTAAATATTACTTTCTTTTATATCTTCATTTTTCGCATCATAAGAAAGCTTTAACACTTGCCCAACTGATAAGTTGTTGCTAGATAAATTGTTTAACTTTTTAATGTTATCCACAGTAGTATTATTTTTGCTAGCGATATTCCACAGGCTATCTCCTTTTTTTACAATGTAATATCCTTCCATATTAGCGGGTGAGTAACTTACTCCTGCATAATTTGCAATCGATTTAACAACGGCTTCTGCCAACTTTTCATAATTGTTCTTTAAAAAATTGGCATCACTTGTGTTATCTATGTATCCGTAATCTATTACGATTGTTAAGTTGTTAGCGGTATTTCTAATTAAATAATCATCATCTTTTGAGGTGTCACTATTATTTCTTAGCTGATAATATTTTAAAACGGTTTGCCCAGCATCTTCTAAATTACTTGCAATTAAAGAGGCAAGTTTACTGTTATTTCTAAGTGGATACATTATTTCAGCACCGTTTTTTCCTCCCTTATTTAATCTATTTGAAATTACAATAATATTATTTCCATTTCCATACTTATCTTTAATAATATTTACCTTTTCTTCATCTGTTAAACCAGTATTATTTTCATCAACTAAAAAATTCTCTATTCCAATGTTATTTAATCTTTCATTAATGTATTTTGCAATCGTAAAAGTAAAGTCTTTTTCTACGATTCCATTTTTATTTTCACTACTGTTAGATGAATCTATCGCTACTTTGTAGGCCATATGTATTCCTCCTTAAAATAATTTTATGTAAATAAAATCAAATTAAAACAAATATACATTTATTAGGAGGTGTTTTAAATGCTCGCAATTGTTGCATCAGAAAGATGTTACGTAAGTGATTTATTAGAAAAATTAAGTTATACGAAGGAGGAAAGCCCAAATAAAAGTGAGGTTTATAAATGTACGTATAAAACCCATGAATTTATTATTTTAGTAAGTGGTTATGGTAAGGTAAATATTGCAAGTAACTTAAGATATATATGTGATAAATATAATATTCGTGTTATTTTATCTATTGGAACGGCAGGAGCTTTAACTGATGAAGCATCTATTTTTTCAGCTGTAATACCAAATACTACTGCTCAGTTTGATGTTGATTTTATGCCAAATGGCTTTATGGAAGGTCAGATACCTGGACTTGATAAGGCAACATATAAAACTAATGAAGACTTAATCGAATGTTTAAAAAGAGCATCAAACGTATCTGGAATAAGCTATTTAAATGATGTTGTTGCATCTTCCGATATGTTTGTATCTAATTATAATTTAGCAAGCAGCATAAGAAGAGAGTATAATGCTTGTGCTTGTGACTGTGAAAGTGGTGTTGTAGGAGAATACTCTTTTGTTAATGAAATACCGTATGCATCAGTAAAAGTCATATCTAATTTAGCTAATAACAATGGTATAAAGCAATATAATTTATATGATCATGAATCATCTAGTATATGCCAAAGAATTACATATAAATTTCTAAAGGAATTTTACGAAGCATAATTTATTAAAAATAAAGTAAACTAACAATGGTGATGATATGAAAAAAATAGATTGGAAAAGATTAATTATTATAATAATAATTACTTTTGTAGTAGGAAGTTTTTTTAACTTTTTTACAATGAATAATATGGATACCTTTAAGGAACTTGAAAAACCAATTAATGTACCGGGTATATTATTTCCTATTGTTTGGAGCGTGTTGTACCTTTTAATGAGCGTATCGTTATATATTGTCACGAAAAAAGATGAAAAAACTAATACTCGTGCTTTAATAGTGTACGGAGTACAACTTATAATTAACTCTTTATGGAGTTTAATATTCTTTGGTTTTGGTGCATATTTATTCGCATTTATGTGGATTCTTTTACTTATTATATCAATAATAGTTATGATGGTAACTTTTTTCAAAATAGACAAAAGAGCTTTTTATTTAAATATTCCATATCTTTTATGGTCTATATTTGCAGGTTATTTAACACTTGGAATATACATGCTTAATAAATAATAAATATTTTTAAAATTTTCCTTGATTTTGACGCATATATATTATAGAATGGTAAAGCACGCTAAAAAGAAAGGAGAATTATATTATGGATGATAATACCAAATTAAATGAAAGATTATCGGTTGCAGACTTAAGAATGTATGAAGGTAAAAAAGATGGTAAAGACTTATCAACTTCATTATCTAAAATAATTATTGCAAGAGATATAGATACATCATTTGACGTTTTAAATAGTGAAGAATATCCTGTTTATGCAAGCGTAGATGGTAATTTAGTACCTGGTTGTAACATGGCAAGTGACGAGTTAAAATTAGGTGAATTATTCTGCGTTGTTGAAAAGGATTTAGATATGTCAGAAGATATTATTGAGTATATGATGGATAGTCATGATTTTTATTTTCATAGATTAAAGTACGCCCAAGAAAGATTTAATTTATATGCAAAAAGTGATGTTTCATCATTTACTTTACCAATGCTATTAAAGTATAGAAAAATAGTAAAAAAAGATGAAGAAAAAATGAGAACGTTTAATATGCTTGTAACGTCAAGAAGACAAAAACTTATAAGAAAAAGAGAACGTGAAAATAGTAATGCATACGTAAAAACAACTAATCAATATTAAAAGGAAGATTAGTTGTTTTATTTTTATAAACTATTATTTTGGAAAAATATATTAACTATTTAATAGTTAAAAAAAGTAGTGCTATTTTTTTCATTTTATTATATAATATATCACTAAGAGGTGGGGTATTATGGCATATATAGAATTTAAGAACGTAGATAAAATATATCAAATGGGTGAAGTAGAGATAAAAGCACTTAATAAAGCATCATTTGAAATAGAAAAAGGAGAACTTGTAGTTATTTTAGGGCCTTCTGGAGCAGGTAAAACAACATGCTTAAACATACTAGGTGGAATGGATTCTGCAACTCGTGGTAAGGTTTTAGTAGATAAAAAAGATATTACTAATTATAGTGATAAAGAACTTATTATGTATCGTAGGAATGATATTGGTTTTGTTTTTCAATTTTATAATTTAGTACAAAACTTAACGGCTCTTGAAAACGTTGAACTTGCGGTTCAATTATGCAAAGACCATTTAAATCCTAAAACAATACTAAATAAGGTTGGGCTTCAAAAAAGAATGGATAACTTTCCTTCTCAACTATCAGGAGGAGAACAACAACGTGTTGCAATAGCACGTGCAATAGCAAAAAATCCAAAACTACTTTTATGTGATGAACCAACTGGAGCTCTTGATTATAAAACAGGTAAACAAATTTTAAAATTACTAGAAGAAACAGCAAGAAAAGAAAAAATGACCGTTATAATAATTACCCATAACGCTGCGATTGCACCAATGGCAGATAAGGTAATTAAGTTTAAAAACGGTAGTGCAAGTGATATCATAATTAATAAGAAGCCAAAGAGCATTGATGAAATAGAGTGGTAATTATGAAAAAAGATAGAATTAATACAAGTAGTATTAGAGAAATAAAACATTCATTTAAAAGGTTTTTGTCACTACTTGTTATGAGTATGTTAGGTGTTTTGGTCTTTGTTGGTTTAAAAATGGCTGCACCTGATATGATGAAATCACTTGATAAGTATTATGATGATAATAATTTTTATGATATTAAAATAGTGTCCACTTTAGGACTTACAAATGATGATATTAAGGCTTTTGAAAATTTGAAAACAGTAAAAAAAGCTTATGGTTCTTATTCAAAAGATGTATTAGTAGAGGCTAAAAATAAAGAACTTGTGGTAAAACTAATTGGTATAAATCAAGATATTAATAAAATAGAAATATTAAAGGGAAGAATGCCTAAAGATAATACTGAAGTAATAGTAGAACAATCTATGATTAATAAAGAAAAATTAAAAATTGGAGATTATATAACCGTAAATGATGATACTATTAAAAATAAAGACTTGAAAATTGTTGGTATTGTAAAAAGTCCTTTATACATAACTTCTGAAACTGGTACTGCTAATCGTGGTAATACTAATATTGGAACTGGTAAGATAAATTATTATGCGTACACTAATAATGATAATTTTAACATAGATTATTATACTGAAATATATTTAACAGTAAATGGTGCCTCAGCAGAAACTACTAATAATGATAAGTATAATAATATAATAGAAAAATCATTAAAAGAAATAGATAAAATAAAAAAAGATAGAGAAGATTTAAGATATAGTAAAATATATGATGATGCTAATAATAAAATAAAAGAAGAGCAAGAAAAGGGACAAGCAAAGTTAGATAACGCTAAAAATGCTTTAGATAGTGCAAATGAAAAGTTAGTAGATGGAAAAAATAAGCTAACATCATCTAAAGTGAAATTAGATAATGCTAAAACAGAGTTAAATAACACTAAAATAAAGTTAGATGATGCAAGAGATACTCTTAATTATAATAAGTTAAAACTAGATAACGCAAAAAAAGAAATAGAATTAGGCAAAAGTGAGATAAATGCTAAATTAAATTCTTATGGAATAACAATAAATGATATAAATACTGCGTTAAACTATATAAATGACCCATCTATTTCAAAAAATGTTATTATAAATGCTATACCTGATGATATTTTATTTCATGATGAAATAGTTAATGTAGTTAATAAAATATATGATTTAGGATTACAAAAAGAATTTATAGAATTTATAAAGGATCCAGTTAATAATAAAGATGCTTTAATAAGCAAGATTCCACCTGATACACCAGGATATAATGAGATTATATTAATGGTTAACTTTATCGCGGATAATAGTGATTTAATTAAAGATTATATAACTAATCCTGATAACATTGACTTTATAATTGCATCAATACCAGAAGATATACCAAATTATGATCAAATAATAAAAGCATTAACACTTTATAAAGAAAACTATGATGATTTTATAAAATTAGTTAATGCAATAGATAAAATAAATGCTGCTGAAAAGGAATATCAAAATGGTTTAGCGTTATATAATAAGGCTATGGAAGAATATAATAGTGGCTATAATAAGTATTTAAGTTATTATAATGATTATCAAAATGGACTTTCTTTATATAATAATTCATATAGAACTTATCGTAGTAGTCTTGAATTATTTAATTCCAAATTAAAAGAGTATTATGATAGTAAAGCTATGTTTGATTTAAAAATAAGTGATGCTAAAGATAAATTAAATGAAATACCAAAAGCTGTTTTATATATATATGGTAGATTAGATGATAGTGGGTATTCTAGTTTTATAGATGATGGTAATAGTGTTTCAAACTTATCTAAAGTATTTCCTACTATATTTTTTGTGGTAGCTATATTAATAAGTCTTATATCAATGTCTAGAATGGTAGAAGATGATAGAGGAGTTATTGGAACATTTAAGTCACTAGGTTTTAGTAATAAGCATATAAGAAGAAAGTATTTATTATATTCAGGTCTTGCAACTATTTCAGGTGGTATAATAGGTGCTTTATTAGGATTTTTCTTGCTTCCTAAGTTTATTTGGGGTATATATAAAATATTATTTGATGTACCAGTATTTAAGTATGATTTTAATCCTACGAACTCCGTTATGGGTATTTTAATTGCAACAATATGTATTTGTGGTACTACGCTTTTAACGATTAGAAAAGTAGTTAAAGAAAAACCATCTGACCTAATGAGACCTAAAGCTCCGTCAAACGGAAAAAGAGTAATACTAGAGCGTATACCATTTATTTGGAAACGTATTAATTTTTCAAATAAAATAACGGTAAGAAATTTATTTAGATATAAAAAGCGAGTATTTATGACGGTTGGTGGAATACTTGGATGTACTGCTCTTATGTTAGCAGGATTTGGTATTCGTGACTCAATAGTAGAAATACCAGATAAACAGTATAATAACGTATTTAAATTTGATGAAATGGTATATGTTACAAATACCCCATCAAAGGAAAATCTAGATAAAATATTTAATAGTAAACATATAACAAAGAGACTTGATACTAATATGGTTATATCTATGACTTCATATAATAATGATATAAATATATTTGTGCCATTTAATGAAAAAGACATGGATGAAATAGTTAATTTAAGAGATTTAAAAACGGGCAAGAAACTTAAATTAAAAGATAACGAGGTAATTATTTCTGATAAATTATCGCAGCTTATTAAGAAAAATAAGGGTGATAAAATTATAATAAAAGATTCTAACAATAAAGAATATACTTTTGTTATTAGTGGTATTTGTGAAAACTATGTTAGTCACTATGTATTTATGAATAAAAAAACATATGAAGATAACATTGGGACTTATGAAACAAACATTACTTATTTAAAAATAGATAATTTAAAAAATGAAGAAAAAGTATCAAAACAGTTACTTAAAAATGATGATATAATGAGTATTATGTCTGTTAGTCAAACAATTAAAAGCGTAAATAATATGCTTAAGTCATTAAATAGTGTAGTATTAATTCTAATTGTTTTATCAGGTGCTTTATCATTTGTTGTTTTATATAATTTATCATACATAAATATAAGTGAAAGAAAAAGAGAAATAGCAACTCTTAAAGTACTAGGCTTTACTGATAAAGAAGTAGATGATTACATTGTTAAAGAAACTATTATATTAACTATTATGGGTATAGTCTTTGGCCTTATATTTGGTATCTTCTTAACTAATGTGATTGTTAATACTGTTGAAATTGAAATAGTAAGATTTATTCATCATATAAATTTATCTAGTTATTTAATAACAGCATTTATGGTAATGTTATTTACTATTATAGTAAGTATAATAATTCATTATGCATTAAAGAAAATCGATATGATTGAGTCTTTAAAGAGCGTTGAGTAATAAAAATTAGTTAGATTTCTGACTAATTTTTTTCATGTTTTAATTAAATCGCTATTATAATTTGACAAAAGTTTAAAGAAATGATAGTATATTGAGTCATAAAAGAGGGGGATATAATGAATAAAAATTATACTAATCGTGAATTATCTGAGTTATTTGATAAGATTGATACATTATTACAAAGATATTTTGGAAAAGAAGATGATTATAATTTTTACGAGAAAGATGAAGAAGAACGAAAAACTGATTTATCTAAGAAAAGTTATTTAATGTTTTTATCTAATGGTGAAAGAATAAAGATAAAAATACCAAAATCATCAATACCACATCTTCTTGGTATAAATACGGAGTATTTAAAAAATACAGGTTTATATAGAAATATGAACTCATATGAAGTTATGCTTGATTTCATTAAAAGTTCTAATGAAGCTTTAAAAAAACATGAATCTGGAATAATTAATCTTGATAATGTTTTATCACCATATATAAATGAAAAAATAGATGCTTTAATTGAAAATTTAAATATAAATACAAATTATTGTGAAATGGTATGTAAATATGACAAGGGAAAAACATTTGGATATAGTGCTGACTTTGATGATATGTCTTATTTAATATTACAAAAGAAAAATGAAAAGTATTATGTTTTAAAACTAGCTGAAGCTCAAGATGGCACTTATTTTCCTATGAGTAATCAAATTTTTAATTCTTATGCAGAATGTCAAGAAGCTTTATCTTCTTATTTGATTTATCAAGAATTAACTTTGTTAAATAATCTTTTCATTTATTATAATAATTCTACAACAGGAAAGTTTTCTATTTTAGAATGGGATAGAAAGCAAAAATTAGAAAATTTAATGAAATTATCAAATGATTTTGGATGTACTCCAAATGTAATTGCAGACTTTATTTATTCATTAAAAATAAGAGATAGTAAAAGACAAGGTAATATGCGTACGTCAAATATAATTGATATATTATGTGACCACATTAAAAATAAAAAGCCATTTGACATAAGTTTAGTTGATGCCGAACAAGAAGATATAGTAAAAATAATTGATACATATAATGACTCATTATTTATAAAGAATACTAATTTAGGTGATAGTTCGTATTCTGATTTACAAAGACAAAATATGAAATTAAAAGAAGAACTTGAAAGATTAAAAGAGGAAAACAATTCTTTATCTGAGGATATTAGGTATAAAGATGAAGAGTTAGATGAAATTAAAAAACAAAATAATGAGTTAAAAGATGATATGAATAAAGTAAAAGGAATCATTAGTAAATACTAAGATTCCTTTTATTATAACCATTCTCCGTTTCTTTTAATATATATTTTCTTAATTGTATTAACTAAAATTACATATAAGATAACAAGTAATATAACTATAAGGTAATACTTAAGAGGAAGAATTACAAAGTTAAATGATTTTACTTTGTAAAGTGCTATTGGAGTTATTATTGTAAGTATAAGAGATAGAAGGGTAAGAAGAGTAAGTGTCACGCTTGCTCTTGATTCTATAAATGCCTTTTTAGCGGTTCTTACGTTATGAATAATCATAAGTTCACTTACAAGACACATTACAAACCAAGCTGTTTGGAAGTATGCTTGTTTATTAACTCCATTATATCCAAGTACAAACCAGAATATAATAAATGCAATACAATCTATTACTGACGATGTTATACCCATTACTTTCATAAATTTTGATATTCCTTTTGTATTCCATTTTTTAGGTTTTCTTAAGAATTCTTCATCAACGTTATCATAAGGAATTCCTATTTGAGAAAAGTCATAAATAAAATCTTGGAATAACATTTGAATAGGTAAAAGAGGTAGAAATGGTAAGAATATACTTGCTATCATAATACTAAATACGTCTCCAAAATCTCCAGACAAAGCCATTTTCATGTATTTTATTATGTTAGCATATACCTTTCTTCCTTCTATTACACCATCATAAATAACTTTTAAACTTTTTTCTAATAATATAATATCGCTTGCTTCTTTAGCTATGTCAGTTGCACTATTAACTGATATACCAACGTCTGCGGTATGTAGTGATGGAGCATCATTAACACCATCTCCCATGTATCCAACAACATGTCCTTTTTCCTTAAATAATCTAATTATTCTTTCTTTTTGAAGTGGATTAAATCTCGCGTATATGTTAACATCATCAATCATAGAAGATAATTCTTCATCAGTTAATTTATCAATATCTGATCCAATTAAAACTTTATCACTATTAATTCCAACTGTTTTACATATGTTTTCTGTTGCATACCTGTTATCACCTGTTATTACTTTTAAGTTTATGCCAGCCTTCTTAAGCTTTAATAATACGTTTTTAACATCTTTTTTAGGTGGATCTAAAAATCCAACAAAACCAATTAATATCATATCTTTTTCGTCTTTACTAGAGAAAATGTCTTTACCAGGATATTCTTTTTTTTCGGCAAGTGCGATAACCTGCATTCCTTCTTCTTCTAATTCTCTAGCCTTTTTGTTTACAACGTCTATTATTTTATTCGTTATTTTTTCTTCTTTATTTCCAATTAGAGCTTTATTGCAGGATTTTATGACCTCTTCTAAAGCACCTTTAGTAATCATTTTGTATCCATTTGCACCTTTAACTACGATGCTAGTTTTCTTTCTGTTATAATCAAACGGAATTTCATCTATCTTTTCGTACTTATCTTTAATATTATCTATTTTATTTTCTTTAGCATACAAAATAACTGCTTTATCAACTATGTTTTTCATACCTGTTGAAAAATAACTATTTAAGAAAGCATAATTAAGTACGTCTATGTTTTCTTTTCCACTTGTATCTATGTATTTTTGAAGGGTTATGTTATTTTCAGTTAACGTTCCTGTTTTATCAGTACATAAAACGTCTATTGCTCCTAAGTTTTGAATTGCATCTATTTTCTTAACAAGTGTTTTTTTCTTGGCAAGTGTTTTGCTTCCCTTTGTTAAATTTACGTTAACTATCATTGGAAGCATGCTAGGCGTGATACCTACTGCAACTGAAAGTGCAAACAAAATAGCTTCCTTAAAATTTCCTTTAATTACGCCATCTACTACCAAAACGACAAGACAAACAACAATCATATATGTAATTAACATTTTAGTTATGTTTTTCATTCCTTTTTCAAAGTTCGTTACTTCTTTTGTGTTATCTATTTCTTTTCCCATTGAACCAAGGTAAGTGTTAAATCCAGTTTCAATTACAATTGCACTTGCACTTCCAGTAATTACACTAGAACCCATTAAACATACGTTATCAATGCTAAATACGTCTTTAGCATCGTTTTTTTTAGCCTTTTTTTCGATAGGTATACTTTCACCAGTAAAAACGGATTGATTTAAAAATAGGTCTTTACTTTCTAAAATGATTACATCCGCAGGAACAATTGAACCAGCATTTAATTTTATAATGTCTCCAATAACTACTTTTTCTGTTTTGATGGTGCTTTCTTTACCACTTCTAAGTACGTTTGCAAGGCTATATATACTTGCTTTTAATTTTCTGTTAAATTTATAAACTGAGTAGTCCTGGACGAACCTTATAACAGCACTTATAACGGCAATTAAAACTATTATTAATGAACCTAACCTATCACCTAAAGAGAAGTTTATAACTGCTAAAACAAGTAATATTATAATAAACTGATCTTTAAATGAGTTTAAAAGAAAATATATCCAAGGCTTTTTATCATCCTTAATAACTACGTTTGGACCATATTCTTTAAGTCTTTTTGATGCTTCATCACTTGACAAGCCATCTTTATTTGATTTTAGATAATGTACTAACTCATCAGATGATAAATTAGATATCTTTTTATATTTGTCTAGTAAAGTTACATTGTTATCATTTAAATACTTCTTTTTCTTTTTTATATCAAATATCTGTATCATATAACCACCATCCTATAATAAATTATAGCACAATTTTTTTATTATGCATAAATTAAAAAAACGAATTATTTTACGATAATCGATAAAAATATATTGACAATTAATAAAATAAGACATATTATTAAATTGAGGTGAGGAAAAATTATGAAAAAAAGTGTACTAGCTAAAGCAGTATCTATATTGTTAATTGTTATTTTAATTGTTGGAATAGGGTGTTTTATATTTATTCCAGAACTTTATGATATGTTTAAAGGAAGTGATATTGATTTATTTAAAAAACATATGCTAATTTATAGATTAGCGTTTTATATGTGCTATATAATTGGACTTTATATAGTATATAGATTAATTGGTTTATTTAACATTGTTTATAGTGGAAGTCCTTTTAATAAAAAATTAGAAGATACTTTAAAAGTAATTGCAGTTATGTTTATGATTCTATTTTTAATAGTAATTATTAAAGGTGTATTTATACCAAACTTATTAACGTTTGTAGTTGCACTTATTTGTTTTTTTACATCACTTTCATTTTACGTTTTAGCAGAAGTTATAAAAGCTGCGATAAAATATAAAACGGAAGTAGATTTTACGATTTAGGAGGCACTTTTATGATAGTAGTTAATTTAGATGTTATGATGGCTAAAAGAAAGATGTCACTAAATGAACTTAGCCTAAAAACTGGTATTACAACGACTAATCTTTCAATATTAAAAACAAATAAGGCAAAGGCGATAAGATTTTCAACGCTAGAGGTAATTTGCAAAGCGCTTAACTGTCAGCCAAGCGATATATTAGAATACAAGGGTGATAACAATGAACAGTAAAAATAGAAAAAAACATATATTAGTTCCTTTAATATCTGCTATTTTAATAGTTATTGTAGGAATGTTAAACATAGATTTTTATTTTAAAAGTGTTATGTTTCCTTTCTTAATGATCTTAATATCAAGTACTATTTTAGTTAAAGATTATGAGAAAATAAATAAAAAGGCTTATTTACTTATCATTCCAATAGTTCTTATAATTATAAGTAACTTAGTTTTGAAAGTATTAAAAGGTAATTTAGATGGTACTAACCAGTTACTTAATATAATAGTTTTACCATTATTAATTTCTACGTATTTATTTATGCTTGTAAGAAGTGATTTTAAGGTATCTTTAGAAAATATGTTTTTAGTATTTAAACTATTTCCAAAGAACTTATTTAAAAACCTTAAATTTATTAAAATAGATACAAAGAAAGATAAAAATGATAAGATAATTAACATTATATTTGGAACTATTATAGGTGTTTTTATATCAGGATTAATACTTGCACTTTTAACTAGTGCGGATGCTTATTTTGATAAGTTTTTATCTAGTATTGTTACAAATATTAATGTAGATTTTAACCTATGGTATGTTATTAAAGGAATAATATATTTTGTTATCTTGTTTGTAATAGGTATTAACTTATTTAAAAATAAGGAAATAGCTTTAAAAGAAAGTAAAATGAGTAACATAAATAAAACAGTTGTTACAACTATGCTTTTCATAGTAAACTTTGTATTTGTTTTATTTTTAATATCAGAGATATCTAAACTTTGTGGTAACTTCCTTAAGGTTCCTAAAGGATATATTTATTCCAGCTACGCAAGAGAAGGATTTTTCCAACTTTTATTTGTAACACTAATAAATTTCGGAATAATATTATATTTAATATATAAAACAAACTTAGTTAAAGAAGATAAAAAAGTTAAATACTTAGTTTTATCTTTAATAGCATTTTCTATATTTCTAATATTTAACTCTTATTATAGAATGTTCTTATACATAGGAAGATTTGGATTTACTAATCTTAGATTACAAGTTATATTGTTTCTATTTATGGAAATTATATTATTTGGTTTTATTATAAAGAAAATAATAAGAGGCGCTAAAAAAGATGGAATGGTATTTTTAATTATTATGACCATAACATACGTAATTAATTTATATGTATGTAATGATTGGTTTATAGGAATTTTGGAGAAGATATTAAAGTAAATAGAAAATATAGCTAATAAAAATATTGTGATAATAAAGTAGTTGCTTACATGGTTTTATGTAAAAAAAATAGCAAAATTAAGGAGGAACATATATGAAACAAATTGCAAAGATGGCTTTAAAAATGATAATAATTTCTGTTTCTATCTTTTTAATATTATATATGATTTATTATAAATTTATATATGATTTCGATGATTTGCCAAAAGGAATATATGTTAAAAGTATTGTTTCACCAAATGAAAATTATAAATTAAATATTTATAAAATTAGTTATGGAATGACAATGGATTGGTTTATGAGGGTAGAGCTTGAAAATGTAGGAACTAAAGAAAAGAAAAATATATATTATGATTATCATTTAAAAGACAATGATATAAAATGGTTAGATAATAAAAATATTAGCATAAATAAAGTAAAACTTAATGTACAAAAAGAAACTTATGACGGTAGGATGCACTTTCACTAACTAAATGTTAGGATAAATATGTTTTTTTACTTTCAACAGTATTTTTAAAATATAATCGATAAGATTATTGTGATATAATTAAGCATAGGAAGTGATTTATCTTGAAAAAGAAGGAAGAGAAAACCAATGCTATGAGAGAGTTAGAGCAAAAGAAAATTGTATTTAAAACTCATAGTTATGTTAATACCAGCGCCATTAGTGGTATGGAAGTTGCAAGTGTGTTAAATGAAGATCCCAACTATGTTTTTAAGACTTTAGTAACCATAGGTAAATCTGGTAATCACTTTGTGTTTTTAGTACCAGTAAATAGAGAATTAAATTTAAAAAAGGCCGCTAAAACAGTAGGAGAAAAAAGTATATCAATGGTTAAGCAGGCTGAATTATTACCACTTACAGGTTATATTCACGGAGGATGTTCTCCTGTTGGAATGAAAAAGTTATTTAAAACAGTAATAGATGAGAGTGCATCTTCTTATGATAAGATTATATTTAGTGGTGGTAAGATAGGATATCAAATAGAAACTACTTTAAGTGAATTAAAAAAAGCCATTTCTTTTATCCTTGGAGATATTAGTGAGTAATAATATATAACAAAAACAACTAGATAACGTGAATTGTTACCTAGTTGTTTTTTTATTAAAGAAGCGATTTTAAAGGTAATTCTCAATTTCTTGTTTTTACATCTTTCTTCTATCTAGTCTTTTTTAATATTAGTTTTTTTAGTTTTTTTCAAAACAGGTCCTAGAACTTCTCTTAAATTTATTTCTGAATGTTTTTTATAACTATTCAACAAATCATCTATAGTTTCAGTTGTATAAAAGATTAAAGTATCTTCATCTATATTTTCGAAAGATTTTATGGTTACTTTATCTAAATTAACATCATAATTTACACTATTATTTTGAATATAATAAGCGCCACAACCTTCTTCTACTGCTAATTTTATAAAATCATCTTTTTCTTTATGCAATAATAATCCCTGATGTGCTCCTATTATAGACTTTATATCCTCAATTTTTTCTTCACTAATTAACTTTATTAAGTTAGTATATTGCTCTGCAGAAATGCTATAAACGACAAATTTATCTCTATCAAATAAATTTAATATTTCATATATACTACATGATAAAACTCTACCGCTATTATTTGCAATTTTTATAACATTAGTTAACTCTTTACTCTTTCCAATTTCCATATCTTCTGTATGAAGTAATATTTGTTCTTCTAATAACTTATATTCAGCTAATTTTTCATTAAATTCATCTTTCTTTACTGCATAATTTTCTGAATATGGTAAATATATATATGATTTTTTACACAATTCTTCATTTTTAGCTGTAACAAAACTTAATGCATCTTCATAAGTATCAAATATTTCATCAACCTTATTTCCATTGGTACAATATCCATGTACTAAATTATAAGATGGTGTAACTTTTTTCCATCTACTAAATTCAACTGGCTGATATGGAAATATAACTTCATATTGTTTAACAATTTGACCATCTTCTGTATATTTTGTTAGATCACTTATCAAATAACATTTAGATACTATATAACAAACAACATCATCTTTTCTTTCTAGTTCATGTAATCCGTATGACCAACCAACTTGTTCTATAATTGGCATAGCAGCATATTTTATCGGATAATTAATTTTCATGACAAAACTCCCTTCTTGTATCAAATATTATATCATAATTTTTTAATATTTATAAATTTGTTCTTCCGGTTAAGAAATCAGCACTTATTTGTTTTATATCATCAAAATCATTTGTATCATAATTTAGTTTTATTAAGTATTTAGGATAATTGTCTTTTATATTTTTTTAAGAAGTCAATTCTCTTTTTAGAGTATCTTCATCACGAACTGATAAGGCTACTTGTATATATTTTATTCCATCATTATTTTTAATTACAAAATCAACTTCTTCATCGTCATACTTACCTATATATATTTCATAACCTTTTCTTTTTAATTCTAAAAATATTATATTTTCTAAAATACTACCATAATCTTTAACTCCGCCTAATAAATAATTTCTTAATCCTAAATCACAAACATAATATTTATCTCCAGTTTTTAAATATTCTTTTCCCTTTGTATCATATCTAGATAAGGAACATAATTATGATGATAGATATATAGCTAATAATCTTGGTTGGTCTCTAGGTTATTATTATATAAAAAAGAAAGAAACCTTAATAAGGCTTGCATATTCATTAAGAATTGAAAAATAAGAAGAATTTAATATGTTTAAACAAAAGCCAACACAAAAGAAAGAACCTGCATTATATAAATCCTTATACATAAAAAAGGTATTGATTGATAAGATAGAAAAAATAGCTAAAGAAAATAATACATCATTTAATAATGTAGTTATATCAATGATATATGAGTGTTTAAATCAAAAATAATTAATGTAATATTTTGTTGATTAATGTGGTTAATGATGATATACTAAAGTTGAGATAGAGAGTATTAGCAGTAAAAAATCTAATATAAGAAGAAACTTTTCATGAAATATCTAAAAACAACTTTAGTACTTTTCATAGCCACTTTTGTTTTTGCTTTAGGTAACGTTGAAGCTAGAGTGGTTCATATTGCTGGGATTACAATTCCTGTCTTTAAAGGAACGTATATGTCTTCTCAACAAAATAAAAGTGTTGACAACTTGCAATATATTAAAAAAACAAGTTGTACTGATAATCTTAGTGGTGATGGTCGTGCAATTGATGCAAGAGCTCACGGAATGTTAGCTGGTATGACTGATTCACCATGGGTTGAAGCTAAACCTAATCAAAAAGTTAGCTTTGGCGCAAATAGTAAAACAATTGGTATTTGGAAATTATATCTTCAATCACGCAAATCTTTACCAACAACAGCAACTTTTAGTGGTGAATGGACTATAGATAGTTAAAATTGGTAGAGTATTATAGCAGTATCAAAGTAGTATATAAGTAGTATTAAGTAGTAGTAAAATTTTTTTCTACTTTCTATCTCTTTATTTATTATGGAGGTTGCTATGAAAATAAAAAATAATAAATATATATTATTGTCTTTTTTAATAGTCGTATTTATTATAGGTTTTTCTTTTTATCAATTTTATAAAGAAAATTTTTCTTATTCAAAGGATTACTATATAATAAAAGAAAATTGTTATAAAAAGAAAAATGTACAACATGAATATTGTAAAGTTTTTACGAAAGAAGAATATTTAGAATCTTATATAAAAAATAATAATCCTAAAGAAAAATATAAGCAATTAGATACCATCACCTTGACTTGTTGTATTGTAGAAACAACAATCTTTAGTATATTACAATTTTTTTCTCCATTATTAATTATTCTTGCCATCATAGGTACAATTCAATCGGATTTTTCAAGTGGAATGATAAAAAATTATTTATTACGAATGGAATATAAAAAGTATTTAACACGAGTTAAAAAACAAATTATTAAAATTTCTTTAATTACACCTGTGTCTTTATTAATTATTTTTATTGTTTCTATGTTAATAACTAAATTTAATTTTACTATCCCTACATCCGTAGATTTTACTAATCTTTCTGTATATGAGCCATGGAAATATTCTCACTTTTTATTATATGGAGTTGGAATATGTATAGCACAATTCTTTTTAAATATTTTATATTGTAATATTGGTTTATATTGTTGTAGAAAAAATAAGAATAAATTAGTAGCAATTGTAATGGGGTATATAATATTTTTAATTGTTGATATATTTATTTATATTATAATTTACGTTTTAATCATAAATAAAATTTTAGGATTTCATAATTTAACTGATTTCTTTAATATAACTGGATACTGGTTCTTTGATAATGGCCCTAGGTTTCTATACATTATATTAATATCCTTTATATTACAATTTATATCCTCAATATTTATATATTTATATTATAAGAATAAGGAGGGAGTGATCATATCAAGTGAAAGCCAAAATGCATAATCAAATGAAAATTTTAAATTATATTTCTTCAACTAATAAATTTAAAGTTATTTTTATGATGATGATTATCTTGTCCTTATATGGTAGCATCGTTCTTGGAATTTCTGAAGAAAATTTTATTGATTCTATTTTAATTCCTTTTCAATTTCCGATATTTAATGTATTTATGTTTGCTTTATTATTTTTTAACACCTTAAATACATGTGCGTGTTTTAATAAAGAATTTAATTTTTACATCATTCGGCTTAAAACAAAAGCAAATTATATAAAAGAGTTATGTAAAACCACTTTAGTTTTAAATGTTTTTTATTATATTTTATTTTTCTTATTTTATTTTATTGTGTTAAATATTTTTAAGATGGGAAATATGAATATACATTCTTATCAAAATTATTCAGTAAATAATTTGTTTTATATAATTTTTTATTTATTAAGATATATTATTATATCTTTATTGGTAACTATAATAACAACAATTTGTTATATTAATTTTAAAGAAAAAATAACAATGTTTGTTAGTTCAATTTTTATTGCAGGATTTATTGTGATGCCACTAGATGTATCAGTAAGAAGTAATTTTACAATAGTTCCTTGGAATTATTTTATTAATGTAAATTATGCTTCTTTTGTTACCGAAATAAGTTTTTCAATTTTATTTATTTTAATATTAGAATTGATAATATTTATAATACATCATTTAACTTTAGCTAATAAAAGATGGGTGATTTCATGAAATATCTATATATGAATGATATTGAATATTTAATAAGAAAACGAAAAAAAGTATTAATAGCTTTATTATTAATCCCTATAATAGTGATGTTGATTAATGTTAATTCAAAAATGTCGTTATTGGAAATTATAAATAATAGTATGGGTACAAATTTAAATTTAAATGATAGTAATATATTAGAATTAATAATGTTTTTATTTAATAATGCTATTTATTTGTTTTTGGTTATTGATATTTATATAAAAGATATAGCTTATCAGTTAGATAATATATTTTTAAGAATTTTACCTTCGAGATGGTTGTTAAGAAAAAATATAATATTTATATCAATAATTCTGATTATAAAGGTTTTGCAATATTTTGTTTTACTTTTTACATTATTGCTTTTAACTAATCAAAATGTAAGTAATATTATGATTTATAAATTAATATTTTCAGATTTTATTTATGTTATTTTTATACAATATTTATTTCTTTTTACTTATATATCTACATTAGTTTTAAAAAAAATTAAAGTGGTTCCATGTTTTCTCTTTTTGGTCGTAATAATTTTATTACCAAAAAGTATATATGAATTAAAAAATAATCAATTATGTATTTTATTTATATTGT